>JBALWS010000004.1:0-90141 GCA_036960405.1 Halopseudomonas sp. | reverse complement strand
CACCGACACGAGGATTTTCAATCCTCTGCTCTACCGACTGAGCTATCCGGGCAACAAGAAGGCGCGTATTTAATCGTGTTTAATCTACAGTGTCAAGCCGCCAACAAGGGATTCTTGTAGTCTTTAACAGTCCGGCTAGGGCTCTGTTATACTGAGCTACTTTTTATTTTTCTGGAAGGAATCGACAACGTGATTAGCAGCTTTGAGGCGGCGTTTAAACGTCATCAGCAAGCCTTTGAACGGATTCCAGCTCTCGCACCTCAAGTGTTGGAACTGGCAGAAATGGTGATCGATTGCCTGCGTAACGGCGGCAAGGTTCTATGGATGGGTAACGGAGGCAGCGCCGCCGATGCCCAGCACCTGGCAGCCGAATTTATGGTGCGCTACAAGGCCGAACGTGGCCCTCTGGCTTCCATCGCACTGACCACCGATACCTCGCTAATTACCGCCCACAGCAACGATTACAGCTTCGAGACGTTGTTTTCGCGTCAAATCGAAGGGCTAGCTCGGCCTGGCGATCTGGTGATCGGCATAAGTACTTCGGGTAACAGCGGCAATATCATCAAAGCGGTTGAGCAAGCCAGCAGCATGGGGATTAAATCCGCCACGCTACTGGGACGCGATGGCGGCAAACTGGCCCAACTGGCCGATCTCGCGGTGATCGTCCCCGATGACGAGACCGCCCGCATCCAGGAGGCGCACATCTTTATCGGCCACTGGCTATGCGAAGCGATCGACCAGCAGCTCGCGCCCAATAACTAAACACCGCATTTACGACAACAGCAGACCGAACTCTATGCAGCTTTATATCCCGGATTTCTCCACCGCCCGCGTATTGGTCGTCGGCGACCTGATGCTAGACCGCTACTGGCACGGCCAGACCCAGCGGATCTCTCCCGAAGCTCCGGTACCGGTGGTGCATATCAAAGACCACGAAGGCCGCCCTGGCGGCGCTGGCAACGTGGCGCTGAACATTGTCGCGCTCGGCGGTAACGCCACCCTGCTGTCATTGGTGGGTAAAGATGAGGCGGCCGACAGCCTACGATCGCAGCTACAGGCCGCTAAGGTGCAGTGCGAGTTCGAGGCGGTCGACGGCTCCGACACCATCACCAAACTGCGTGTCATGAGCCGCAACCAGCAGTTGATCCGGCTCGATTTTGAGGATGGCTTCGAAGATTACGATCACTCCCATCTGCTGAGCCGCTTTGACCACTGCCTGCGCGATTGCGATGTGGTGGTGTTCTCCGACTACGGCAAGGGCTGTCTGGACGAGATCCAAGCGATGATCTCGCGTGCTCGCGCCGCCGGAAAGCAGATTTTGGTCGACCCCAAAGGCACCGACTTCAGCCGCTACGCGGGCGCTACCTTGATTACTCCCAACGAGTCAGAGTTCGCCGCTGTTGCCGGTTGGTGGAGCGATGAAGAGGATCTGGTCGAACGTATCCGGGCGCTGCGCAGTGCCTGCGAACTCGATGCGCTGCTGGTCACCCGTAGCGAACGCGGTATGGCGCTGATCCAGGCTGAACAAGAGCTGCATATCCCCACCGTGGCGCAGGAAGTGTTCGACGTCACCGGTGCCGGTGATACCGTGATCGGCACCCTGGCCGCATCGCTGGCTGCTGGCGAGTCGATCGAAGACGCCACCCGTCTGGCTAACTTGGCTGCCGGCATTGTGGTCGCCAAGCTGGGTACCGCGACCCTCAGCGCCGAAGAGCTTAACCGGGCAATTTTGGACGAAGCAGTAGTCGAGACCGGCATCATCAGCGTCCATTCGTTACAAAAGCAGATCCAAGCAGCTCGCGCCCGCGGTGAGAAGGTGGTGATGACCAACGGCTGCTTCGACATTTTGCACGCCGGCCACGTACAGTATCTGGAGCAGGCCCGCTCGCTGGGCGACAAGCTGATCGTGGCCGTCAACAGCGACGATTCGGTCTCCCGTTTGAAAGGCCCGGAGCGGCCGATCAACCAGATGGAGCAACGCATGGCGGTACTCTCGGGGCTGGCCAGCGTCGACTGGGTGGTACCATTCGGCAAAGATTCGGTCGATGACACCCCGGCGGAGCTGATCAAAGAACTGCTACCCGATATTCTGGTCAAAGGTGGCGACTACATGGCCGAAGACGTCGCTGGCGGTGAAGCCGTTATCAACAACGGGGGCGAGGTGATCATCCTCGGCTTCCTCGATGGCTGTTCGACCACCAACATCGTCCGCCGCATTCGTACTACCGAGGAGAACACAGGCTCATGATTATCGTTACTGGCGGCGCCGGCATGATCGGCAGCAACATCGTCAAAGGGCTCAACGAGCGCGGCATCACCGATATTCTGGTGGTCGACGACCTGAGCGACGGCCATAAATTCTGGAACCTGCAGGATTGCCAGATCGCCGATTACCTCGACAAAGATGACTTTCTAACCCGTATCAAAGCCGGTGAAAGCTTCGGCGCAGTGCAAGCGGTATTCCACGAAGGCGCCTGTTCGGCCACCACCGAATGGAACGGCAAGTACATGATGGAGAACAACTACGAGTACTCCAAAGTGCTGCTGCACTACTGCCTAGAACGGCAACTGCCGTTCCTGTACGCCTCGTCGGCGGCCACCTACGGCAAAGGCGAGATCTTCAAGGAGGAGCTTGCTTGCGAGGGGCCGATCAACGTTTACGGCTATTCCAAGTGGCAGTTCGATCAGTACGTGCGCCAGGTGCTGCCGCGCCATCAAGATTCGCAGGTAGTCGGCTTCCGCTACTTCAACGTCTACGGCCCGCGCGAGCAGCACAAGGGCAGCATGGCCAGCGTCGCCTTCCATAACAACGGCCAGATCGAGCGCGGCGAAGACCCCAAACTGTTCGGCGCCTACGACGGTTACGACGAAGGCGGCCAGATGCGCGACTTTGTTTACGTCGGCGACGTGGTCAAGGTCAACCTATGGTTTATGGATAACCCCGAGCACACGGGTATCTTTAACCTGGGAACCGGCCGCAGCCAGTCGTTCAAAGACGTGGCCGAGTCGGTGATCAAGTTCCACGGTAAGGGGCAGATCGAATATATCGACTTCCCCGACCACCTGAAGGGGTCGTACCAGAGCTTCACTCAGGCCGATATCAGCCAGCTGCGTAGCGTCGGTTACCAAGAGCCGTTCAAGACCGTGCAAGAAGGCGTGGCTGAATATATGCAATGGCTGCATCGCTAAGCGTATATCGATAGCAACACCGCTAGGCAGGGTATAGCGAATCGCTTTACCACGGATAACGCACCGATAGGAATTTCGATAAGATGGCAAAACGCTGGTTGATCGTCGGCCCCTCCTGGGTTGGCGACATGGTGATGGCACAAAGTCTGTTCAAGCATCTCAAACAGGCTCAATCTGACTGCGTGATCGACGTCATCGCACCCGCCTGGTCGCACCCGATACTGGCGCGGATGCCCGAGGTCAACGAGGCGATCGGGCTCGACGTCAAGCACGGCGAGCTGGGGCTGAAGAAACGCTGGCAGCTCGGCCTAGCGCTGGTCAAACGCCAATACAGCAACAGCATCGTTATTCCGCGTTCGCTCAAGTCCGCCTTCATCCCCTGGGTTGCCGAAGTGCCCGAACGCAGCGGTTTTCGCGGCGAGATGCGTTACATGCTAGTCAACGATATGCGGATGCTCGACAAGCGGCGCCTGCCGCTGGCGGTACAACGAATGGTGGCACTGGGTGCCAAACCCAGTCTCGAAGCGCCCGAAATTATCGAGCCCGCGCTCAGCGTCAACGCCGATAACCAACAGCGACTGTTGAAAGACAACGGCCTCAATCTCGATCGCCCGGTGGTGGCGCTGTTGCCCGGTGCCGAATTCGGTCCGGCCAAGCAGTGGCCTACCGAGTACTGGGCAGAGGCCGCCGAACAGCTACACCAGCGAGGCTACCAACTCTGGTGCCTGGGCTCGCCCAAAGACCAAATCGTCGCCGAAGCGATTCAAGACCTGGCCGACTGTGAGATCCATAACCTCTGCGGCCGAACTCAGCTCGAAGACGCGGTCGACCTGCTGGCTTTGGCCCAACACGCCATCAGTAATGACTCGGGCTTGATGCATATCGCCGGTGCGGTCGGCAGCCACGTGGTGGCGATCTACCGCACTACTACCCCCGACTACACCCCGCCGCTGACCCAGAACGCCGATATCCTTCGGGCCGACCTAGGCGGTGACAACAGCCTGATGGCGGTGCGTGAGCTGCCCGAGAAGCATAGTTTGACCGACGTTAGCGTCGCTCAGGTGCTCGACTGCATCCGCGACGAGAAATTGTCACATGGCTGAGCGCAAGACCATCTCGGTCGCCATCATGGTGATGAACGAAGAATCGATGCTCGAAGCCTGCCTGGAGTCCTGCAGCTGGGCTGACGAGATAGTCATCCTCGATTCGGGTAGCACCGACGCCACGCTGGAGATCGCCCGACGTTACACCGACAAGATCTTTGTCGATGCCGACTGGCAGGGTTTTGGGATGCAGCGCCAGCGACTACACGAGCACTGCAGCGGTGACTGGGTCATGATGCTCGACGCCGACGAACGGATCACCCCTGAGCTGCAGCAGCAGATTGAAGCGCTGCGGGACGACGACAAGCTTAACCGCGCCTTCCGGCTGCGCTGGCCTACCCATGTGTTTGGCAAAGAGTTGCGTTACGGCGGTTGGAGTTCCTACAAACAGTGCCTCTATCCGCGCCAGCACGGACACTGGGACCCCGAGATCAAGGTCCACGAGCGATTGATTCTGGACGACTGCGTCAAGATCGAGAAGATCGAAGCGCGGATGCTGCATTACAGCTACCGCGATCTGGAGCACTACCTGGTCAAGTCTGCCCGTTATGCGGCGATCTTTGCCGAACAGCGCGCCGAGCGCGGCAAGCAAGCCAGCTTATTGCAGGCCGGGCTACACGCATTGGCGCTGTTTATTAAGATGTACCTGGTGCGCGGCGGCTTCCTCGACGGTCGTCATGGGCTGCTGATGGCGCTGCTATCCAGCCACTCCTGCTTCGTCAAATACGCCGATCTCTGGACCCGCACCAAGGCGTTGAAATAACGCCTTACCAAAGCCGTTCGATAAACTCGCTAATCTCGGCGGCGGCAGCCGAAATATCGACGTGACTCATATCCTGCTCAATCTCCGACGGTGGCGTAAACGCCAGCGTGCGCCCCTCGCCGTTTAACGTCCTCCAACGCAGCGGCGTCGATGATCGCCGGTTGGGGTAGAAGCCCACGGTGGGGCGATCCAGCGCTCCGGCGATATGCAGGGTACCGGTTGACCCGGCAATAAACAGATCGGCCAGAGCCAGATGCTGAGCAAAGCTCTGTAGCCCTTCGGTCGAGCTGAACACCCGCTGCTTAACACCGTTGTTATCCAATAACGCCGCCAGCTCCTGGGTCGCTTCCAGCTCGCCCGGCCCCGCCGTCAAAATAAAACAGCTATCGGGGCGGGCAATGTTGCTCGCCAGCTCAGCATACTGAACCAGGCTGAGGTTGTTGGCCGAGCCTCCGTGGCCCGAATGGATAAAGATCAGCCGCGTGTCGGACTCTAACTGATGCTGGGCTAAGAAGGTCTGGCGCAGTTCGGCAAGCAGCGTCGGATCAACACTAAGGTACGGTCCCTGCGGCGCGCTGTAGCGACCACCGCAGCCCTCTATAGCTGCTTGGGCCAGATCCAGGTTGTAGGCGTATTCGGGCTTCTTCGACTGCGATCGCTTCTGCTTCAATCGCCGGTTATAAAACATCTGCGCCAGTTTCGTCGCCGGTGCCCAGCGCTGTGGGATCGCTGCGCGCAACCCCAATAAGCCAATACGGGTGGTCGAAAACAGCGTCAGCATCAGGTCAAAGCGCTGCGCTTTGACCTGTTTGAGCAGACTGTTAAAACCCTCTTTGCCCGCAGCTTCGGTCGGGTCGATCAAGATCTCATCGATCCAGGGGCAGAGTTCGGCGATAGGTCTGGTATAGTTGGGCACCAAAGCCACCACCCGGCTGTCTGGGAAGGCCTGTTTCAAGGCTTGGAAGCTTGGCCAGGCGAGCATAAAATCGCCCAGTTTATCGTTTCGGACAACCAGGATTTTTTGGGGACTCTTATTCAACAATGCGTATCCTTCATCTACTGTCACAGACTCATCTTACTGGGGCCGAGGTCTATGCCGCCGAGCTCTGCCGTGAACAGCTGGCCCAAGGGGACCAATGCTGGATTCTGTCCGACACACTGACGGTGGAGGTTCCCGGAGCGGTTTATACGCCGATGCCACTGCATAACCGCAAATACCTCAATCGATTGCGCAATATTATCGGGGTTGTGCGCTTTTGTCGCCAACATCGCATCGATGTGATCCACGCCCACTCGCGCGCCGCCAGCTGGGTCGCCAATATCGCCGCCAAACGCGCCAAGGTCGGTTACGTCTCGACCGTCCACGGACGGCAGAAAGTGCACAAGAGCAGCAGTGGCTGGAACATCTACGGCAGGGTCATCCTGGCCGTCTGCGACCACCTGTCGGATCACCTCAACCGTGAACTGAATATCCCCGCTAGCTATATCCGAGTGGTGCGTAATGGCCTCAAGTAAGATTGTCTGGGTCGGACGACTGACCGGCCCCAAAGGCGAGATCGCCCGACAACTGGCGTATCAGATTGCGCCACATTTTCCGGCACTGCAGTTTCAACTGGTCGGCGGCCCCTCGCTACCCGAAGAGTGGCCTACGCCACCCAGCAACGTCGAATTTGTCGGCCAGACCAGCGATGTGAGTGTTTACTACCAGCAAGCTGATTTGGTGATCGGCGCCGGTCGCGTCGCCCTCGAAGCGATGGCGCTAGGTCGTGCGGTGATGGCCATTGGCGAAGCCTGCTATGTTGGCCTGGTCGACCAGCAAACCATCGATCAAGCCAAGGCGACCAACTTTGGCGACTGCTTCAGCCCGGCCTTTATCGACTGGCCCAAACTCGAACAGGATCTGAGCGACTTTGTTAAAGGCCAGCGCAGCGTCGATACCTCGTCGTACAGTCGCTACCTAGAAGATTATCGCGTCCCCCACGTCAACCAACAGGTCCGCAGCGCTTACCGTCAGGCCATCGCCGACGCCTCGCTACGCCACTTGGCCGAAGTTCCCATCCTGATGTACCACCAGGTCAGCGATGCCGAGATTAGCGATTCGGTACACAAGGTCTACGTCACCAAAGCGCGCCTGCGAGAACAGTTCGCCAGTCTCAAGCGACGCGGCTATCAAGCAATCACTTTTAAGCAGCTCGCCGATGGCGTACGGGTCAACAAGCCGGTCATCCTGACCTTCGACGACGGCTACGCCAACAACTACCACAACCTGTTGCCACTGTTGGAAGAGTTCGACTTCAACGCGGTGATCTATGCCCTCACCGACGAGTCACTGACCTGCAACAGCTGGGATCTGGCCAGCGGCGAACCCGAAGCGCCATTGATGAACCGCGAGCAGCTACTCGCCTGTCACCGCAGCGGTCGAATAGAGATCGGCTCCCACGGGCTAAGCCACCAGCGGCTGTCGCAGCTCGATCAGGCAGAGATGATTCGCGAAGTGATCGAATCCAAGCAACGCTTAGAAACCTGGCTGGAAGACGAAGTAGTCTCGTTCGCCTACCCCTACGGTGACTACGGCGACCGAGAAGTCGAAGCGGTACAAAATGCCGGCTACCTGTTCGGCGTCGCCACGGTTACCGGCCCACTACACCCGGCAGAAGATCTCTACCGCATTCGCCGAGTCAACTTACGACCGAAAGATCATGGGCTAGGGTTCTGGAAGAAAACCAACGGCTGGTATCTACGATACTGCCGCTGGCGGGGGAAGGATTTTTAACAGCACAACACCTCGATACAGCAATACCGAACTCTCTTCTACCATGGAATAAACGTGAATATACTAGCAACCGCATCCTCTCCTCTGCAGTTAGTCAATGCTGCTGAAGCGGTGCAAAAACTAGCTCCGACAAGTACCAACAAGCACCTCGTTGTCCGAGCGCTGAAAGGATCTAACAACGAACGAGTAATGCGTGATGTGTTAGAACGGCAGCAGTGGGACTCTGTTTATTGGTACAGTTCAGAGCGAAAAATTGTTCAATTACCCGCTCTGCTATACAAGTACAAAGGGACGCATTGGGACTATGTAATGGGAGGGGATTTTACCTCTTGGTGGTATAACTCCTTACTCGCCAATGTGACCTATGGTACTCATGTACTGTATGACGACGGGGCAAAAACTGTAGTCGATTATGAAAATTGTTTGACCACCGGACAATTGCCCCAAAAAAAGAAGGGCGGAAAAGACCTAATCCTTAAACTCCTTGGTTTTAAAACCATGAGCTTCAAGTTTTCACCTCTTGTATTATTCTCGATTTTCAATTTGCCAGATACAAATCACTGCAGCGTAATAAAAAATGAAATGGAATGGTTACGAAGCCAAATAGGAGCCGATGTATATGCCACTGATGGCGCAGTTCTTTTTATCGGACAGCCTTTTATCGACACCAAAGCAGTTCAGGCCGATATTTATTATTCCATTGTGCGCAACGCACTTAATAGCAGTGAATCAAAAAAAATGATTTATACCGCCCACCGCGGCGAATCTTTTGCTGTGCTTGAAGAAATAAAAAAAATTGGAGATATAGAAGTTGTATCACCTTTAGCTCCCATCGAACTCGAGCTTTACAGATTTTCTCAGCGTATATCTCAAATCATAGGCATCAGCAGCACAGCACTTTATACCCTTAAAGTGCTGTACAAGGATATTCCGACATACCGAATCGAGCTCAATGATCAGGATTATATCGATCTAACATTCAAGAAAGCGTCAGAAACCTACCATGCTTTTTTTGGCCCCTACCTGCCGAAGTTTCCTGGCTACCCTTCAGACCATTAAGAGCTTAACGACCTGATGAGCCGTGCAGGGTTGCCAGCATAAACGGTATACGCTGGTATATCTCTGGTTACAACACTGTTGGCACCAACCACCGCATTTTGCCCAACAGTGACGCCTGGAAGGATAATCGCATTAGCGCCTATCCAGCAGCCTGATTTCAGCACAACGGGTTCAGACGGGTAGTGTCCCTGATCGATGATAGGAAGACTAATATCATCATAACGATGGTTGTGGACGTAAATATGCACTGCTGAACCGAGCATGACCCCATCTTCAATAGTGATTCCAGCCCCGTTTAGCCGTGGATCGGCAAATAGCATACAGCCTGGACGAATAACCACACGGTCACCCAAGCTTATTCGTGTGCAGGCAACCGCATAAGCCCCCGGCCTAAACTCGGCACTCTCAGAGAAGTGCTTGAATTTTTGTTTACACAGAGGCGTCATCAGTTTTTTGAAATGCAACCGCCAGTGTGTATAAGGGATATCCGGCCCGAGGCGATCGGCATTTTTCCAAAAAAGTATTTTATTAAACAGCCCGCTCATGAAAGTGTAAAACCATCATCGACAACCAGATTCTGACCATTTACGAAGCTGGAGTGATCTGATAACAAATAGAGCAGGGTTCCACATAAATCTTGCGGATCAAGCATCCCTTTATTCAAACAATGGTCATTATAGGAGGTCAAAAAATCTTCGGGTTGATGATCAAAAATTCCTCCAGGACTAATAGCATTGACCCTTATATTTTTACCTTTAAGGTATCCAGCCATATATTTTGTGAGATGAATAAGCCCTGACTTAATCGCGGCATACTCGACCGGCATGGTCATCTTGGTGTCATCGTAGATATCAAACTTCGGCGCTATAACGCCGTAGATGGAGGAGATATTGACGATATTGCCGTGGCCCTGCTGCACAAAATAGCGGGCGAACTTTTGCGAAGTTAAAAAGTAACCGCCCAGATTCATATTCAGATTGGTGCAGAAATCGTCATATTCAACATCGAAGAAATGGCGTCCGTAATTTTTATTACGGGGATAGGCATTGTTGATCAACGCATCAACTCTTCCATACTTTTCCGAAACCGCCTTGATGGCGGCGTCAACCGACTCGGCAGAGGTGATATCCAGCGCGACGGTATCGATGATCAGCCCACCTTCGGAACTGGCCAGCCGATCCTTGACGCTGACAGCGGTTGCAACATCCAGATCAGCTATAACGGCAGTGCCACCACTTTTGGCAATAGCTTCAACAAACGCTTGCCCCAGCAGCCCTGCCCCGCCGGTGATAACTATCACTTTATCGTTCAACATTGTGTGCCGTCGCCTTGGGCTGTAATCAGCTCTGCTAGCTTAAAATCTAGGGCCGTATCGATATCTACGGCCCGCTCGGGTGGCACCACCACCGACTTTACCGTACCGGAGAAAACCCCGGTTGCTTCGAGAATATGATCGGGCCGGGTTACGTAGGCGACGGTCGTCATATCGTAAACTGCGGGCGCATCCTGCCGCCGGGTAATGCCGAATTCAGGCTTTATCACCAGCTCGGAGAATCCGCTTTCATCAATCGTTACCATGTTGAAGTAGGGGCTGCGACTGGCTGGCGTCACCGTCACCACCATGTCGGTGTCTGCGTCCTGTGCGGCGATACAACGCTCGACATCGTCAACGCTACGCAAAGGCGCCGTTGCTGGCAGACTGACGAAGGTATCAAAGTCATCGTTTTCGCGGACCCAGTTAACCGCATGACGCCATGCGTCCCACTCTGAACTCGTATCCCCGGCAAGCTCCTCCGGTCGGGTAAATGGCACCTCGGCGCCATATCGCTTGGCGACTTCGGCAATCTCGGCATCGTCGGTCGAGACGATGATACGAACAATCGAAGGACACTGTTTTGCAGTATCTATCGAATAGGCGATCAGCGGTTTACCATTCAACGGTTTGATATTCTTTCCCGGTAGCCCTTTCGAGCCACCCCGGGCAAAAATGAAGGCAATACAGCGCTTTTTCATCAGCTTAAAGTTCCGTTATTGAAACAGCACGGGAGGATTCGGACGACTGTTGCGCCGCCTGGGCAATCTTTAACGCGGCGATACCGTCCCAGCCGGTCACCTGCAGTTGGTCCCGGCCCGCCACGCAATCAAGAAAGTGTTCGAGCTCCTGCAGGTACATATCGTTGCGCTGATTGCTGGTCGGCGAGCTGATAACCGGGGCGGGCAGCTCGGGCCTGATCAGAGTGATCTCTTGAGTAATCGCATTCCAGATCAGAGTGCCGTCGGTGCCGATCACTTTGCAGCAGCGGTGAGGCTGACGTTGCAGGAAGTCGATATGCACACTTGCCACAACCCCATGCGGGTAGGTGATCAGCAGATCGGCACAATCTTCAACATCCAGATCTAGGGTACCGGTATTTCGGACTAAAGCATAAACGGTCAATGCCTCACCAAGCAGCCAGTTCAGATAATCAAACTCATGACTCAGTTCGAGAAGCGCCCCTCCACCAAGTTTTCGCTGGGCTGAAACCCCCTCGCGGTAGTCCGAATCAGGGCGCCAGTCAGGCAGGTATTGCCCGGTATCCACCGATGCGCTCAGAATCCGGCCGATCTCGCCATCGAGCAGCCGCTGCCGAAACAGGGTACAAGAATCTGAAAAGCGGAAGTTATAGGCGGTCATCAGGATGAGTTTGCGTTGATCGCACAAGGTTGCCAGCGCTTCCACCCCGTCCAGATGGTTGGAGATCGGCTTTTCTATCAACAGATGGACACCGACATCGACCAGCTGCCTGGCTACCTCGGTATGGTACGGCGAGGGAGAACAGATAATCGCAGCACTGGGCTGCCGCTGTAGCGCCGCGCCCAGTTCACCCAAGACTTCATCGGCACCATCGGGAACCGGGGTGCTGGCATCGACCGGGATACTCTGCCGAAGAACGATGATACGAGCACCGGGCTGCAACCTACGTAAATTTTGCAGGTGCCGCTTACCGATACTACCGTAACCGACAATCAGATAGGTCGATCTATTCAACGGGCGAAATCCTTGCTGAAATCGTGCTGGGCTTGTTCAAAATCGGGCATTTTGCCAATATCGAGCCAATATTCGTGCAACGGAAACATGGTGACGCTTTTCTCTGCGGCGATCTGCTGCTCCAGCAAGGTTGGCATATCAATACGCTGGTTTTCAGGCACCGACTGAATCAATATCGGGTCGATAACATAGATGCCAGCATTGACGAAAAACTTGTGCACAGGCTTTTCTTCCATGCTTAAAATTTGGTTTCCCCGCCCCTGAATGACTCCGTAAGGGACTTGGTAGCTATACTCCTGCACGCACATGGTCGCCAGTGATTTTTGCTTCAGGTGATAATCGAGCAATTGTTCGAAGTCGACTTTTGTCAGTACATCACCATTCATCATGATAAGCGGCAACTGGGGGATATTATCGGGTAATAGCCCGAGCGCGCCGCCGGTACCCAATGGTTCCTCTTCATGAACGTACTCAATCGTGACATTCCATTTTGAGCCATCACCAAAGTGGCTTTGAATCATCTCCGGCATGTAGTGGGTCGAGATGTAAAAGCGGTGAAAACCCGCTTCGACAAAGCTTTCCAGAATGGTTTCCAAAATCGCTTTACCGCCCACTTTAAGCAGAGGCTTTGGACAATTATCGGTTAGCGGTTTCAGCCGGGTGCCAAACCCTCCTGCCATCAAAAAGACCGGATTGTCATATCGGGTACGCTGCAACAGATGCTGTAGTGTTTCCAATCCAACCAGCACACCACCATCTAAGATCGGAATTTGCAGCAATTTATCACGCTCCATGGCCGCCAGAATGCGCGCCTTGGAGTCATTAATTGATACCGACTTAGGGTTAGGGTTCATGATTTCACTGACAGCATTCCCGAGAGGAATATGCTGGAGTAATGCTCGCCTAATATCGCCATCGGTCACCACACCTTTGAGCTGCTGCTGTTCATCCACTACCAAAGCGATACGTAGGGCTTCCTTATCGATCACTTTAATCGTTTCTTGAATACTCGTAGCTGGAGTAACCAGAGCCTTATGCCAATCATGACTCATGATGCTTGCCTTTTCCGTGTGGTGATCAATGAACGCGCGGGATAGACCATCATATCCGCGCCAATCGTTTTAGTCACAATCGCACCCGCGCCAATAACGCTATTGGCGCCTATATTCAACCCCTGAATAATAACGGCGCCACTGCCGATATGGACATGCTCACCAAGCTGAACATTCCCACACAGAGTTGCACCAGGTGAGATATGTCCGTGAGCGGCTATACGGCAATCATGGTCGATACAGGCACCGGTGTTAACAATGCAATCATTTCCCAGCTGGCTTCCAGCCTGAATGACCGCTCCCGCCATCACTTGTACGCCCTCTGCCAGAACCGCATCTTCTGCCACATAAGCGTTAGGATGCACTACTGTGACGAAACTAAACCCAGCCTCGCTGAAACGTTGGTAAAGCGTTTGTCTTAAATTCGTTCCTGGCATCGCTCCGATGCCATTAATCAACATTGTTTCATCGGGAGAGTAATCAAAAACCGCCTCATCACCACCCAGTACCGGCAAGCCAAACAAACTTGATTCTCCGCGCTGCTTATTGGGATCGATAATACCCAGCGGCGTTTTCCCTAATGCGCGCAGACAGTCTATCAAGACATGCGCATGACCTCCGCTACCCAATATAATCAACTTCTTAGTCACGAACAAACGCTCCTCGGCGGATATCTACAGGTGCCTTCTTGCCTAAGATGTCCCAGTAGCGGGCCGGTGACAATCCCCCTTCGGGTCGCTTGGTGGTGACATTATCCGAGGTATAGATATCTCCAGCGATAATATCTGACGCTGCCACCAGGCTCTTACGAGCAATCGCTCGGTTCTTCAATTCCGACGGTTGCGGAGCTTTGACACCGTCGCCAAGAGCGTCCTGAACAGTTCGGATAGCGGTGACCATATCGCCTAACTCTGTGGGTTCTAACGAGGCAAGGTGATCGGGTCCCTCAAGATTCCGGTCGAGAGTAAAATGCTTTTCAATTAAGGTCGCTCCCAGTGCCACGGCCGCAATCGGGACGGTTATCCCCGCAGTATGATCAGAGTACCCTACCTTTAGTCCGAAGCGCTCTGCCAGCGAGTTCATCGCTGTCAGATTGACCTCACTTACAGGCGCCGGATATTCAGTAGTGCAATGCAGCAAAATAACTCTCTGCTGCAACGCGTGCTGACCTGCAGCCGAAGCCAGAGATTGCGCGAAAGCAACCTGGCTCGGTGGATGATCCGGCGGCATCGTCAGGCCAAAAGCGATCACTCCGAGCGCGGCTTCAATCTCGGCGAGCGTCGCCATACCAGTGGAGACTATCAGTTCGCAACCCTGTTGCGCATGGGCCAGCACTAACGGTGCGTTGGTCAGTTCTCCCGAGGGAATTTTAAGCCGTGATAGCCTCAGATCATCGACCAAAAATTCAAGACTCTGATGGTCAAACGCGGTCGACAGGAAATCGATCCCTTTCTGTCGACAACGTGCCATCAACGTATGATGGTGGGCATAGCTCAATTCTAGCCGCTGCAACATCTGCAACTGGCTCTCTGACGAACCAGTCGTCTCTTTTTGGTAATCCGCTTTAGGCGCGTCATCCGTCACCAGCAAATTAGCTTTAAAGGTTTGAAACTTAACCGCATCGACACCAGCATCGGCCGCCGCATCGACCAACGCCAACGCCATGTCTGGATCACCGTTATGATTAACGCCCGCTTCGGCAATGATATAGACCTGCTCGCTCATGGTGATTGTTCTCAGTCAATATCGTAAAAAGGTTTGCGGATCAGGCTCTTCGGAACCGCCTGCTGCAACTTACGAACAATGGTGCTAACTGCATTGCCGTCACCATACGGATTGGCCGTCGACTGCGCTAATGCACGATATTCAGCAGAAAGCCCAGTGTCTATCGCGGCAACAATACTGTCAGTACTTTCGTCACAGCTGATCACCGAACTCGCCGTCAAACGTCCTTTCTGTCGGTCACCAATATTGATCGTCGGTGTTCCAAAAGACGGCGCTTCAATCAGCCCGCTGGAGGAGTTTCCAATCACTAAGTCTACTTGCTTCAGCGCGCTGAGGTAGCGTAACTGACCTAGCGATGCAGAGACCATCACTCGTTCAGGCTGACTTGCTGCATAATCATTAATCTGTGTAATCAACTGTCGCCCCTCCGCATCCGAATTGGGGTAGGTAATGACCACCTGAGCATCAGGGAAGCGATCCAGCGCCTGGAACAGGTTCGCCATACTGTTCGAGGCCGGATTTTGGGCTAATGTGACCGGATGATAGGTCACCAGAAAGCAGGTTTTTCCTAGGCTGAAATCGAGACTTTTCTCCAGCTCATCACGGGGCAACAATGGCAGCCGCTGGATATTATCGATACCCGGAGCACCAGAGACGATTACCCGTCCCGGCTGCTCTCCCAGTTGAATGACACGCTGGCGAAACTGTTCATTGGCGACAAAATGCAGGCTGGACATCTTAGTAATTGCATGACGGATCGACTCATCGATAGCGCCTTCTGTCACCTCGCCACCGTGAAGGTGGACGATAGGCACTTTGGCCACCATCGCCGCCTGCGCCGCCACCATTGCTTCGGTACGATCACCGAGCAGCAACAACAGATCGGGCTGAAGGCGATCCAAGGCATCCGCAAGTCCGATCAGGCCAAGCCCCATCGATTTGGTAATCGATACCGCGGTATCACCCGAGACCAGCATCTCGATCTTTTCATCGATCACAAAACCATCGGCTTCAATCTGCTGGTAAGTCAGACCAAACTCTGGCGACAGATGCATCGCCGTTGCAACAATCTGCAGTTCCAGTTCCTGACAACTGTTAATCTCGTGCATTAGGCTGCAGAGCAATCCATATTCCGCACGGGTACCAGTAACAACACAGATTTTTTTAGATACAGGCACGCTATCCCTCCAGAATCACGCTGCTGGGTATATTCACCACGCGCTGCTCCAACCACAAGGCATTTTCAAGATCACCGTGTTGGCAGTCGGCAAACATGGGTAAGCGGCTCATTAATTGCCAAATAGGTCGTGTCATCACCCCAGCGGCATTAGAAATCCCCAAAAACTGATCCCGCTGCTCGGCGCTTTCTAGCACCAACGCATTGAGCCAATAGTTACTGTGCGTACCAGAGCGCTCAACCTTGAAGGCGATACCCTGGGTTTCAAAGAACGTTTGGTATTGCGAAGCAAGCCAGCGCTTACGTTCGATATAACCCGGTAGTTGCTCCAGTTGGGCACAACCTAAAGCTGCGTTCAGGTTCGGCAGTCGATAGTTAAAACCTATTTCGTCGTGCGCGTAAGCCCATTTATGAGGCACTTTGGCGGTGGTCGTCAGATGCTTAGCGCGAGCTGCCAGACTCGGATCATCGGTGGTGATCATGCCGCCACCTCCGGTAGTGATAGTTTTATTGCCGTTAAAGCTAAACGCGGCAACCTTGCCAAAGTTACCGCTATGACGGTCTCCGACAAAACTGCCCAACGATTCGGCGGCATCTTCTACCAGAGTAATGCCGTAACGCTCACAAACCCGAGCCAGCCCCTCAATATCCGCAGGATGACCGAAGGTATGCATCGGCACACAGGCGCGAACGATGCGACCAGTAGAAAGATTGACGCAACCTTGCTCATCCGAACGACAGTTGTCTTGTAGCCACTGCTCCAGCTTCTCTGGAGACAGCCCCATCGTCTCCCGATCCACATCAATAAACACCGGTGTCGCCTGGCAATAGCTGATGGCATTGCAAGTCGCAATAAAGGTTAAGGGCTGGGTAATCACCTCGTCGCCGGGCTGAACATCGGCAAGTTTGAGCGCAATATGTAGTGCGGCCGTACCATTTACAGTCGCGATGGCAAACTTGGCCCCAGTGTACGCCGCAAACTCGTTCTCGAAACGATCGACGTAGGCGCCGACGCTGGAAACGAAAGTGGAATCGATCGCATCCATCACATAGGCGCGTTCATTACCACTGAAACGCGGTTCGTGCAGCGGAATAAACTCGGCTGTCTGATAGAGCTGCCGAATGAATTCCACAGTGTCTTTAAACATTGTAGATGCCAGCCTTATACATCTTCAGGTTGTCGGGATTCATAAACCAATCGATCGTCTTTTGTAACCCTTGTTCCAGCGAGTATTGCGGCTCGAAACCCGTCAGTTGTTTAATCTTGGTGTTATCACACCACAATCGGAACACTTCTGACTTTTCCGGACGAATCCGCTCATTATCGGTGATGAACTCGACATCGCTGTTCATTAATTTTTTGATCAAGTTAAGGGTATCACCAACGGTCACCTCAAAATTGGAACCGATATTCACCGTCTGACCGATGGTTGCATCCGATTCAGCCAGGCTGATGAAGCCGCGGCAAGTGTCTTCGACGAAGTTGAAGTCGCGGGTAGGCGACACGTCGCCCAGTTTGATCTGTTTCATCCCCTGGGCTATCTGAGTAATGATTGTAGGAATCACCGCGCGTGCTGACTGCCGCGGTCCGTAGGTGTTGAATGGCCGCGCGATGGTCAACGGCAGATCAAAGGCATTGAAAAAACTCATCGCCATCGCGTCGGCACCAATCTTGGACGCGCTATAGGGCGACTGGGCTTGCAACGGGTGCTTTTCATCGATAGGCACATACTGCGCAGTGCCATAGACTTCGCTAGTTGATGTATGGATCACCCGCTTGACCCCATTATCCAGTGCCGCTTGGCAGATGTTGAGTGTTCCTTTGATGTTGGTATCGACGTAACTATCGGGAGCAACATAGGAATACGGGATCGCGATCAGCGCCGCTAAATGGTAAACCACGTCCACGCCCTTGGCGATATGTTTGCAGTAATGCGGATCACGCACATCACCATTCAGCACCTCAATCTGATCGAGGCAATTGATGTTTTCCAACCAGCCCCAATAGTTAAAAGAGTTGTACTGAGAGAGCGCTTTGACCTTATGACCCTGACTAACAAGAAGTTCGACAAGATGAGAGCCGATGAAGCCATCTGCACCGGTTACAAGAATAGTTTGTTGTGTCATGGTCATTGAGTCTCTTTCGGTGATCTATATAAGGCTTACATTGTAAACTAGGAACGTTGGCCTATCGGTTAAGACGTCGTAAAAAACGTATTAGTATGGAGCATTCACAGCCCCCTTAAAACGCTTATGCACCCACAGATACTGCTCGGGACTGCGTTGGATATGTTGTTCGATTACCCGGTGATAACGTTCGGTGTCGGCCACGGCATCGCCCGAAGGAACCCCATCCATCGGAGACCCTAGCTCAAGCACGTAGCGGTCATCTTCTCGATGAGCAAAAAATGGGATAACGATCGCCTTGCCCAGCTTGGCAATATCGGACGTCCCGGTAGCACTGTGCGCGGGCTGGCCCATGAAGTTAATCAGCGCACTATGACTACCCTGGTGTTGCTGGTCCGAGGCAAACCAGATCGCGTTACCCGACCGAAGGTGTCGAACCAGAGTCTTCATATTCTCTTTGGGTATTGCGCCCTGCCCCCCTTTATTTCGGCCTTTCTGGGTGAAGAACTCCAACAGCGGGTTGTTCATTCGGCGGTAAACCGGAGCAAAGCTAAAGTGTGGTTCCAATAAACGCGCACTGATCTCTAGCGTGGTGAAGTGCGCGCTGAGCAAAATCACCCCTTGGCCTTGATCTCTGGCAGCCACCGCATGCTCCAACCCTTTAACGTCTTTAACCAAGGAAGCCAGACGAGAGGGTGAGCCCCACCAGCACATCGCCGTTTCAAACAGTGCCATGCCTAAGGATTCAAAATGGCGGGTAACAAGTTGTTCGATCTCGCTTTCGTTTGATGCTGGAAAACAGTGATTCAGATTGGCCCGGGCAACATGCGCCCGTTTTTTTACCAACCGCTTCAATAAACGACCAATGCTCCGTCCTAAACTTAGCTGCACGCCAAAGGGTAAAAACATCACTAACCGCAACAACCCCAACCCCACCCAAATCAACCAATATTTCGGAGCTAGAAGATCTTTTAAGTGGACGGGATCGTTATTCATCAGTGCTGCATCTCACGATACAAACCGCGGTATGCTCCGTCTTGTTTTGCCATCAACGCGTCATGACTCCCAGCTTCGACGATTTCTCCTTTCTGCATCACCACGATTCGATCGGCCTTTTCGACCGTCGACAATCGATGGGCAACAATAATCGTGGTGCGGTTTTCACACAGCTGCTCCAGCGCGGCCTGTACTTGACGCTCCGACTCGTTATCCAGCGCGGACGTGGCCTCATCAAGAATCAACAAGGATGCGTCTTTATAAAACGCTCTCGCCAACGCCAAACGTTGACGCTGACCGCCCGATAGCATTGCGCCCTGCTCTCCGACAGGGGCGTCAATACCATCTTCAAGCAACTCGACAAACTCCATCGCATGGGCGCTGATTAGCGCCTGCTTAACCCTAACCGGATCAATTTCGCTGCTGCCAAAGGCGACATTCATTGCCACGCTTTCATCAAACAGCATCACTTCCTGATCAACGTAGGCGATCTGATCTCGAATACTGGCCAAACTGAATTGACGACTATCAACACCATCAAACTGAATCTGTCCCTGTTGAGGGTCATAAAAACGAGGCAGCAGTTGAATCAGTGTGCTCTTTCCACTGCCCGAGGCCCCGACCAGTGCCACCGTTTCACCAGCTTTGATCTCGAGATCAAGCCCCGACAATGCCTGAGACTCGCTGCCGTCATAACTAAAACTAAGCCCCGAGATCGAGACACTGCCTTTAAAGTCGGTCAGTTGCTGAGTACCGGTATCGCTTTCAGGCGAGGTGTCCATCAGTTTAAAAATACTTTCACAAGCTATCAGGCCGCGCTGAATCGGCTCATTAAGACTGGTCAACGAACGAATGGGAGAAAATAGCATCCCCATTGCAGTAAAAAAGGCGATAAACTGGCCGGGAGACATAGCCGAATCGCCTTCCAGGTTTGCGGCAAAATAGACCACAAAACCCAACGCGATAGAGACCACAAACTGCACCAACGGCGAGTTGGCTCCACCCACCACAGTGCGCTTAAAATAGGCGACTCGAAACTTATTCGATACCTCGCTAAATTTATCAAATTCTTGCGTTTCAGCCTGATACAGCTTGATCAATCGGTGACCCCGAATACTCTCTTCCATTCGGTGGGTAATAGTCCCCATCCCCTCCTGAATGGTTCGGCTCGAAGCTCGAAGTTTGGTGTTAACTACCTTGATGATCAGCGCAATAACCGGTCCTGACAACAACACCACCAATGTCAGTTGCCAGCTAACGTAAAACAGATACCCCAGTAAACCGACGACAACTAAGGTATCACGGACCAACGTCAACCAAACCTGACTGGCCATCGTCGATACCTGCTCTACTTCGAAGGTCACCTTAGACAGCAACGCACCACTGCGATTGGCATCCATAAAACTCTGCGGCAGTTGCTGAATATGTTGGTACAGATCGAGCCGCAACTGCATTACCACATGGGTCGCCACTGAGGAGATACCGACGTTGCTTATAACCCGGGCAACACCTCGAATAAAAAAAATCCCCACCATCATCAATGGCACCATGATGATCGTCTCGGGATCACGATCGATGAAGGTACCATCGATCAGCGGTTCCATCATCGCAGCAACAGCCGGCTCAGTGGCCGCTACCACCGCCATCGCGATGATCGCCACAGCAAACTTAATCCAGTGAGGCCAGACATAAGTAAAGAGTCTTTTGATTAACGCTTTTGAATTCGGTATCGGTGCAGAATGGGTCACAGAAAGTCCTATCGATGGCGCATTTACCTAAGCGCGGCAGTTTAACATACGCTCTTTGGCTTTTGACGAGCACTAACGCCTATAAAAACGGGAGATCTCATTCACCGCCTTAAGCATCACCGAGTGGTTCAAATCACCCTCTGCTAAAAGCGAATAATCGTGGTTATAAATTTTGTAATTGCCCAGCGGATCAATCTCGGTAATCCGCTCAGGTTCGATAATGGCGTAGCGACTGTAACTAGCGGCCAGTAGCCAGCCCTGCCCGGCATCCGAACGGTAGAGATCACCACCAATGCTGTAATCGGTTGCGGGGTTGGAACACCCCAACACTCGGTTCATTAGCGTTGGCGGCAGGTCATAATGACTGGTCCATTGATCAAACACCTTGTTTGGCTCTTTACCCGGCCAATGTACCACCAGCGGCACCTGCACCTGCACCCTGCTAAAGTTGCCGTTATGGCCCCAGAAGCCTTTACCATTATCGTTAAACTCTTCGCCGTGATCGCCGGTAATTAGCACCACGGTATCGTCTAAATGCCCGCTCTGCTCCAGATTCTTAAGCACCCCACCGACCAAACTGTCGGTGTAATGCACCGAATTTTTATATCGATTGAGGTAAGGAACGGCATCAAAGCTGTCATTGAGCAGCATCTGATTGACGTTTTCCCACGATGGCAGAAAAGGCTTGGGATAATTATCCGGAAACGATACCCCGTGCGGCGAATCGTAAAACAGGAAACCAAAGAACGGCTTACTCTGATCGCGATCATTGTCAAACCACTGCTGCCAATCTTGGGTGAGCTTGGCATCGCGTTGGTACGGTGCTTTGCCCGGCGAGCCATTTCGAAGATTTTCGATCGGTTGAAAAACGGTCTGATTAAAGCGAGGGCTATCGAGCTTGGCGCTGGAGAAGATTCCCATCTGATACTGCTGCCGTATCAGTTCCTGCATCAGCACAGGCGCGGTCTGACTATCCTTCATTGTTTGCCAGTACTGCCCAGGCAAACCATAAAACAGGCTAAAGATACCCGCTCGGGTGCTATTCGATCCGCTGAAGTGCTGGTTAAAGCGGCTGCTGCTGGCCGCAAAGGCGTTCATATTGGGCGCACTCTCAGCCGTTAAAGTATCGGCACGCCAGGAATCGATCGCGATCAGTAAGATATTCAGCGGTTTATCGGCACGCTCGCACTGCAGCGATGCTTGAGGGTAATGCAGGCCGTTATTGCCGCTGGCATTTTTTAGCATCGAACGATTGTTGTACGCCTCGGGGTCTGCCCAACCATTTTTCTCCATCATCCGGTACGAAGTGGTTGAATGCGCCAGCGGCAACAATTTGCTATAGCCGGTAATCGGTTGATAAGCATTGGCGTCAGCCCAGATATGTACCAGATGACTGGCCAGAGTCACGACCATACAGAACAGTGCAAAGCGGCGGCTGAAGCGGAATTTAGCCACTCTGGATACTTTGCCCCACAACCAGCGCGCGATCACCACTTCAGCAGCCAGCAACAACAGCGCCATCGCTGTCGCCATCGCCCAAGCCATCGCAGAGAATGAGAAGATCTGCCCCTCGCTGTCGTTGAGAATCAGATCGACAATAAAGCCGTTGATATGAAAGCGGTACTGGAGATAAACAAAGGTATCGATCAGCAGCAAAAACTGCACAATAAAAAACAGCAGCAGGGCGATCGCTCGATATACCCCAGCCAACGGCAGCAGGATAGCCAGCGGTAGCAACACCACCAACCAGGTGGCAAATCCAAGGGTACTGAAATGCGCGACCCAATTGCTGGCTACAAAGGCCATCGATACCGGGTTGGCATTGAAGTCAGTCGGCGCCAACAGACGCATTGAAATCAATCCAGCGACCAGCGCATTGATCAATGCGAACCACAGAGCCCAGCGTGCTTGCAGACGAACTCGGGAAAAATAGTTGGCGATCAAAATAAAGACTCCAGACCGATAAGGCTAAAAGAACAGCTCTCTAGAAGCGGATTTTATGCTGTAAAAGGCGATCAATCACTCGATCCCAAGCTCTTTTTTCAACCAGGGGACAAAACGCTGCTGATCTCGCAGCTCATCGATATGCTGCTTGATCAGGTCATCATCCCACTGCCACCAGCAGGATTGCTCCAGCAAAGCGACCGTTTCAGCATCAAAGCGATAACGGATCACTTTTGCCGGCACTCCCGCAACAATCGCATAAGCAGGCACATCGCGCGTTACGATCGATCCCGCACCAATTACGGCACCATTACCAATGGTTACCGAAGGCATCACTATCGCATTGGTGCCGATCCAGACATCGTTGCCGATCACCACGCTCTGATCACCAAGCGAATCTGAATTGCTGACACTCTGCGCTACAAAGCCAAAATCCTTGCTGTATAGAAAACCCCCCGAGGAGATCGAGTCCATCGGATGATTGCCGGCGGGGATAGTCACGTTGCGGGCGATTGAGCAAAACGCACCGACCGATTTCAGCAATCGCCCTGAATTATTGGGCTCACCCCAAAACTGCTGAAAGCCATAGGAATATTTGCCAACGCTGAAACCAAACTGCTGCTCAGAGACGAATCGATAACCCTCTTTATACTTACCGAACTGATCCCGGCACAGGCTTCGCTTCATATAATTGAGCAGCAAGATATGGTGAGGCCAGACCGGCTTCTTACCTTTGCTGCGATCAACCAGCAACCACCCCCAGCGTGTTAACAGCTGTTTCTGCTTGTCGGTCAAGTTATAGGTGCTTGTCATCAGGAGGCCTAATTAGACTGGTTGGTCTTTGTTAGTTGATCCAAAACTGCCTCAGCCTGTAGCGATGCCGAGCGGCGATGAGGTGCTAAACACTCTTCCGCTCGATTCGCCATCTGTCGGGCTTGCTCGGGACTGCTCAGCAGTTGCTGCAGGGCGGTGCTCATGGCATCAGGACCATCGACCTGAATCAACCCCGCAGCAGCGTTAAACTCTTCGACCGCATCGGCAAAATTGCGCATATCCGGCCCGACCACCATCGGGCAGCCGCAGGCGGCGGGTTCGAGAATATTATGCCCGCCAACATCGACAAAACTCCCCGCTACCCAACACAGGTCGACCGCCGCGTAAAAACACAGCAGTTCTCCCAAGCTATCGGCGAGATAAACCTGTGTGTCGGCTAGCACTGGTTTATCGGCAGCCTCGCTACGTCGCTGCACGGTTAAACCCGACTGCTGGCACTGCTCGGCCACGTTATCGAACCGTTGCGGGTGGCGCGGTACGATCACCAGCAGTAGCGAAGGGAAATGTTTGAGCAGCGCAAGGTGGCAATCCAGCGTGATCGTCTCTTCACCATCATGGGTGCTGGCGGCCAGCCACATCGGACGACCTGCCCCCAGTTGCTGTCGCAGCGCCGCACCCTGCGCAGCCAGCCCCTCGGGTAGCGGCTGGCTGTATTTCAGATTGCCCGCCACTTGCAGCCGCTCGGCCGATACGCCCAACTGGGCAAAGCGTACGGCGATAGTTTCGCTCTGCGCCAGGATGCGATCAGCCCGCTGCAGCGTTGCACGCCACAGCTGCGGTAGAAATTTTTGATATTTTTTGCATGAGGAGTCCGACAACCGAGCGTTGGCCAGCACCACCGGCACGCCTTGCCGCTGGCATTCGGCCCATAGGTTGGGCCAGACCTCGACCTCCATCACGATCAGCAATCGAGGCTGAATCTGCGCCAAGGCACGCTTGACGGTGCCGCGAAGGTCGATCGGCGCGTACAGGTGCCGGTCACCCGCCTGCAAAAACGGTAAGATCACCTCGGCACCGGTACGTGTCGTGGTCGTGACCAGCCAGGAGCCGCTATAACCTTGCGACCGCATCGCCTCGATAAGTGTTGCGGCCGCTTTGACCTCACCAAAAGACGCCGCATGCAGCCAGATCGGCTGCTCGGGCAGTTGCCCGCTATAACGCCCCAACCGCTCTTGCCAGCGCGCCGGGTCCTGCTTGCGCCCCATCACCAACAACGCCGGTGCCAGCAACCGCAGCAACCACTGGTAACGGCCTAGCTGTTCACTCACGTGCGATCAGCCTCGATAATGTTGTCGAGCATGGCGGTAACATCGCCGAGCTGGATGCCGTCCATCACATCGGGCTCGCGCACCCGCTTGCCCCAAGCGATCGCATCGACATCACATCCAAAGGCTTTTTGTACTTGATCCGGATAAGCATTCACCACCCATTGGCGGCTCAGATAGGGGCCTGTTCGATCCGGGTTGGAGCTGGCGTATAGCCCTAGTGCAGGCGTACCGGTAGCGGTCGCCATATGCATCGGTCCCGAATCGGGCCCCATCACCAGCCGCGCGTTTTCGATCAGCGCCAGCAGCTGTTTCAGCGAGGTCTTAGCGACCAGGTTGATCGGCGGATGCTGGCACAGCTGCTGCAACTGCTGGCCGTACTGATGCTCAAGTTCAGTATTGCCCCCGCTGAGCACCGTGCGTACACCGTATCGCTTCCAGGCATAGTCGATCACCTTGGCGTAGCCTTCGACCGACCAGTTACGGAAATTGCGAATCCGCTGGCTCGAGCAGGGGCTGATCACCAGATAGGGCTGATCACCAACCAACCGCTGCGTTTCAACCCGATCCTGTTCAGCGATCGGCATCCGCCACTCCAGCCGATCCGCCTCGGCACCGCAGGCTCGAGCAAAATCCATAAAGCCGTCGAGCACGTGTTTACGCGGGTTGGCGGCGATCTGACGGTTGCTGAACCAGCGTTGATTGTCCTTGGCCCGCTCGGCATCAAAACCCAGCCGCACGCCGGCCTTAATCGCCAACGACACCAGACTTGCCCTTAGCGCCGCCTGCATATGCAGCAGCAGATCAAAACGCCGCCCTTTGAGCTGCAGGCGTAGCTGCCATATACTCTTCAGGCCAGATTGCTTGTCGTAGGCGAGCAGCTCAACCCCATCCAAACCATCCAACAAACGCAGTTCGGTCTTGCCTACGATCCAGGTTATGCGACAATCGGGCCACTGTCGTTGCAAGGCTCGAACGGCAGGTACCGCGTTACAGACATCGCCCAGTGCTGACAATCGCACAATACAGATCGACTCGGGCACCCGCCCCAGCAGCGGTGAGGTCACCAACGCCTGATCATCTGAAGTACCGCTAAGGTTCACGAATGAGTTTCCAAGTTATTGAACAGGGCGAATCCACCATACTGGTGGTGCCAGAATTGATAGAGCATATTACCCCATCTTGGTTTGATCTCAACTGGTGGCGTAGCCAAGGGGTGGCGATCGATTCGGCTCCCGGCCGCGGCGAAAGCTACTTTATCCTCTATCATCCGCTGGGATTGAACCTGGTCTGGTGCCACTACAAGCGCGGCGGCCTGGTCGCCCAGCTTAGCGAAGATCGCTACCTCTGGACCGGACTAAAGCAAACTCGGGCCTACCAGGAGTTGGCTCTGACCGAGATGCTACGCCAGCGCGGCCTACCGGTCCCCCGGCCACTGGCGGCTCAGATTATCCGTGACGGGCTGAGCTACCGTGCCGATTTTGTCACCGAGCGCCTGCCCGACGTTAAATCGATGGCCGACCGACTCGAATCCAACCTGCACGATTTCCCCTGGCAAGAAGTGGGCAAAACCATCGCCCGTTTTCATGCCATCGGCCTCGATCATGTCGATCTGAACCTCCGCAACATCCTGCTCAACAGTGGCAACCGGGTTTACCTAATCGATTTTGATCGCTGCCAACTTCGCAGCCCTGCTAAAGAGTGGCAGCAAGGCAACTTGAAGCGCTTGCGGCGGTCGCTGGAAAAGATGTTCCCGCACCAGAATCATGATCCACACTGGCAACGCTTAGTGGCGGGGTATGAACGGGGCGATAGCTCCCAGGCCGGTTGATGACAATATTGGCTGATAAACGCTGACTTCCGCGACTCGGCAATTCCCTTTTTAGACGCGGGTGACTACAATCTCTGCTTTGAATTGTCAGGCAACAACCGCATAACTACAACGGCCTTGGCCTGCCGACAATTTTGAACAACTTTCTGACTCTTTTTTTGAGGTGGCAACATGTCTGCGTTTGGTACTGTTTTCATGCCTGAAATGGCGATCTCCTGGTTTGATGGTTCGAGCTGGAGTAACGCAGAGATGGTGTCGAGTAACAGCATCCAGCTGCACCCTGGCGCGCATGTGCTGCACTACTCCAGCACCTGCTTTGAAGGGATGAAGGCGTTTCGCCACGACGACGGCTCGATCCAGATCTTCCGCATGGATCGAGGCCTGGAGCGCTTTGTCCAGAGCAGTCGACTGCTGGCCCTGCCCGAGATCGACCCCGCCGCAACAGGCCGCATGATCCGCCAAAGCGTGGCCCATTTTGCCGACGACGTCCCTGCGTCACCGGGTTCGATGTATATCCGCCCGACCCATTTTGGCACCGAGCCTGCTATCGGCAAGGCTGCTGCGCCGTCGATGAGCTCCTGCCAGTACATCCTGCTATCACCCGTGGGCGATTACTTTGCCGGTGGCGATGCTTGCCTGCGACTACTGATCGATGACCAGGGAATGCGCTGCGCCCCCCATAACGGCATGATCAAGAGCGGCGGCAACTACGCCAGCGCGCTGCGCCCGATTTTGCAAGCGCGGGCAGAACATAACGCCGACCAAGTCCTGTTCTGTCCCGGTGGCGATGTTCAGGAGACCGGCGCGGCCAACTTCCTGCTGATCGACGGTGACGAGATCATCACCAAGGCGTTGGACGAGAGCTTCCTGCACGGTGTCACCCGTGACTCCATTCTGACCCTCGCGCGCGATCTGGGGATGACTGTATCCGAGCGCCAACTGAGCGTCGATGAGCTACTCGAGCGCGCTGCCAAGCCTGGCTGTGAAGCCGCTCTGTCCGGTACCGCTGCGGTGCTGACACCGGTCGGTACACTGATCTACCAAGGCAAAGAGATCAAAGTCGGAAGCGGCGGCGTTGGCGCGACAACGGTCAAACTGCGTCAGACCCTGAATGATATTCAGTGGGGCAAGACCGAAGATCGCCACGGCTGGCTAACACGCGTCTAAGCAAACATACCACCTGACCAGAGCAGCCTGCGACTCGCTTCGCGGGCTGCTCTACTACCCCGAGACTCAATAACCCGATAGACAACAAACAGAATGCCGAAGTAGTCCTCCTCATCTTGCAGGTAGAGCATGGCAATTTTTTACAACATACTGATCGTAAACAGTTTACTGTTACTGGTTGTCGTCTTCAGCAAGGTGCTGTTGAGCTTGCTCCACCCTCCGCTTCGCGAACTACTGTTATCAAGCGACGGTCTCTTCGCCATCGCTTGGGGTACGCGGATGGACATCGCACTGGTAGCAGTGCTCGTCACGCTGTGGCTGGTATTCGATCTGAGCTACTGCTGTATCAAACGACACCGCAGCCTGTTTAGAAAACTACCACTGGCGGTTGCGGCCATCTTGCTGGTCGTTGCCACCACGTCGGATCAGACCTATTTCATCGAATCGGGTCGACACGTGACCTTTGAGATATTTACCGGCGCCGGCGAAGAGTGGAGCTTGCTGCTGACGGCTATCACCCAATACACCACACACGTCATCGCCGCCGTCGCTCTAATCATCTTCAGCCTGCTGTTATTACGCGCGACCCCGCTCAAACAGCCCTACCCGCAGGGAAAAGTTAAACCGCTGATCACTTTGCTGTTGATCTGGCCGGTTATCGCCGCCTCAGCCGTACGCGGCGGTTGGAGTGACGCGCCGCAATCGCCGATGAACATCTATAAGATCGGCTCAAATCAATTGGCCGAACTGGCCTGGAGCGCCCCCTATTCGATCTCCTACTACCTAACAAAAGGCCAAAAACGCGCGGCCAAAAAAATCACACCGGAGCTATCTACGCCACAGCTTGAGCAATTGGCCTCGGTGTTTCACCAACAAGATGGCCCGTTCACTCAGCCGTTAAAGCCAGCCAATGTTGTCGTGGTGCTGCTGGAAAGCTGGGCCGCTGCCGATATGCTCAGCTACGCAGGCAACATCAACGCCACTCCGTTCTTCGATAGCTTGCGGCAAACCTCGCTGACCACCCGAGCCACCTACGCTAATGGTTTTAGAACCGTAGAAGGGATCTTTGCCACCCTCTGCTCCTACCCCAACCCTATTGGCGGTAGCGTGGCAGGTACCCAATTACAGAACAATCGCTATCGCTGTCTGCCGCAGATATTGCAACAGCAGGGCTGGGAAACCCATTTCATTCAAGGCAGCGGCAAAGGCATCATCGGTACGTTCGCGCAATCGATAGGCTTTGAACACTCGCATGGCAAAACCGACTACCCCTTCGATGCTCAAAAGAACTACTGGGGCTATATGGATGACAGCATCTACCGCTTCTCGCTGGAGAAAATTAAAGCCGCCAAGCCGCCCTATTTCGTTACCATCAACACCGGCACAACGCACGACCGCACACTGCCAGAAGGGAGCGACTACGCCTTTGGCAATGCCGATGACAATCAGGCGCGTGCCAGCGTGCTACATCATGCCGACCGCTCACTACAGCGCTTTATTACCGAGCTGAAGCAAAACGAAACCGAGCCTACTCTGGTGGTACTGATCGCAGACCACACCGCAGGTATCGCCAAACAGGGCCTGAACCAAACCTCAATTCCGATGCTGATGTTTGCCATCAACGCCGAGCTAGCCGCACATCAGCGCGATATCGTCAGCTCACAGCGCGATGTCACGCCCACTATTATCGATTGGATGGGGGGCAGTACAGCAGGCTTTAGCGGCCATTCACTGCTCGACAGCAGCTACTCCGGCTTGGCCGATTTCTCGGTAGGTGAAACCCTCAGCTGGATCGAAAATGACAGCATGATTGAGTTCAACACCAGAACGGGCGAGTTAGCGGCGTGCTATATGGTAGCCGACGACACCGTGACCACGGTAACCATCGCTTGCCAAGCCGAGCAACAACAAGCATCCAATCGGGCCAGAGATTACTTGTTTTATAGCCAGCAGTTGTTGTTCGAAGGCAGAGCGACCGAGTACTCGCTCCTCAGCTCCCCCCGCTAATCAGCCAAAAGGCTGCGGAGCAACGAGCCTGGTTCACTCCATTACTCGATCCCAGATCGCCGCGACGTCACGACGCAGGTCGCGCATCTCCTGATCGCTGATCTCATTCGACTGCTCCTGCAACGACAACCGATGTCCGACGGCGCGATACGATTTGTAAGCTTCGCGTAACAGTTCGGCATCGATCGAAGACAACAACTCGGCTTGTTCAGCCGCATCCAAAATCCGCATATTGTCGGTAAAGGCGATCAGCTCGGGCTTATCGACCGAAAAGGCCAGAGCCAGGTACTGCACCAAAAATTCGATATCGACGATACCGCCGCGATCCTGCTTCAGGTTAAATACCGCGTTTTCGCTGTTTTCGGTGTTCTTGCTGCCCAGATGATCGCGCATCTTGGTCCGCATATCGCGCACTTCGCTGCGCAGTGTATCGAGCTCCCGACGCTGCCCCAGCACTTCGCATCGCACGTTTTCAAAGCGTTGCTGCAACGCTTTATTACCGGTAATCACTCGCGCTCGGACCAACGCTTGATGCTCCCAGGTCCAGGCCTCCTTGAGTTGATAATCACGAAACGCCTTCAACGAGCTGACTAGCAGGCCCGAGTTACCCGAGGGCCGCAGCCGCATATCGACTTCGTATAGTTGTCCCGAGGGGGTCGAGGTGTTGAGAATATGGATGATGCGCTGACCCAGGCGGGTGAAAAACACCTGGTTGTCGACCGGTTTGGCGCCGTCGGTGGCGAGATTGGCCGCGCCATCGTGGATAAATACCAGATCCAGATCCGAACCGTAGCTCAGTTCGATGCCGCCGACCTTGCCGTAACCGACCACGATAAAGTCCTTATCGCAGGGCACACCCGGCTCTTTCTGAGGCGTACCGTGCTTCTCGGTCATGGTGTGCCAAGCGATATCTAGCGCGCCTTCGAGCACCACTTCGGCGATGAAAGTCAGGTAGTCACTGACCTTCATCAACGCCAATACGCCACTGATTTCGGCGGCTGCCACGCGTAACACATGGGCATTTTTGAAATAGCGTAACGCCTCCATCAGCTGTTCTACATCTTCCTCAGGAATACGCAACAGCTGCTGACGGAGCTCCTGTTGTAGCGTGTTCTTATCGGGTGGAGAATAGAGACTGGTAACGTCGATTAGCTCATCAAGCAGGATAGGTTGTTTGGCTAGCTGTTCGGCAAACCAGGGGCTGGCGGAGCAGAGTTTGACTAGCTGAGTCAACGCGCCGGGGTTCTCCCACAGCAACACCAGATAAGCACTACGCCGCAGCACCGCTTCGATCAGTTGCAGCGTGCGCTCCAACGTCTGGGTCGGCTTCGCTTCATCCGCCACCGCCTGTAACAGCAGCGGCATCACCCGATCAAGTCGCTCACGGGCGATCTGCTGTAGCATTTTCACCTTACGGTTATCGTGCAGATGATCCAGTAACCGCAACGCCGCATCCGGGCTTTCGAATCCCGCCTGTTGCAACTGCTGCAAGGCTTGCTCTGCCTCGAGTTCCCCCAGCCATAGCTGCGACCAACCGCCGTGCTGCTCTTCGCTAGTCTCGTCGGCATCGGCTGGCGCGATCACCTCGGCAAAGTGATACTTAACCCGGTCACGATGCTGGTCCAGCTCAGTCATAAAACTCGACCAGTCATCGAAGCCCATACTGAACGCAATACGGGCCTGCTCCGGCTGATCGAGCGGCAGCTCTTGGGTCTGCTTATCGTCCACCGCCTGAATCGCATGCTCGGCGTTACGCAGGAAGCGATAGGCTTGATACAGTTCGTCGGCAGCCTGCTGCGGCATGCCGACCGCGTCGGGCAACAGTCCAAGAATGATACGCAGTTCGCGCTGCTGCAGTCGGCTATCGCGGCCACCTCGAATCAACTGGAAGGCTTGGGCGACAAACTCAATTTCGCGGATGCCACCTGGGCCCAGTTTGACGTTGCCGTGCAGGTTCTTACGGCGCACCTCTCGGTTGATCATCGCCTTCATATCGCGCAACGATTCAAAGGCGCTGTAATCCAGATACTTGCGGTAAACAAACGGTCGCAGATCTTGCATCAACACTGCGCCAGATTGCTTATCACCCGCCACCACGCGCGCCTTGATCATCGCATAGCGTTCCCAGTCACGACCCTGATCCTGGTAGTACTCTTCCATCGCCGCAAAGCTCGGTACCAGAATGCCGCTCTGGCCGTAGGGCCGCAGCCGCATATCGACCCGGAACACAAAACCATCGGCGGTCTGCTGGTCCAGCGCCTGAATCAATTTTTGCGCCAGCTTATTAAAAAAACTGGGGTTATCGAGGCAACGTTTAGCGCCCTGAGTCTCGCCCATCTCGGGGAACGCAAAAATCAGGTCGATATCGGATGACAGGTTCAGCTCGCCCGCCCCCAGCTTGCCCATCCCTACCACCACCATCTGTTGCGGTTCTGCAGTCTTGTTATCACCGCCACGCGAATAGGGCGTGCCCCATTTGCTACAAGCCTCGCGATAGAGCCAGTTCAAGGCTTGGTCGATACAGGCGTCGGCCAACTGACTCAGATCCGCAGTGGTCTGCTCCATCTGCGCCAGCCGATTAAGATCACGCCAGATGATCCGCACCATCTCCCGATGACGAAAACGCCGCAGGCAACTGTGCAATAGAGTTTCCGATTCGATCGATTCAAGCTGCGCGTTGAGGCTTTTAGCGTAATGCTCCGGGCTATAGTCGCGTTGCAGATCTTCTAGTAGCTCACTCAACAACGAGGGGGTTCGAGTACACTGCTCGACGACATAACGACTGCCAGCCCAGCAGCGACTCAATTGCTGCCAGAACGAATCGGGCTGGGCGGATAAGCGCGCCTGCAGCTCGGCATCGGCAGCCGCTTGGTACTGCTGCCAGGCTTGCTGAAGGTCAGCGTGAAGCGTCTGCGGAATAGTATCGAGTTGCAGCCCCGGCATCGGAAGTCCCTTGTATTAGAATCGGCAAAAAAACTGGCTATAGAGTAGAGGCGAACCGCCGCCAACTTCAACCCGGCAGGTTCAAGATCGACAATAAAATCATCATTACGGCAACGGCTAACTCGATTGCAGGTACAACCACTGGCTGACCTGTAACAAGCATAGCCCCAGCAAACGCCCCTCGATCCACTGCTGAGCGTGAGCCTCATCGTACGGCTCGGCCAGCAACTGGTTCAGCGACTGTTGTTGCTGTTGCAAACCGGCGAGTAATTGACTCGTTAGCGGCCCGGCCCCTTCGAGTTGTTGCTTGATCCCATCCAATGCCGCCTGAACCTCGGCCAACAGTGTCGCCTGATGGGTAAAGAGATAACTTTCCAATAACGCCTGGATGCGCTCCAGCCAGATCTGCGTCAACTGCGGATCAAACCCGCCGCCTAGGGCGGGGGAGTCGAGGATTTGCCGAGCCCGCTCGGGCTGATGCAAGCGATAGCCCCGCTCAGCTTTACTGATACGACTGATCCGCAGTGGCATTTCAGCCGCTAACTCCAGCGCCAACGCAAACAGCGCCTCAGCGGGGCCTGCCTTTAACTCCAGTTCAACCTCGCTGATCGCATCACGCTGCTGTCCAACCGTTACCCAGCCACTATCGAGCACCAACTCAATGCTGGCGAGCTGGTCCTGATAGGGGTAGTCGAGCATCCAGCAGCTGCGTTGAAAATCGGTATTAAACGCCACCGCTAACGAATCGAGCGAAACCGTTTCTGGCAGCGCTTGTTGAGGCAGCAAGCTCAGATCGAGTTGATCATCGGCGACTAGCCATTCCCACTCCTGCCGCTGGTGCAAACCGCCCAAGCTAGAGCCGCGTGTTTTTAAGGTTTGGATATACTGATCACCGCTACGGCGCACCCTTAACGCCACCGCATGGCGATTGAGCAGTTGCTCAGGGGTATCAAAATAACAATTTTGGAGCGGCAAAATTTGCGCCTCAACCGTCGTGTAACGCTGCAGTAACGGCATGTTGGCAAAGCGCTGGTGCAACGCCTGCGGCAAACTCAATTTCAGTTCTATTTCCTGCGCCATAGTTACGAATTCCTGATGCGAAAAAACACGTTTTTTACCAGTCATGGGCAATTGTTACATTTTCATGACAGATAGATGAAGATAGGCCGAACTTAATTCATCCCAAAAGCTACAAAATTATGACAGTCGACCGTATACTGCGCCAAATTTTGTAGCTAATAAAAGGTGATCTCAATGGTCGCAAACAGTTCCTTTATGAATATGTTTGTTCAGTCTCCGGTTAAGCCGTTGCAGCAGCATATCGAAAAAGCGCATAACTGCGCGGTCCAGCTAATCCCCTTCTTTGAAGCGGTACTGGCGCAGGACTGGACTGAAGCAGAAAAGGTTCAGCAGCGCATCAGCTCGCTTGAGCATGAAGCCGATGAACTTAAGCAATATTTGCGTCAGCACCTGCCCAAGAGCCTGTTCATGCCGATACCGCGCACCACGCTACTGGATATCTTGCGGATGCAGGACCGGATCGCCAATAAAGCCCAAGATATCGCTGGCATCATGCTGGGGCGGCAGATGCAGATCCCGGCATCGATGGCCGAGCCGATGATGGAATACCTTAAATGTTCGCTAAGTGTTACCCGTCAGGCGGTTGACGCGCTCAATGAACTGGACGAACTGGTTGTCACCGGTTTTCGTGGTCGCGAAGCCGATGTGGTTGAGAAGATGATTAGCCGGCTGGAAGAGCTGGAAAGTGAAACCGATAAGCGTGAGAAGCAGCTACGGCTAATGCTGTTTAAGCTGGAAACGGATCTTCCCCCCGTTGAGGTGATGTTTTTGTACAACATCATCGATTGGATCGGAGAGCTGGCGGACCGTGCCGAACAAGTCGGCAGTCGCTTCATGTTATTGCTGGCCCGCTAACGCGTCTTCGAGGATAGATCATGGAAATTATTGCCCAGTACGGTGACGTACTCATTATCCTTGCCTGTGTCGTCGGTTTCTTTATGGCCTGGGGCGTCGGTGCCAACGACGTTGCCAACGCGATGGGAACCTCGGTCGGCTCTGGTGCGCTGACCATCAAGCAAGCGATCATCATCGCCATCATCTTCGAATTTGCCGGTGCCTACCTGGCCGGTGGTGAAGTGACCGCTACCGTCCGTAAGGGGATCATCGATCCGACATTGCTGGAGGGTAACCCCGAACTACTGGTGTTCGGAATGATCTCGGCGCTGCTGGCAGCCGGTATCTGGCTGTTGATAGCCACCTCCTACGGCTGGCCTGTGTCTACCACCCATTCGATCGTTGGCGCCATCGTCGGCTTTGCCGCAGTCGGCATCTCGGTCGATGCAGTCGCCTGGGGCAAAGTGGGCAAGATCGTCGCCAGCTGGGTAGTGTCACCGGTAATGGCCGGCACACTGGCGTACTTCTTGTTCCGAAGTGTCCAGCGGCTGATCCTAGATACCGCCGACCCGTTCGACAACGCCAAAAAATATATCCCGTTCTACATCTTTCTGGTCGGCTTCATCATCGCCATGGTGACCTTTACCAAAGGCCTCAAGCACGTCGGTCTGGATCTGAGCTTTGGTCAAAGTGCCATGATGGCGGTTGTCGCCGGAATTCTGCTGGCGCTGCTGGGTACCTGGATGGAACGCCGGGTTAAGTACAACAAGAAAGAGAACGAGGATTACAGTTTCACCAGCGTTGAGCGGGTGTTCGGTATCCTGATGATGTTTACCGCCTGTGCGATGGCCTTTGCCCACGGTTCCAACGATGTCGCCAATGCCGTCGGTCCGCTGGCCGCAGTGGTCAGCGTGATCGGTGCCGGTGGTGAACTGGCACAGAAATCAGCGATGCCAGCATGGATCCTGCTGCTAGGTGGCGCCGGCATTGTGCTGGGCCTAGTGATGTACGGCCATAAAGTGATCGCCACCGTCGGTAACAACATCACCGAACTGACACCCAGCCGTGGTTTCGCCGCCACCTTGGCTGCTGCGACGACCGTTGTCATCGCCTCCGGTACCGGACTGCCGATCTCCACTACCCATACCCTGGTGGGTGCGGTGTTGGGTGTGGGTCTAGCTCGTGGACTGTCGGCGTTGAACTTGCGAGTGGTTGGCACCATCTTTATGTCGTGGATCGTCACCTTGCCTGCAGGTGCGGGTTTGGCGATCATGATCTTCTTTATGCTCAAAGGGATCTTCTTGTAGATCGAATTGAGGACTAAAAACGGCGAGCGACTCGAAAGGGCGCTCGCCGTTTTTTTTGGGTGCCATCTATTTGAGCACTACCTATTTGAGCACTACAGACTGGATCGAGCTTTATTGACGCCGTTTTTTGAGTTGGTTTTGCTACCGATCCGGTTTTTGCGGTAAGTTGAACCGTTCTACCACGCATCAACCTGCGCGTTTGCACTGGATCCGCCTATGAAAGCCCCGCCGTCGTTAATCACCATGCTGCAACAGCTGATTGCCACCCCGTCGATCAGCTCGACCCAGGCCGGCATCGACCTGAGCAACCGCGCCGTGATCGAACTGCTAGAAGACTGGCTCAGCGGTATGGGCTTCGCCACCGAGGTGATGGATATCGCTGGCCACCCTGGCAAGGCAAACCTGATCGCTACGCTGGGCAGCGGCGACGGTGGATTGGTGCTATCGGGCCACACCGATACCGTGCCCTACGATGCCGGGCGCTGGAATCAAGACCCGTTCACACTGACCGAGATCGATCAAAAGCTATACGGCCTGGGTAGCTGTGATATGAAAGGGTTCTTCGCGCTGGCGATCGACGCGGCGCGCAAGTTTGCCGACCCGGCGCTCAAGTCAAAACTGCAGCAGCCTCTGATCATCCTGGCCACCGCCGACGAAGAGACCAGCATGAGCGGTGCCCGAGCACTGGCCAATGCCGGTCGCCTCAAAGCCCGACGGGCGGTGATCGGCGAGCCGACCGGGATGCGGCCGGTGTATCTACACAAAGGGATGATGATGGAGCGGGTGCGACTGACCGGCCGTGCCGGGCACTCCTCCAATCCCGCACTGGGCAACAACGCGATGGAAGCGATGCACCGGGTGATCGCAGAACTGTTGAAATTCCGTGCCGAGCTGCAACAGCGTCATCAGAACCACGCTTTCGAGGTGGCGGTACCGACCCTTAATCTGGGCTGCATCCACGGCGGCGATAACCCCAATCGGATCTGCGGCAGCTGCGAACTCGATTTCGACCTGCGACCGCTGCCGGGGATGGAATTGCAGCAACTGCGCGACCAGATTCACCAACGTCTGGCACCGATTGCCGCTGACTGCGGTGTGACGTTCAAAGCCGAGGCGCTGTTTCCCGGTATCCCGGCGTTTAATAACCCGCGCGATTCTGAACTGGTCACGTTGGCCGAGCAACTGACCGGCCATCAAGCCGAATCGGTCGCTTTCGGTACCGAGGGGCCGTTTTTACAACAACTGGGAATGGATACCATCGTCATGGGGCCCGGCTCGATCGACCAGGCCCACCAACCCGATGAATTTTTGGCGCTGGATCAGATCAACCCGACCGTGGCAGTATTGGAGCAGCTGATCACCAGCAGCTGCCTGAACCCAAACTAACTGCCTGCTGGACCCAGTCAACGTCCTTTACTAGCCGTAAATAAAAAGCCAAGGAACCGATAGCGTGAGCAATTTTTCAACCACCCGTGACGTATCATCCGCCACTCTAACCGGCACCCCCACCGGCTCGGACTATATCGATTTTTTCCGTCACTGCTCGCCCTATATCAATGCCCACCGCGGTAAAACACTGGTATTGCTGCTCGACGGCGACGCCCTGGTCGATGATAACTTCGGTAATATCGCCAACGACTTGGCTCTGCTCAACAGCCTTGGATTACGACTGGTACTGGTACACGGCGGTCGGCCGCAGATCGAAGCACGGCTGGCACAGCAGGGGATCGGGTCACAGCTGCACCGCCACCTGCGGATTACCGACCAGCCGACCCTCGACTGTGTCAAAACCGTCATCGGCGGACTACGTACCGATATCGAAGCGCGACTGTCGATGGGGTTGCCCAACTCGCCGATGCACGGCGCCCAACTGCAGGTCTGCAGCGGTAATTTCATCACCGCCAAACCGCTCGGCATCGTCGACGGGGTCGATTACTGCCACACCGGCGAAGTCCGTCGGGTCGATGGCGCGGCGATCAGCCGATTGCTCGATCAGGGCTCGATCGTACTGCTATCGAATCTGGGCTATTCACCCACCGGGGAGATCTTTAATCTAGCGCTGGAAGATGTTGCGGCCCAGGTGGCGATCAGCCTCAAGGCCGACAAACTGATCTGCTTTGGCGAAGATGACGGCATCATTCACGACGATGGCAGCCGCCACTCAGAGCTACTGACCAAAGCGGCCGAACGGCTGCTGCAGCAGTACCTCGATAGCCTGAGCGACGCCACCCAGCCTCATAGTCAACTTTCACGCCAACTGACCGCGATAACCACCGCCTGCCGGGGCGGAGTCGAACGCGGCCACCTGATCAGCTATAAGCTCGACGGTGCGCTGCTGACCGAACTATTCACCCGCGACGGCGGCGGCACCATGATCTTGCAGGAGAGCTACGAGCAGGTGCGGCAGGCCGGTATTGACGATGTTGGCGGTATCCTGGAGCTGATCCGGCCGCTGGAGCAGTCCGGGGTGCTGGTTCGCCGCTCGCGCGAGTTGCTCGAGACCGAGATCGACCGTTTTGTACTGGTCGAGCGAGACGGCGCCGCCATCGGCTGTGCCGCGTTGTACCCCTATCAAGACGGCTCGGCCGAGCTGGCCTGCGTGGCGGTGCACAGCGATTATCAGGGTGGTAACCGGGGCGAAAGGATGTTGCAACAGATCGAGCAACAGGCGCGCCAGCAGGGCATCCAACGCCTGTTTGTGCTGACCACCCGCACCGCCCATTGGTTCCAAGAGCAGGGCTTTGTCGAGGTAACGCGCGACCAACTACCCGAAGGCAAGCAAGCACTGTACAACCTGCAGCGCAACTCGAAGGTATTTGAGAAAGCGCTGTAATCAAGTCAGAGGGGCAGCCAAGCGGGTTAAGCGGGCAGTGTCAGGGTAAAGCGGGCGCCGCCCAGCGGGCTATCATCGAGTTCGAGTTGGCCGCCGTAGCTTTGCAGGATATCGCGCACCACCGACAGACCGATGCCTTGCCCCGGCGCTAGGCTGTCGGCACGGGTGCCACGCTCCAGAATACTTTGGCGCAGCGACTCGGCCACACCAGAACCATCGTCTTCGACGCTGATCAGCAATTGCGACGGCTGCTGCGAGGTGCTGACCTTGACCAAACCGTTGCCGTACTTAAAGCCGTTATCGATCAAATTCCCCAACACCTCCATCAGGTCGCGCTCGTCGCCGACAAAGCTCAATTCGGGGCCGGCCACATCAAACTGGCGGTAGCGATCCGGGTAGACCTTGGCCATCGCCTGGCCGATCCGCTCGGCCACCTGCTGAATAGAGACCCGCTGCAACAGCGTGTGGGCCGACACCGATCCGGCTCGCCCCAGCTGGTGGCTGATAATTTGGTCCATCCGGTCGACCTGCTGTTGCAGTTGCTTCTGAGCCTGCTGCCACTCTTGCTGAGTCGGTTCAGCGTCTGCCTGATTGCGAAGCACAGCCAACGGTGTCTTCAGACTATGCGCCAGGTCAGCTAGAGTATTCCGGTAGCGCTGACGACGGGAGCGTTCGGTGTCGAGCAACAGGTTGAGGTTGCGGGTCAGCGGCAGTACCTCCAACGGAAAGCGGCCCTCAAGCTGTTGCTGCTGACCGGTTTCGATCGCTTTGATATCCCGAGCCAGCCACTGCAGTGGCTTCAAGCCCCAACGCATCAAGACCGCTTGCGCGGCCAACAGCAACAGCCCCAACAGCGCCAAGCCGCTCCAAAGGTGGGTCCGATAGCCCACCAGCGCCGCGTTGAAGCGATCGGGGCGCTCCAGCGTGGTGAACAGAAATTCGGTGACCTGGCCGCTTTCGATCTCCCACAACACCCGATAGCTGTAGAAAAACAGCCCCTCCTCGGTGATCCCAAACAGCGGCGTGCCGATATCAGGCTTTTCAGCAGGCGGTTGCAGCTCGGCCCCAAGACTGGATTCCGAGCGCCACAGGGTTTTGCCCTGCTCGTTACTAACCAGACCAAACAACCCCGATCCAAGCTGACTAAAACGCGGCTCCTGTAAACTCGGCGGCATCCACAGTACCCCGCCACCGGCTTCGGCGGCACCCAGCAGCACGTATGTCTGCAACTCTAAGCGCTCGCGCACCGCCTGCTCCAAGCTAAGCCGGTTGGCCTGATCGAGAATCAACGCGGTAATACCGATAATCAGCGGTAGCAACAGGCACGACGCCAACCCCAGACGAGCATTGAGTGAATAGGGGACTAGCGATGCCAGACGACGCAATGGTAGCGACAATGAGGCGAAGAGCGGCACCGATTAGTCCGGCTTGGATTCAGGCAATGAGGGTTCGACCGTCTCCGACACCAGCACGAAGCGATAGCCACGGCCGCGTTCGGTGGCGATCGGCTTAAGACTGCCATCGGGATCGAGCTTCTTACGCAAGCGGGTGATAAACACCTCGATCACATTACTATCGCGATCAAAATCCTGATCGTACAGGTGCTCGGTCAGCTCGGTCTTGGAGACCACCTTTCCGGCTTGGTGAATCAGGTATTCGAGGGTGGTGTATTCGTAGGCTGTAAGCTCCACGGGCAGTTCATTGAGTAGCACCTGCTTAGCAGCGGTATCGACCTTTAGCGGACCAAACACAAACTGCGGGCTGGCCTGGCCGACCGAGCGACGTAGCAGCGCGTTGACCCGCGCAAGCAACTCTTCGATATGAAACGGTTTGGTCAGGTAATCATCGGCGCCGGCTTCGAGCCCTTCGACTTTATCTTGCCAGTCGCTGCGAGCGGTCAGGATCAGAATCGGCAGCCGGTTGCCCGCGCTGCGCAGTTCTCGAATCAGTTCCAGCCCGCTAATCCCGGGCAAGCCCAAATCGATAATGGCCAGGTCGTACTGCCACTCTTGGGCTAGGTACAGGCCCTCCTCGCCATCGGGAGCTAGATCGGCAACATAACGACGCGATTTGAGTGCATCACCGAGCTGCTGACGTAACGACTGTTCATCTTCAACCACCAGAATTCGCATCGTATTAATCCTTGGAGGAGGGACTGTCGAAAGGGCGTGGTTTACCATCATGAGCATCGATCAGCATCAGTTTGACCCGCCCTGAGGGTTGCAGCAGCTTGACCCGATACGCCTGGCCGTTACCGGTTTTTATCGGTTTCAAATCGAGGATTTTGCCATCGTAGTGTTGTTGAACATGCTGAGCAGCCTGCTCCCGATCCATCAGTTTATCGGGAGCGGCACACAGAGCCCCGGACAGGAATAACCCGCAGATAAAACTAAGCATCGGTAAGCGGCGGTGCAATCGTTGCGGTTGAGATCGTGGCTGCGTCAATCTATCCCTGCCTCCCGGCCGGGATCAGATCACCGGCCGTACTTGTACGTGAACACGAATTTTCTTCCCCGGATCATAATCCATGCGGGTATTGTATGTCTCGCCCTGGTAACGATAGGTGACATTGTACCCGGTAATTCGCTGCTCCCACTGGGTCTCGTATTCGGTGCTGCAGCGCTGCTCAGTACGGTATTCGGGTTGCGAATGACGCGACTGGCTGCGGGCACTGATATCACGACCGATCGCCGCACCCAGCAAACCACCGGCTACCGTCTTGATATTCTTATTATCCCGATGGTGACCGCGGCCCAAGTTGTTACCGATAGCCGCACCGATAATGCCGCCTAACAGCGTTCCGGTATTGGAGCGATAACCTCCGTTTGAACCTTCGTAGCGCACCTGTTCGCTCCAGCACTGCTCGATCGGTATCTTACGCGAGATCGATTGGGTGATCGGATCCACGGCAATGACCTTGGCAAAGTGCTGGCGGCCATTATTCCCCTTTCCTCCGTGGCCCCGATCGTTTCGGTGGGACGAATCTGCCCAGGCCTGGCCCATACCCAGTCCGGCGATAGTCAGTCCGGTAATAACTAATCGAGTGATCGTTGTTGTGTTCATGACGACATCCCTTTTTGTTGTGATCTTGTGCTTAGGGTAGGCGCCTGCAACTGAATGCTAACTGAACTGAATGTAAAGCGAGTGTAAAGAGGTCATAGATCCTGCAAACAGGTCCCTAGATAACGAGACATCGCCCCTAACGCCATCCCAGGCTCTCGGGGCATACCGCCCATCCTTGGGCATAAAAAAACAGCCCGTTCCAACATCACTATTGGAACGGGCTGTTTAAAGGGGATTGAACTGGAAGGGAGGTCTAAATTAGCTCTGGCACTTTGGGCAGGTGCTCAGGCCGACCAGCTTGTAGGCCGGACACCAGCCAATTAGCGCGGTAAAAACTGGCACAATGCCGATCCAGCCCCAAGGGGTCATAGGACCGATAAAGACCAATGACAGCAGAACCAAGCCTGCGATGATACGAATAACACGATCGATAGTACCGACGTTCTGTTGCATGGTATTGCTCCTTTGCAGCGTAATAACGACATCCCGACTGCGGATGATTAATAGCACTGTAAAGAAACGCGGGACGGGCTTCAGTGACAAAATCACATAAAAGCTATTTAGCGAGATAGTCTAGAAGTTATCAGGATTGAAACTCGACCTGCGCCCGTAAACCGTCCAGGTCATCGACCCGAATGGTACCTCGGCCCAAGCGCACCCAGCCGTGCTGTTCAAAGCTTTTTAGCTGACGGCTGATCACCTCGCGAGCCGAACCCAGTTCCGTCGCCAACTCATGATGGGTAATAGTCAGTTCAACTCGGCTCAGCCCTTTCTCAATCAAATAGCGCGCCAAACGCAGGTCAATTCGCTCGAAGGCAAGCTGCTGTACCAAACCGATCAACCCGCCCATGCGCGAACCGTACGACTGAAAAATAAACGACCGCAGCCCTTCCGAACAGTTTAGCGCCTGCTCAAATTGGCTCCGAGGAATCGCAAACGCCTTTACTTTGGTCTCGGTAATCCCCTCAGCCGGGTAGGCATCTTGACCTAATAAACAGGCGGTCGTCAGTACACAGGTACCGCAGTCTTCGATCCGATACAGCACAATCTCGCGACCATTGGCCGAACGTCCCACCACCTTAATACTGCCCTCGACCACCAGCAGATAGTTCTGGCACGGATCACCGATCCGAAACACCGATTGCCCGGCAGGAACCGTTAGCAACTGCGCCTGGGACAGAATTGCTTGGCCATCCTGATCATCGATCTGAGCGAGTTGAGGATAGCGCTGTTGCAGCAGCGGATGCAGGGTATTCATTTATCTTTATTTTTCTCCTGCCGCTGCCGGCGTACTGCTAGAGACACATAGCGGATGTTATAGGCAAAGCCGATTGTCAGCGCCAACGGGCAGGTGATGAAAAACAGCAACCCCAATCCATCCGATCCAAGCTGACGAGCCATCCATAAACTCACGACGCTGATTAACGCCAGCGGGATGCCTATCTGCATCATCAGACGCAGATATTTATCAGCGCGAATCGCTTGTTTGTCGGCGCTAACGCTCGAGACCTCCACTTCCTCTACCATCTCAGGCTGGTCGGTCTTTTTTCTCTTTCTGGCCATAACATCGCGCTCAATATTGCTGATTAATAACGGTGCGCACCATCCTACGTTCCACTCCTGCCATCATCAAGAGCGGCTATAGTCGATGAAGGCCTTAGCCACCAAACAAACAGTAAAAACAGGGCTATTCCAAACAGTTCAGGAATACCTTCACTGTAACTTAACAGCCCTCAAACCCCTTGCTAGAATAGCCAGCCTATTCTGTCTTACAACAATCAGTCGCCGTCGAGGAAATCTCATGCCCGCTTATCGTTCAGATACGTCCACCAAGGGCCGAAATATGGCCGGAGCTCGTTCACTGTGGCGTGCCACCGGGATGAAAGACGAGGATTTCAGCAAGCCGATCATCGCCGTCGCCAACTCCTTCACCCAGTTTGTGCCGGGCCACGTGCACCTCAAGGATATGGGTCAGCTGGTGGCACGCGAGATCGAAAAGGCTGGCGGTGTGGCAAAAGAGTTCAACACCATCGCCATCGACGACGGCATCGCCATGGGTCACGACGGCATGCTCTACTCGCTGCCCTCGCGCGACCTGATCGCTGACTCGGTCGAGTACATGGTCAATGGCCACTGCGCCGACGCATTGGTGTGCATCTCCAACTGCGACAAGATCACCCCGGGAATGCTGATGGCGGCGATGCGCCTCAATATTCCGGTGATCTTCGTCTCCGGCGGCCCGATGGAAGCGGGCAAGACCAAACTGATCGATCACGGCCTGGACCTGGTCGATGCGATGGTACTGGCGGCAGACGATACGGCTTCTGACGAACTGGTTAGCGAAGTCGAGCGATCTGCCTGCCCGACCTGCGGTTCCTGCTCGGGCATGTTCACCGCCAACTCGATGAACTGTCTGACCGAAGCATTGGGGCTCTCCTTGCCCGGTAACGGCACGATGCTAGCGACCCATGCCGACCGCGAAGAGCTGTTTCTGGAAGCCGGTCGCAAGATCGTCGAGATCACCAAGCGTCATTACGAGCAGGACGATTACGGCGTGCTGCCGCGTTCGATCGGCTGCAAAGCCGCTTTCGGCAACGCCATGACCCTCGATATCGCCATGGGCGGCTCGACCAACACCATTTTGCACCTGCTGGCGATCGCCCAAGAAGCCGAAATCGACTTCACGTTGACCGACATGGACCAGCTATCACGCAAGATACCGTACCTGTGCAAGGTGGCGCCCAACGATCAGAAGTACCATATCGAAGATGTGCACCGCGCCGGTGGTATCTTCAGTATCCTGGCCGAACTCAATCGCGGCGGCCTGATCGATGCCAGCATCCCGACCGTCCACAGCGAAACGCTGCAAGCGGGGTTGGATAAGTGGGACATCATGACCTGCGGCGACGACGCAGTGAAGAAGTTCTACCGCGCCGGCCCCGGTGGCGTACCGACGCAACAGGCATTCTCGCAAGCGACCCGCTGGGGTTCGCTCGATGCCGACCGCGCCAACGGCTGCATCCGTTCGGTCGAGCACGCCTTCAGCAAAGAGGGTGGCTTGGCGGTACTGACCGGCAACATCGCGCTGGACGGCTGCGTGGTGAAAACCTCCGGCGTCGACGAGAGCATCTGGGTATTCGAAGGCAGTGCCTACATCTGCGAAAGCCAGGATCAGGCGGTGGCCGACATTCTGGCAGACAAGGTCAAGTCCGGCGATATCGTAGTGATCCGCTACGAAGGCCCACGCGGTGGACCCGGCATGCAGGAGATGCTGTACCCGACCAGCTACCTGAAATCCAAAGGCCTGGGTAAAGAGTGTGCGCTGCTAACCGACGGTCGCTTCTCCGGCGGCACCTCGGGCCTGTCGATCGGCCACGTCTCGCCTGAAGCCGCTTCCGGCGGTGCTATCGGACTGGTCGAACCGGGTGATCGCATCAAAATCGACATTCCCAACCGCCGCATCGACGTCCTGCTCAGCGATGAAGAGCTGGCCAGCCGCCGCGCCACGATGGACGCCAAGGGCAAAGATGGCTGGAAGCCGGTCGAAGCACGGCCACGCAAGGTCACACCCGCGCTGAAGGTCTTCGCCAAGATGGCCACCAGCGCTGACAAAGGTGCGGTGCGCGATCTAAGCCTGCTCGACTAGACCGGCTCACACCTAACGAGGGGCCAGGCTGCGATAGCCTGGCCCCTGTCTATTTCTACCCATACAGAATTCTGAATGACCATGACCGACGCGAACACCACCCCGGACAACCGTCCCGAGGAAAAAAAGTACCTGCGCTCAATCCGCACTTTCGTCATGCGCGCTGGACGGATGACTCCGGCCCAGCAAAAAGCACTCGACAATCAATGGCCAACGCTAGGACTCAATCTCGAAGACGGCCTGATCGACTTTGAGCAGCTATTCGAGCGCAGCGCACCTACCGTACTCGAGATCGGCTTCGGCATGGGTGATTCACTGCTAGCGATGGCGCAAGCTGCACCCGAGACCAACTACGTCGGCATCGAAGTGCACAAACCCGGCGTCGGCCGACTGCTCAACGGCACAGCCAAAGCCGGCCTGACCAACCTCAAGGTTTACAACGAGGATGCCCTGCTAGTGCTCAAAGACTGCATCCCGGACGGTTCGCTCGACGGTATTCAGCTATTCTTCCCCGATCCTTGGCACAAGAAAAAGCACCATAAGCGCCGCATGGTGCAGCCCGAGATCGCCCAGACCTTCCGTAAAAAACTCAAAATCGGCGGTGTGTTCCACATGGCCACCGACTGGGAACCCTACGCTGAGCACATGATGGAAGTGATGAACGCCGCCGAAGGCTACCGCAACCACGCCGGCGAAGGGCAGTACTCGCCCCAACCCGAAGCGCGCCCGGATACCAAGTTCCAGCGCCGCGGCGAAAAGCTGGGACATGGCGTTTGGGATCTGATGTTTGAGCGGATTGACTAAAGAATCGCTACCGCTTCCGTACAACAATACTTTAAAGGCCTGCAGCTAATGCAGGCCTTTTTTGTTTCGGGAGGCCGGTCAGTATCAGACGGCAGGACTTGTTCGCAATTTCCTTAGCCGTTTCGGCCTCAATCAAAACTGATAATCAAATATTGCTTTATCTGATCTTTTTGCGGGTGTTTATCAACCCAGCTTTTGAATTGATCGACTTTGCTAAAACTTTCCTCTCCGATCAGTTCAGTGTATTTGGCTTGTACTTGCTGTTGCTGTCTTTGCCGCCGAATATTTCTTTGCCACCCTTCTGTAAAAATTTTTGGCAGCTGATCGTGCAGCTCTAACTGTTTTAGCAACTGCCACTCGCCGTTATCCAGCCAAGCGTCATCACAGCTGCCACAGAGATCGATCCGATTGTCATTTGCTAAGCCGATACGAAACTTGGTCATCATTCGACCGCATTTGGGGCAAAGTTTAGCCTGGGTGCTGTCTTCGGCAGCGATTGACACTTCGTCCACCTTGTTCACAAAGTGCTCGTCGCAGTGATTTTTTGACCAGTGACGGTAATTCAGCAATGGCACCAGCGCGCCATTACATTTGAGACAGCTTGCTGCTAACAGGTTCGGTTCTAATAGCTTGGGTTCTAGTTGGTAACCTTTGCATTGGGGGCAGTGCATATTTAACGTCCTGTATTAACTCTTGTCCTGGTTGGAAAAATTTTGATCCAAAGCCACCAGCTTGGCGGTGATTTTCTCGATCTCATCGTGGGTCTTTTGATCGAATTCAAACTTCCTATCCATCCCTTCGACCAGTGCCAGCATGCTGTGCTTATAGGTGTAGGCCAGTACTCGCAGTATCTTGTCGATACCCGGCATCGGCTGGTTGATGACTTCGATATTGGGCTGAGTTTCGCTTAGTTGCTGGCCAATACGTTCAAGCGAACCGGCTATTTCACGACTGAGATTAACGTTATCGGCCACCGACAAGGCCGCAGATTTTTCTTTATCCGCCATGCTCATGCTGGCAACCGCACCCAACTGCTGCACCCCGTCGACCAGGTCAGCCAGCTGCGCCACCAGCTTGCCGCCGACATCGCTATCATCGCCACCCATCGCCTTATTGCGGAGGAAGTCTTTCTTGATCTGCTGCCAGCGCTGTTGCTCTTCATCGCTTATGCCGCCGCGCAACTCCGCCAGTCTCAATAAATTTTCTTCGGCCCCCGAGGTCAGCAACTGTGCTTCGCCGAGATAGTGATCCGAGATCATCTGCCGCAGCTCGTCATCATTCATCACCGCGGAGACCTTCTCCGCCATCTTGTTCATGTTGCGGTAGCTGCCCTGCAGCTTGAACGAGGGGGCGGTACGGTATTTATCGTCCTGAGCGGCGGAGGCGATGTACTGCTGGTTTATCTTCAGCACCACCTGCTGAATCACGAACAGCTTCTGCAGCACACCGGTGATCTCGTTGATCTCGGCACCGCTGTATTGATGGCTCAGGTCGGTGCTGGCGATACTGGCACCCTTGGCCATGTCGATCAGCTTGTAAACGTCGCTCATCTCCCGGGTGGCAAGCGGCGCGAGCACGGCGCTGGAGGTCAGGCAGTTTTCGACATAGCTCAAGGAGAACTGCTCATCCATGCCACCGAGGATATCGCCGAGATTGTAGATGTCGGCCCGGTTGGCGAGCATATCCGGCACCCGGAAGGCCTCGCCCGATTCGGTATAGGGGTTACCCGCCATGACCACGCAAAACTTCTTGCCACGCATATCGTAGGTGCGGGTCTTACCCTTCCATACCCCTTCGATTCGGCGGGTGCCATCGCACAGCGAGATAAATTTTTGCAGGAACTCGGCATCGGTGTGTTGGATGTCGTCCAGATAGAGCATCACATTGCTGCCCATCTCCAGCGCCAGGTTTAACTTATGCAGCTCCTGACGGGCGGTAGCGTTGGGCGCCTGGGCCGGGTCGAGGGACAACACATCGTGACCCAACGAGGGGCAGTTGATCTTCATAAAGATCAGACCGAGCCGGTCGGCGACGTACTCCATCAGGGTGGTCTTGCCGTACCCCGGTGGCGAGATCATCATCAACAAACCCATCAGATCGGTACGTTTGTTCTCACCCACGGTACCCATCTGCTTGGCCAGGTTATCGCCGATCAGCGGCAGATAGGATTCGTTGATCAGCCGGTTGCGGACAAATGAACTGAGCGGCTTGGCTTTGAACTCTTCGACTCGGAGGGTTTCCCTGCTCTGTTCGATAATCTGCGCGCGCAGGTTGAGGTAGCGGTGATACCCGGGCACGACCTGTTGCCGGTGTCTTTCCAGCCGCAACAGGAACGCATCCAGCGAGAAGGCCAGCACTCGCTCGGCACCGTCGGTCACGATCGTCGGGTGTTCTCCCAGCAGGCCGGCGACCCGCACTTCCAGGTCCACCTCCGTCGAGCGGCGGCTCAGGCGGCCATCGCCGTTGAGCAGCGCCACGGCTTCGGGAATATAGTGTTCAAGTTGCTCCAACTTTTTGCTTTTGACCAAGGCCTGCAACCAGCTGTAGGTCAGGTTCCAGCGATCGGCAACCCGCCCTTTGAGCTTATCCAGCGCGGCCTGGTACTGACGCCAAGTCTGATCGTCTAAGGAACGTTTAAACTCATTGGCCAGCTCGGTGGCATATTTACTGGAGATGAATTCAAACCGTTCCCGCCCCAGCTCCTCGACTAGATAGGCCGCAACCCGCGCCGTGGTCGCCGATGCCAAGGGGATAGGGTGATCGACCAGAAAGCCGCTCAGGGTCGCGCTGACTTCGGCTGTGAGTTGTTCAACCGCCCGACCGTCGGCAAACAATCGGCGCATCTGCGTCGCCGAGCGCGCCCGCTCGCGCCAGCTTTGAATCGAAACCGGGGCAGGGCCATTGTCGCCACTGGTCTGGGCTGGGGTCGTTGCCTCGACATTGACCCAGAAAATCTGCGCCAGGCCGCGGCTCAGTGGATCATAACGAAGTAGGTTCGCGCCTTCATAGACTGGCAGAAGCTGCTTGAGTATCAGCGCTGCATCATGATCGTGGACGCCTTTTTCATAGCCCTCCTTGTAGCGTGAAGCACTAAAAGCCCTGACCAAGCCCAGCAGTTGATCCGAGTCTTGCAGCACCGCGCTTAACTGGCCGATGGATAGCCCTTCCTGCTGCTTCTGGGCGGCTTGGAGTATCGCCGAAGCCAGGTACTCAGCTCGGTAGACAGTCGGGCTTTCCGACTCCAGTGACACCTCCCAGTAGTCGCGAAGCTGCATCAGTTCGGGGTGGTCGATGGGCTCGAAGTAGTCGGTGCCGGTGAGATGCATGCAGAGCTCACCGTTGCGGGGAATGATGGTCAGGTCCAGCTCTTGTTTATTGACGCTGAACTTGTGGCGTGGCCCGAGTTTGATGATATTGCCGCCATCTTCATAGATATCGGACTTGTCGCGCAGCGAACGGGCTGCCTGATCCTTGATCAGCTTAAACCGGGACTCGAGGTCATCGGCCTGCACGGCGCTGCCGAGCTGCCGCAACCGTTCAACCAACTGCTGTATTTTCAGCACCATCGAATCGGAGGCGAGGTAGGTGTTCAACTCGTCGGCGTCGGTAAACTTTAGCGAACGGCGCTCGATACTGGTCAGAATTCGTGTCCCGGCATCGGTCACCGACTGAGCCTTGCGCTGGCGTTCATCCAGCAGTTGCTGCTTATGCGCCTCGAACGACTCGTAGATTTCTTCTCGCTTGGCCATGATATCGGCCAGGAACTCATCGTAGTCGCTGAACTGGCTTTCCAGCTCTTCAAGCTGGACGATTAGCCGCGACAGCTGCTCATCACAGCGCTCCGGCGTAACTGCCATGCCTAGGGCGTTAGTGATGCTTTGTGAAAACAGTTTGAATTGAGCGGCAAATTGAGCCACCGCCTCTTTCGATCCTAGGCTCTTGTGCTTATTTCTCGCCGTGGCTTTGCTCTGGTTGAGCTTGGAGTAGACCTCGGAAATCGCCTCGATGATGCGGGTGCGGACATTGGCGTCATCGACCTTCAACGTGCCCATCAGTTCAGACAGCAGATCCAGACCGGCCGCGGTAGTCTCAATCACCTCTACGATGGGGCTCAGCGCTGCGATGCTGTCCGCTTGCACTACCTGCTGGTCCATCTCTTCGATCTTTGCCCAATAGGGGGTCAACGCCTGGTCTCCGGCAAGAAAGCCAACCGTCTGCTCGCTCAGCGCCTCCTGACGCTCGCCCACTTCGGCATCCAGCTCAGCGATGCGGTCGAGGTCTATGTAGCGATAGCTCTTGAGAGTGGTGAGGCGGCCCCGTTGATGACGCAGCTTATTGAGGGCCTCAATATAGTCTTCGGCCAGCTCCCAGTTTTCCGGGCGGATGGCTTGTGTTATGGCCTGTTGTTGCTGTTCGGCCGCGGCCATGGCCTTGGACGACTGCTGGCGAATACCTTCGACTTTCTCGAATTCATCGATCACCAGCTCGGCAGTGGTGGCAACCTCTTTCAACAAGTCATCAATCGCCAGCGCTTCGGCCTCGTCCAGCCAGTAATGGGCATCAAACAGTTTACCGACGGTCTTGGTCAGCTCTTCATAAAGCCGGACTGAGACCTCCTGATCGCCGATGATCCGGCCAATGCTGTAGAGATCCGAGATGCCGCGGACCAGTTCGGCATTGCCAACCCGGCCGTAAAAATTCTGGCTGGCCGGTTTCTGGCTGGCAAACTCATCGCTGACATAGGGCGTTGCCCAGATCTGCATCGGGTGGACACGGGTGGGTTCCGATTCTGCCGAAAAAATCACCACCGTTCCGTCGTCCGATAAGGCGTAACCATGACCGTAAATCGGGTTTTGAAGTTGCTTCTGAATCAGGTTGTAACCGAACAGGCCGAATATCCCCGCTTCGGGTTCGTAGAAAACAAACAGCACATCTTCGCCATTGGGGGAGCGGATCATCCGTTTGAACTGCAGTCCGGCCACTTCGCCGTCGAAGGTTTTGTACTCCCCGGTCTGCAGGTAGTAACCCCCAGGGAAGATCACCCCGTGGTCTTCGGGCAGCTGCACGCAGGAGGCACCGATGGCATCCATCCGCAACACTTGATGGGTTAGCGTATTGAAGATCAGGTAGCGCCAGTCTTGTTCCCGGTAGGGGCGTATCTTCAACAGAATCAGGCTGCCGACCGCTGCATAGCAATAATCCGCATCATCCAGCGACTGGGTCTTGTCATCGACAGGTTCACGATAAATACCCAGCCCATCGTCAGTGTTGTCTTCGACTTTGACGGTCAGGTCACCGCCGATGGTCTCAACGAAGACGGTGTCGAGGATGTTGATATGCGGGTGGCGGCCGTGCACGGAATCTTCCCGGCTGGTCTCGGTCCATTCAAAATCAAACCGCGGCGGAAGTTGGATATCGCGTTCACCGCGGTTGTCGATATAACTGAGGGATTTGCCCTCGGCCGAGATCGACCAGCGGAACACCCGCTTGTCCTCGAGTCGCTCACCAATCTGAAACCCGGCCAACAGCTTGCCATCCTTGACCGACAGCTGTACCAACCGAGTGTGCTTGTAGTAGCGGTAGAGTTCATCGAAATCATTAACGAAGGCGCTATCAGCCAGGAAGCTGCCCGCAAAAGGCAGCGGCTCCATACAGTAATCATCACCATCCTGATCCAATCGGAACAGCGAAAAGACATCGGCGATCTTGATCTCTTTCTTAAGCCCCAGAAAGACGTTATAGCCGAACAACAGCAGGTCGCCCACCTGGACGATATCGCGGGCCACACAGTTGTTTTCGGTACGCACCCGGATCCGTGCCGACACACTCATGGCGGAGCTACCGAATTCGGCCAGCCGCGCCTCGTTCAGTTGCCCGGTCTTATCGTCCAATTGCCGACCTTGATCAACCAACCGCTTCCGAATGACCTCATAGGCGCCCCCTTCCGCAACCGCGTTAGCGACCTTCTGGTTCGCGTCGGTGGCCGTACCTACCTCGGAACTATTCTGCTGCACCATCGCTCAATCCTTTTCGCTTTGCTGTGCTGTGCTGTCCAAGTCACCAGCCTTTGTTGGATATGACTCGGCATACCGGTCATATCCAAAACAAACAGGCATTAAATGAAGACAAGGCTCACCCGATGCTACCGATATCACACTTCGGTTTCAGTCTTCACCGGGGCTTTTTCCTTAGGCGCCATGAACTTTGCCATTAGCCCCTGGGCGGTATTACTTTTGGAGACGAAGCCGTCCACCGCTTTGCCCAATGACAGCGACTTGGCAAATGTATCGAAGAAGTGCTGCTCACCGCCGACGATATCGATCTTGGCCTTTTGCAACGCCGTAGACAGCACACCGGCGTTCTCGCGGGCGACGTCCTTGCCGGCCTCGATGGATGCCATAGCTTCCTTAAAGGCGGCTTCGAGCCCCATGCGAAACTCCTCATGCTCACGCGCCTGATCGCTCATCGAGCCCATAGCTTCAAACTTGTCCACCAGACCATCGGCTTCGGCCTTGAACTGCTCGCGAGTAACATCGGCACCAGCCATACCCACCTGCTTTTTGGCCTGCGCTTCCGATGTCCCTTTGGCCGCGATCACCGCCGCTTCGGCCAAGCCCTCTTTTTCTAGAGCATCGGCCTTGGCTTCCTGAACCTTGGCTTCGGCTAGCCCGCTGGCCGCCTCTTCCGCCTGAACACCTTCGGCCAGCTTCTTCTTGGCATCAGCATCCTTGGCGGCCGCTTCCAGATCGGCCTGGGCGAGCGTAGTGATCTCGGCCGCTTTATGTCTGGCAGCAATCTCTTCGGCTTCCGCAGCTTTGACCTGCTTGACCTTGTCCTCTTCTGCTACCGCCTCAGCAGCCAGCACCTTAACTTGCTTGGCGCGATCCGCTTCTGAGACTTCACGCACCTCGTTGATGCGCTCCTCTTCGATCGCCACCGTCTTATCCACGACGACCCGCTCACGGATCACGTTGGCAATCTCTTTTTTCTCTATCTCCAACGCCTTTTCGGCTTCAATTTTCTGGAGTTCAACTTCACGCTCGCGTGACACGATCTCCAGATCCCGAGCTCGCGTGACTTTCTCTTCTTCGATCGCCACCGCCCGCTGACGATTCTGTTCGGCCACTTCCACTTCGCGTTTCTGATTCTCAGTCTGGACCGCCAGATCTTGCTCGACCTGAATTCGCGTCTGCTCCGCCTTCCTGCGCTCCTCTTCTTGAACCTTCTTGGTTTCCGCTTCTTCGCGGGCTCGAATGGTCAGGATCTCGCGTTGTTGCTTGGCCTCGGCATCCGCCTGCTGGCGCTCTAGCGACAGCATAGCCTCGGTGGTTTCGACATTCTTTTTCTTGATAGCGAGTTCTTCATCCCGCTCTAACACGTTGGTGCGAATGTTCTGCTGGGCCGTCAGCTCGGTGATCTTTTTAATACCTTCAGCATCTAAAATATTGTTGGGATCTAACGACGATTTTGGGGTCTGTTCCAGATAGTCGATAGCCACGTCTTCGAGGATATAGCCGTTAAGATCATCGCCGATCACTTCGATAATTTTTTCACGAAACCCGAGCCGATTTTCAAACAATTGGACAAAGTCGATCTGCTTACCCACAGTCTTTAGCGCTTCGGAAAATTTAGCAGCAAACAGGTCGTATACGGCTGTTTTATCAGATGCTCGATCTGCACCGATTGACTTGGCCACCCGTAATACATCTTCAGCGGTTTCATTCACCCGCAGATAAAAAGCAACGGTGATATCCGCACGCATATTGTCAGCACAGATCAAACCGTCCTTAGCACGGCGGTCAACCTCAAGCGTGATCAAAGAGATCTTCATCATCTCCTTCTTGTAGATGATGGGATACACCAGCGCCCCGGTGAAATGTACCTTGGGCCGTGCGCTCATATCGTTGACGATCAGGGCGGTCCCTTGGGCCACCTTGATATAGAACGCCTTAAACAGACCGGCCAATCCGAGCAACACGATAAAGAAGATACCGACACCGGTGGCCACCGGCATAAGCACAGACAAATCAGCCATAACAATTACTCCATGTATTTGGTAAGTAGTTAATTCAATAGGGGGGGATTACTGGGAGAACTCTTGCTCAGAGATCACCCGATAGATGTATTGATCGTGGACATAGTCGAGCAGCACCACCCTGTCGCCGCGCTCGAAAACCGTATCGCCCAACGACCTGACTTTAAGAATCAAACCGGCACCCCCGTCATCCAGCGTCGCTTCACCAAAGTTGCTGTCTACTCGTGAGGTCCGGACGATGGCCGTTTGGCCGAGGATATCTTTGTGGGTTTCCTGCTGTGCTTTTTTAAACAGCGGCCGCAAAGGCCGAATGATGACCGAGGTAATCAACGCCGCAACATAAACTGTTCCAACAACCACAGCAGCTCCGGCCAGGTAACGAAGCAACCCATCCGGCACCACGCCAAATAGAAAATGCACCGCAAAATAACTGATCAACCAACCGAATAACGCGATAAAGGAGAGGATGACCGTCACCGGTACGTCATTGAGTCCCAGTTTGAGCATCAGGCCGGCAAGGATGTCGGCCGTAGAGAAGGAGGAGCCCTGGCTACCCGGCTGGCTGGGGTCGGTCTCGGGCAGATCAAAATCGAGTATGTCGATGTCAATGAAGCCCAGCACCGCCACCAGCCAGTAGAGCACGCAGATGGCCAGAATAAAGGTGAAAATGACAGTCGGGAAGGATGCGATGTTTTGGTAAAACGGATCCATCCCTTCGTGTAGCAGAACCGCGAACATACCTCAGCTTCCTTACGATGGTAGTTGGTCTGTTGCCGATTAAAGCACGCTGTAATGGTAATAAATCATTAATAAACAAGCTAGTTTCTGAATAAATCACCCAAGTAGATCAGATTGCTTCTGCAACATGAAGTGATTTTTATAACGGATATCGGTAATAGATCGGCGAAAACCGGTGTGCGTCTGGCAGTCGCTGCCCCCATGTTCAGATTATGCATCATTGGTGCTTTCATACCGGCTCATAACATCAGGCTGCCTTATTTTTTTGAGCGTCCGTCCTTGACGGCGCACAGCGCGCCGATCAGCGCGCCGAAGAGATGGGATTCGATAGAAACGCCCGGCGTGCCCAGCAGCAGGCCGAACGCCATGCCGCCGTAAAGTACCAACACAGCAATCGCAATCGCAATCGCTTTGAGGTCGCATTTAACGTAGCCATAAGCTAGCAAGTAGGCCCACAGCCCGAAGATAAGGCCTGAGGCCCCTATATGGTAGGCGTTGCGCCCAAACACCCAGACCAACAGCCCCCCCAGCAGGGTGACAGCGATGCTCACTCGTATCAGGCGGCCGGTACCGTGGAGACTAACAAGGAACGATAAAACAAACAGCGGGATGCTGTTGGCCACAAGGTGCCACAGGCCGCCATGGAGCAGCGGTGCGGCGATGACGCCGGGGAACAGACCTGAGGGATCCCGAGGTAGAATGCCCCAAGAGCGAAGCTCCAGTCCGGGTATTATGGCTTCGATTAGAAATATGACCCAAATTAACGACAGCATCGATGCTGATATCTGTAACCGCGCTTTGAGAGATTCAACCATCGGTGTGCTCCGTCCCGCCCGCGTCTTTCAGCTCCTCAATCAACTCCCAGCTAAAGTTGCGAACCTTGAGGACGTACATAATTTGCAATAACAATTGCGCACCAAGTATCCCGCGTGAGACCTTCTGGCGCAGGTTGTCCGCCGTTTGCTGTGTACCGATGGCGCTTAGTTGCAGGCTTAGGGTGGCATAATCCACCCCTTTCTTTTGCATCTCGGATCGAATCAGGGAACGCACTGTGGCTGCCCACTGGGGACTGTTAAGAAACTGTACTCGTCGGGGGGTCTTGTCTTTCATGTTCAGCAGCCCTAGAAAAGTCGTCATGTCGTTATAGACTTAATGCTCCGAGAAAGCTGCTGTCGAGTCAAGAAGAATATGCATTTGTGAAACATAAGTCACAAACGCAATTCATGGTTGACATAAATTGCTAATAAAATTATGGTGACTTCTGCCTTGAAGTCACACAGATGAGGAAAAGTGATATGGCCTGGAGTCTTAACGACCTGAATGCACTACTGGAAAAGCAGGAAGACCTGAGTGTTTCAAAAGAGGGGGATGCGATCTTCATCAGTAACGAAGATGGCATCGATGCATTTGTAACTGTCAGTGGAGAGCAACTGTTGGTGGAGTCGCTGCTCTGCCCGGTGTCCCAAATCAGTGATACCGCAGCCTTTAATGCGTTGATACTACGTACCCACAAGAACGTCTTTCCGCTAACCGCCATCGGCATTACCAAAATTGGCGATGAGGAATATTACGCTGCTTTTGGGGCGCTATCGTCTGAATCTAAAGCGGAATCGGTGTTGATAGAAATCGACACCCTGTTCCTCAACATCGAAGGGATGCTGGAGTTTTTCGAAGAGTTTTTAAGCTAATCGAACCCCGTATCTGGCTGAAATTAGGAGGCTCACTATGAGCGTTTGGACAAAATTGTTTTCTGCCCTTAAGGGCAACGTCAACGATGCCGCCGAAGCAGTTGCCGATTCGCAGGCATTAACCATTCTGGACCAGGAGATGCGCGAGACCCGCGAGGAGATCCGTAAGTCCGAGCAGTCGCTGACCGCCATCGTGGCGAAGGAAAAGCTGTCGCAACATAAGACCGCCGACCTGAAAAAATCGGTCGCCGAGCACGAAGGCTATGCCGTTCAGGCGATGGAGAAAGGCGATGATGCACTGGCCATGGAAGTGGCAGAGAAAATTTCTCAGTTGGAAGCCGAACGGGAGGCCGAACAACAGTTTCTGACGCAGGTCTCGGCGTCGGTAGTGCAGCTGCGGAAATCGCTGAAAGACTCGAAAAACAACTTGCGGTTGATGCAGCAGCAGGTGGATACCGTTAAGGCCACTAGCTCTGTTCAAAAAGCCCAGGAGAGCCTTTCATCGCGCCATCTGAATACCAATTCGCGGATGAAAACCGCCGCCGAATCTTTGGAACGGCTGAAGAATAAGCAAGCCCACCGCAGTGCCGAGATCGAGGCGGCGCGTGAAATGGCGTCCGAGGAAGACGGCAGTGGCCTGCAGGCGAAACTGAAAAGCGCTGGCATTAGCGGTGCCGGTGGAGCGAGCGATGTGCTGGCTCGGCTCAAGGCTAAACAATCCTCTTAAGGTTGGCGCCTAATGCCTATCTTCTCCCGACTGGCTTGGAAGCTCTTTAGCCAACTGTCCCGTCTTAGCTGGCACAGCGTCTTGGTGGCGCTTGTCAGCTACATCTTAATTAGCTTTCTAGGTCTGTACTGGGCCGAAGAGCCGGTTGCCCAAGGCTCACCGGTGCTATTCTGGTATTTTCTGATCGTCACCTCCAGCACCGTCGGCTACGGCGATTATTCCGCCAGCACCCCAGCCGGGATGCTGATCATCAGCAGCTGGGTTATCCCCTTCGGCTTGATGATCTGGGGAATGGTTGTAGGTCGGATGGCGGCGGCGATTATTCAGTATTTTCAAAGGAGCCTGAAGGGTATGAGCCAACTGCAACAAACCAACCATACGTTGGTCATTGGCTATAATGGCCCGCGTACAGCGCAGCTTATTCAGCTGTTGTTGCGTGAAGCGGCGTCACCGGAAAGCGCCAATGTGGCGCTTTGTGCGCACCAGGATAAGCTGGACAGTAACCCCCTGCCGGATCAGATAGGCTTTGTCCGGGTCTCTAGTTTTAACAACGAAGCGGAGATGCATCGGGCCAATATCGGCCAGGCGGCAACGATCCTGATCGACACGCCGCTGGATGACATCACCCTGACAACGGCCATGTTCTGTTATCAGCAGAACCCCGCTGCGCGAATCCTGGCCTACTTCAACGACGACGCAATCGCCCGGCTATTAAAGGCGCATTGTCCCAGCGTGGAATGCATCCCATCGGTGTCGGTGGAGATGCTGGCTAAGACCGCTGCGGACCCCGGATCGAGCGCCCTCCATCACGAGTTGCTAGCGGTGGATAAAGGGATGACGCAGTATTCTGTTGAAGTGCCCGCAGGCGTAACGCCTGTCTTCGTGCGTGACCTGTTCCTGCGGTTCAAGGAGCGCCATCAGGCCACCGTGATTGCGCTGCAGAGCGACGGCCCTGACTCGCTGGTGGTCAATCCTGCTATGGATCTGCCTGTCGCTGCGGGTTGTCGGGTCCATTACATTGCCGATGAACGCATAAAGTGTTTTGACTGGAGCGCAAGCTGATGCTGGATTGGATCAAACAAAAAATGGCTGACAAGCCGACTCCTGTCGCCGGACCGCCTGAAATTCTCGGTTTTCGACTCGGCGGTGCGGTTGAGCTAAATGAACTTAAACTGCGCCTGCTCGACGACCAGTTGATCACCAGCAGCATCGCCAAGGTGCAGTTGATCCAAGCAGTGGGGGTAGTCAAACTGGATGACTCCAACACCATACTGCGTTACTACACCGATGACGACGGCTTCTTCCAGGTGGTCTTAAGCGGCGGCATGGATGAACAACATGTCAGCGACGTGAAGCTGCTTCATTTCTTCGAGACCCAGAGCGTTGGTTCTGACCATGACTGGAATGAACTGCTAAAGACGGGGATCAGCCGTTCGACTTATAACTTCGAAGGTCAGCTATTTTCGCGCGTCTGGGTGGCTGTTGGAGACTGTCCACCAGTCGCCATGACTGAAACAACCCATACCGAGACAGAAGATGCGTCCGAGACGGACCAGTTTGTCATGCTCTACGAACGACCGCTGAATGACGATCTGTATGAATTTCTACTGGTATCCGGCGAGGAACAAATCGTCGATAATCGAGCCGAGCGATGCCGGGTGGTCAGCACCGGCATCAACCTTGGCCATGGGGATTTCGACGTGATAGGTTAGCCCCCTCTTCATTCAGCTTTTAAATCTCAGTCCCTAAGGAGCACTACATGGACGCAATCATGCTATCACTATCTGGCCTGTTGCCTTTTGCGCTGTACTTCACACTGAGCCTGGCTTCGTTACTGGTATTCAAGGTGCTATACAGCAAAGTAACTCCTCATGATGAATGGCTACTGATCAAGGAGAAGCAAAGTACTGCTGCGGCTTGGGCTTTTGGGGGGGCAATTCTCGGTTTCTCAATCGCTGTCGCCGGGGCGGCGACCAACTCTGCCGGCGTGGTTGACTTCATCATTTGGGCCGTCATCGCTCTGATCGCTCAGTTGCTGGCCTTTGCGATCGTTCGGTTCGGTTTTATGCCTCGTATTGCGGAACGGATCGAGCAGGATGAGGTGGCTGCCGGCATCATGCTAGGTTGTGTTTCGGTGTCTATCGGTCTGCTCAATGCAGCCTGTATGTCTTATTAGCCTGTATGCCTTATTAGATTGTACCTCTTAGGAACAGCAGGGAGCCGACACCATGAAACGAACCAAGCAAATTGATTTACAACAGATGCGTAAGCAGCCGCTCTACACCGTGACCAAGCTGGCGGCTGCCATCGGTGGTGTCATCGCGCTGGCGGGTTGCGGTGACAATAAGGTCGACGCCAAGATTTACGCCAGCATCGACGACTGCAAAAATGATAATCAGGGCGAAGCAGATGTCTGCGAAGCGGCCTATCAGCGAGCGGTTGCTGAATCAGAAACAACCGCCCCAAAATACCGTTCAAATAATGACTGTGCCGCCGAGTTTGGTAACTGCGAAGTGCGCCATGACCGGAATGGAAACAGCTGGTTCATGCCGGCACTCGGTGGCTTTATGCTCGGCCAGATGCTCGATGGACGCCGCTACTCGTCACCGGTCTATACCGGTTATGGCAGCCTGTACGGTGGCTACTACGGCGCCGATGGCAAACGCTATGGCGATTATTCTCGCAATTCGCGGGTGAGCAATGTCAAAGTGAGCCCCGATGCTTTCAAGCCAAAGCCCAAGGTAACCCGTACCATCTCACGCGGAGGATTTGGTTCCAAGGCGGCGGCCAAATCATCATGGGGTGGCAGCCGATCTGGCGGCTGGGGGGGATAAATCGTGCTGCGAATGCCGATTCGGCAGCGCCCTGGCTGGCAAGCACTGGCCGAACAATATGGGTTTAAGTTTCACACTATGTATGGCGAACCCTATTGGGATGAAAGCGCCTATTACCAGTTCACTCTGAAGCAGATCGAGCAAGATATTGAGGCTCCCACAGCCGAGATCCACCAGATGTGCCTGGCCGTCGTCGATGAGGTGGTACGCAGTGATGAGTTGATGCAGCGCTTCCAGATCCCTCAGCCCTACTGGAACCGAGTCGCCCAATCCTGGCAGGACAGAGAGCCGAGCCTGTATTCGCGCATCGACCTGGCTTACGACGGGGTGAATCCGGCAAAACTCTACGAGAACAACGCCGACACCCCCACCTCGCTGTATGAGAGTGGTTTCTGGCAGTGGTTATGGCTGGAGCAGCAAGTGGATAGAGGGGCACTACCTCGCCCATCAGACCAGTTCACCTCGCTGCAGGAGAAACTGATCCAGCGGTTCTCAACTCTCAAAAAACACTACCCTGGCCAAGTCCTTCACCTGAGCTGCTGCAAAGACACCGAGGAGGATTTGGGAACCGTTACCTACCTCCAGGACTGTGCCAAAGCGGCAGGAGTCGAGACCCGATTCGTCTATATTGAAGATATCGGCCATGGTGAAGGCGACTGGTTAACCGATCTGGATAACCGAGTAATCACTTGGCTGTTCAAGCTCTATCCATGGGAGTTCATGCTGCGAGAAGCCTATGCAGAGCTGACCCTAACCGCAGATGTGAATTTTCTGGAGCCGATATGGAAAGGCTGCATCCTCTCCAATAAAGCCTTATTACCCATGCTCTGGAAATTATTCCCCGGTCACCCCAACCTACTACCTGCCTTTTTCGAGGATGAATTGAAAAAAGCGGGGACTATGCAACTGGTCAAAAAGCCCATTTTTTCGCGCGAGGGGGCCAATATCAGCATCCTGAAGAACGGCGCGGCCATCGAACAAAGCGATGGCCCCTATGGCGAGGAAGGCTTTATCTATCAAGGCTATCACCCCTTGCCTAAGTTTGGTGACAACTACACCCTGATCGGCTCCTGGCTGGTCGATGACGAACCGGCGGGGATCTCCGTTCGAGAAGATTCGGGACTTATTACCCAAGACCTGTCGAGGTATCTTCCACACACCATCCTGAATTGATAATAACCACGGCTAGGCGAATGAACATTTGCTCGCTAGCACTACAATTCTGGTCGTAAGATCCAAGCACACTAACCGAACCGAAACACCATGCCAACTTACTGATTCGGAAGTAATAATGCAGTTAAAGGATGAATTGCGGCAACTCCGTGCGGAGTTAAAAGCCCTACGTGCTGAGCAAGGCCAGCAGCAACAGCGCTTTGCAAACCGCCTCGCTATTTTCAGTGATCGGCTCGATGGCTTAACTCGAGTTGCGGAGCAGCAGGCCCCCAGCGACGACCTTGGCGGCCTACCCACTGAAAGCATCGTGCAGTCTGACTCGATTGAGCCAGCAAAGCCGACCGAGCCGACAAGCCCGATTATCTCAACAGGTCTTCGTTCTGAATCGTCTTCAGAGCCATCTTCAATACATGAGCCTAAGGCCTACAACGATCCCTGGGGAGCCCCAGCACCAACAGAACAGCTGATACGAGCATCCAAAGACACTGCCAAGGCACAGATAAGCAACCAATTTATCCAAAACGCTGGTCAAGTCAGTGCCTCACTCGGCGAATTTTCAGCCGCTTTTCTCGGCCCCGTTGCCGGCATAAAAAATCAAATACAATCGTTCTATCAGCACTATCAAGACAAGGGGTTAGGCCCTGTGTTCTTGATGACCATTGCAGGGATCATCACCCTGACATTAGGTTTTGGTTATCTACTGCAATATTCCGTCAACAACTGGTTCTCCGAGCTCGGCAAAGCCTTACTGGGTTTTGGATCTGCCAACGCCATTGTTGCAGGCGGTCTGTTTATTTGGAAAAAACGTTCCGGTATGGCGGACTTTGGCTCCGCCCTGGTCGGTCTGGGGCTTATTCTCAATTACCTAAGCACTTACTTTATTGGACCTTACTTCGAACTAATACCGACAAGTTTTAGCTTTATTTTACTGCTACTTATCTCCTTGTCAGGTTTTTGGCTGTCGATGAAATTCAACGCCAAGATAGTTTCAATTATCGCGCTGGTCGGCGGTTCACTGGCGCCGATGATGTTGATTTCGGGCAGTCAGGTGCCACTACTGTATCTGCCCTACCTGCTGTTGATCGGCAGCTGTTCTTTATGGCAAAGCCGCAGGCTGAACTGGCCGCTATTGATGGAAATGGCAACCCTGCTGCATATCGCCTGTATCGAAGCCTTCGTACTCTATCTGGGCCAACCTCTGCAGGGGCTAGATTGGCCGGTCATCGCCGCGCTGGTATCCGTAAATACCATTTTCTATGTCTATGGCTTGAGCGGATTGACCTGGCTATCCAAACAGCCCATGGAAGCGTTTACCAACAATGACGAATTAAGCAGTGAAATCGGCATCCATAAGCCCATAACCAAGCGCATGTTGGCAATGCCAATTGCATTGGTCGCTTTTATGTTGCTGGTGATCAGTCAGTTGACGCCCTATAGCGGTGAGATATTCCTTGCCAACGGGGTTGTCTGCGCCGGGTTGTATCGGTTTTTTAGAGGCCATCAACAGATCCGCGCCTTAATGCTGCTGTTTGCGGGTAGCTTTATCGGTTTTGCGGCCTTGAATCTCATTAGCCATGACTTCTTGGGCCTAGTGTTGCTGTTAGAGGGCTTATTGCTGCTCTGGCTTGGCTGCAAAGAGCACTTCATCTCAGTGCGTGCCGAGAGCTACGTGTTGCTGGCCGTTGGCATTGGGTTCAACATCGTTGGCCTTAGCACCGTATTCGATCACGGCCACTTAGCCATCGCTGATATTAACGGTTATGCCTTCCCGCTCGTCACGTTGACGCTGACCGCCGCCGCGCTGTTTGTTGCCACCGTTCTGATGGCTCCGTTATTTGTTTGCAAAGAGGAGGCCGGCGATGAGCGGAGCAGCAAACAAGGGGATAGGCAACACTTCAGTGCTGAACATAAGGTCTGGGTATTGTTTAAAGAACTGCTCAGCGTCAACTATTCGGCCTGCCTGCTGTTTGTCGCTTATCTCATCAGCCATGAATACTTCCTCAATAGTTTGCCACTGATAAGTGTGATGCTGCTTCATCTCGCAGCGAAGGGCAGGCTCAAGTTCACCGAACTCTTTGCCTGGCTACTGTTATTACCTTTACTTGGGATGGTTGCTTTGGGTGTTATGGACTCGGGGAGTTTCAGCTTTACCGACCAACCTCTGTATGCAAATCTGGCCAGGGTTGAGTTATTCCTTTCGCTGCTGCTGTCTTATTACTGGTATAAACGCCACTACAGCTCCTCAAGAATTATTAAAGCGGTATATTGGCTGCAGATAGCCTGCTATCTAGCACTACCGTTGATTTTCTTACCCAAAGTGATACGCAACTTTGAGGCGTATACAAGTATTGCGCTTTGGCTTAGCTGCTTTATCAGCATAGGGCTGGCACGGTTTGTAAAACACCGCGCGTTGATCATTGAAGCGCAGCTTCTCACTGTGGTGGCAACGGTTATTACCGCGATGGCCTGCCTGGCCGAACAGTGGCAAGGCTTAATCGCGCTGGCCATTGGCGCAGGCTTTATGCTGTCCCTGCTTTACGGTTACCCGCGCCTTGATCGACTTTGGCGGTTAATGCTCAAGCGGCAGTGGCACTTGAGCCCTTTCTACTTGTCCCTGGTGATCGCGGTTATCGTACAAACCCTAGTCAGTTTTTGGCACCCTAGCTGGGGCATCGTGGCAGCAGGTCTATCGGGTTACTTTGCCATATTGCTCAGCCGAGCTCCGGTTCCCAATGCACTGCGGCCCGGTTATTCCGTTGCTTACGTCTTATTATTTGCCTGCTCGGTCGTCCCTCTGTTGATGCACGCAGGGACGGGGGCGGGAATAGCTTTGCGCATAGACATCCTGCTACTCAATGTTGCTGAAATTGCCAGTTTGGTTATTTTGGGTAAGTTGATTCTGGCAAAGGGTTTAGCCATACGTTTCCATAAACGCCATTTACCCTTGAACGCCCTTCACTGGGGTTGGCACCTACTGCTAGGGCTAAGCTATCTGCTATGGAGCTATCAGTTCCCGAGTGATATTGCCCAACCACTGAGTGCCATTTTAATGGTGACCCACGGCTGTTGGTTAATGTTCATCAGCCTACGACCCGGTCTGGCGCATATCATCAAGCTAGCAGCAGGGCTGTTTGCTCTCACTTGCATCAAGGTGATATTTGTCGATATGGCCTCGTTCGACCTAATTCAAAAGATAATTGCCTTTATGCTGATCGGCGCCATCTTGCTAACTGTCTCCTACTTCTATCAACAAGCCAGAAACCGACAAATAGCATCGGCAACTGCAGGTAATGCCAGCAGCCCTTAATGGCAGGAGAACCTGATGCACGCGTTACCGCAGGGTCTATGTCGGGACACAGCATGATCTAACACTACTACTCCGGCACAACTTGACGCCAGATCTTAGCCGCAGGCCACTATATTATCGGCTGTTTGTATGCTTCGCGCACCTCCGCCAGGAAAGCGCGAGCAGCAGGATTCTGATGTTGTAGCCGGGGGTATACGAGGGAGATGTCGACGCTTGGCAAGGCATAATCGGCTAGCACGCGGATCAACTCGCCTTGTTCGATATAGGGTTCGCAGTAATGATCAGGAATCAGCGCGATGCCCAAGCCCTGTAGGCAAGCATCCAATACCAGCGGAAGGGTGCCGGCGCTGACCTCCCAGTTGACGCTCACCGATTCGCCGCTGGTGAACCGCCAGAGCTGGTTACCGGGTTTCGATACGATGGCGGGTAGTCGTTTTAGCTCGGCGAGGGTCTGAGGTACAAAATACGCCTCCAATAGCTGGGGGCTGGAAACGATGGACCGCTGACCGGAGCCCAGGCGACGCGCCAGCAGCTCCGAATCCTGCAACGTCCCCATTCGCACGGTGAAATCGATACCGTCACGGACCAGATCGACATACTCGTCGGTAATCACCAGCTCAACATTCACCTTGGGGTACTTTTTCTTGAACTGCCAAACCAGCGGGGCAAGCAAGGTTTGTCCGCCTAAGATAGAGGCCGAAATTCGCAACAGTCCGGCGGGTTCAGAGCGCAGGCTGGTGATATCCGCCACGGCGAATTCGGCATCGTGGATTAACTCCCGGACCCGATCATAATGCTGTTTGCCAATATCGGTCAGCGATATAAAGCGGGTCGATCGACGAAATAAGCTCGTGCCCAGCTGCTGCTCATAGGCCGCCAGCCGTCGGCTTACGGTCGACTTGGTCAAACCCAGCTTCCCTGCCGCGCCGGTTATCGTCCCAGTGTCAGCAATCGACACGAAGATCCTCATCCCCTCGAAATCCATTTTTATCCCATTTACGCAACAATACCGTGTCGATAATAGCTATTTAAGCCCGAATATCAAACCAATACACTGACTCCGTTGTTTAATAGAACGCATTGGAGTCCATCATGCAAAACTCAAAGAAAACGATCGTCGTCGTGGGTGCAACCGGTCAGCAGGGCAGAGGCGTCGTTAACTCGCTGAAAGCGAACACCGACTTTATCGTACGGGCGTTAACCCGTAATCCTGATCACTACACAGGACAAGCTGACCAAGTGACTGTGGGCGACCTAAACGATGTCGCAACCCTACATACCGCCTTCGAGGACGCCTATGGCGTCTTTGTAGTGACCAATTTTTGGGAGCAAGGAACCGACGAAATCGATCAAGCAAAGAATGCCATCAACGCAGCCAAAGCTGCAGGGGTTGAACACATCGTCTGGTCGACGCTTCCAGATGTAAAAGGCATTAGCAGTGGCAGATACGATGTGCCCCACTTTACCGACAAATCCGCCGTTGATGAGCTAGTAAAAGCGGCGGGGTTTAAACATCACTCCTTTGTCGTCGCAGCCTTCTTTTACCAGAACTTTTTAACCAACCTGGCACCGCAAGCCCAACAAGATGGAACCACTGGCTGGGTGTTGCCGATTGCACGCGACAGCAAGAGTATCCATATGGTGGATATCAGTGAGTTAGGCGATGCCGTGACGGGTGCTTTTGCCAACCCGAACTTGGCGGGACAGGGGCAATACCTGCCCGTTGTCGGGGATTTATTGAGCTTTGATGAGATTGTCGCAACGCTAGAACAACAGGGTAAGCATTACAGCTACCAGGAGGTACCGGCCGAACTGTTTGCCAACTTCTTCCCCGGTGCCGCTGAGCTAGCCCAGATGTTTGGTTACTTTCAAGCGCATAGCTATCTAGGTGGCCAGTTTAATGAGCAGGACATTTTGCTTGAACAGAAAGTGGCGGGGAGAATCCCTACAAGCTTTACTGATTGGGCAGCTGGTAATTTGTAGGAGCGGGTCTCATTGAATAAGGGGTTGGAAATGATGCTTGGTCAAACCGCTAAGCATCACTCGGCAATGAGGCGTCTGCGAATGGAGGTAGGGATGTCTTGCGGCGTGCCAACCGCTGTTGTTGATTGACTACTCAGCTGCATAATTAGCGGCTGGTCTGGGAAAACTTAGCCATTACCCAGCGTACTTTTCGCAAGTCGATCAATTAGTTGCCGATGGTGGTTTTATACCTATATCGATCAATTTTACCCTGCCGCGTTTAGTCTAACGATACCAATGCTCACTGGCGCCGCGCTTCGATGGACTTTTTCATCGCGTCCTGCAGCGCGGTGAGCAGCATCGCCGACGAGACGCCGATCATCAGCACGCCATTTACCGACTCAAGCGGCCCAAGTAGTTTGTGCTGTTCGGACATCACAAAATCGCCGTAACCCAGCGTGGCGAAATTAACCATCGAGTGGTAAAACGCCTCGGCGAACGTGGCAAACTCGCCCAGCCAAACAAACAGCAGCCCCCAGATCGCCACCTGTATCAGGTTGCCAAACACCAGAATCAGCATCACGCTCGACAACACCGCCAGGCTAGAAAAGAACGCGGGGCTCTTGATGTCGTGCTCGTGGCGGATGTAGTAGCGCATCGCTGCGACCACCAACCAGGTCTGCAACAACAGGCAGATAACCATCGTCGTCAGGCCGAGAAATAGGTTTCCAAGCATCACATTACCTCCATCGCCGAGGCTTCGGCGCGCGGCGGTCTCATGCGGCGCTGACGCCAGCTTTCCAATAGGTAGATCGCCAGCCAAGCGTACAGCGTCACGGCGATAAACAGGCTCATCCGTACCGCGAAGGCGGTCATCACATCCTTGCCGTTAGCGCTGTCCTGCACTGCCGGGCCGAGCAGAATCAGCATCGTCGCCAGCGTATTGATCCAGAATGATGGCGGGTAGCGCGTCGATACCACCCGATACAGCCGCGCGGCGGCGAACACCATCAGTAGCAACATCAACCAGAAGTAGCTCCACAGGTTCGGAGCAAGCTTCAGTAACACCCAGAACAACACCGCGAGCAGCCCTGCCAGCAACGTCGAACCGAGCAGCTCACGGCCAGCGCTGCGAGCATCGATCATCGAGCCCTGCTGTACCAGCCCCACCGACTTCATGATGATCGGCAGATAGGCGGTCGGATTGGTCAACGCCAACAAGTAGACCGGAAACACGATCAAGGTACCGCGCAGGGCGATCCAAGAGGACTGTTCGGCGCTACTAACGGGCTCGGTCGGCGGCTGCGCGGGCAGGTTATCTTCGGGAAACAGCGGGTAGACCAACCACTGGCAAACGATCGCTACTGCGATGGCGAGCAGCAGGTCCTGAATAACAGTGGTGGCGAGTTGATCGCTGACCGTCCCGGCTGCCGAGATCATCATGATACCGATGGTCAGGAACGCGCCCACCAAGCCCTTGCCGAGGTTGACGCTCACGTAGAGACTCAGGAACACCCCCAACGCGACGATCATCAGCGCCGGCATCGAGTAGTCGAGCAACAGAGGAATCAGCAGGATGCCTAGGCTGGTGGTGATAAGCACCAGCACAGACAGACCAATCAACGCCTTGAAGCCCATCGCTGGCCCTGGCTTAGCACCGAGCATCAACGCAAACACCGGAGGCAGAAATGGCAGCGCCATCGGCAGCAGGTAACCAAACAGCAGTGACAACGCCACCGTCAGACTCAACCGAAACACGCGCCGCGCCTGCAGAGTCATGCTGTTATCCCACGATCAATACGCATAGGAGAGCCAACTAAGCAGGCGGATGTAGCCGCGACCCAGCATATCGAGCAGCGGCTGCTCGCCGGTGTAGGCGATGACTGAGGCTTGACCGCCGATACGGACCTGCCGGCGTAGTTGTGGGTTTTGCCCGATGTCGAAGCCGATCACCACCGGGAAGCGCTGAGCCTGGCGCAACCAGTCACGGTTGTTTTGAAGCGTTGGCAGGGTACCGGGGGCAGGCACCTGCCCGGCGCTAACCCCGAGGCCGATGCTACGCACCTCGCCGCTTAAAACCTCCCCCGGCAGCGCGTCGAAGATAATCTCTACCGGGCTGCCCGATTCGAGGTGGCCAAGGTTATTCTCGGTAAACTCGGCGTTGATCCAGACGTCTTGGATCGCAATCAACGTCACCACCGGGCTGCCGGTTCCGGCGAAACGACCGATATCAGCGCGCAGGTCGGTCACCACCCCACGAGCAGGCGCTCTGACGACTGTCCTGTCGAGATCGAGCCGCGCCTTTTCGAGTGCACTCAAGCTGGTCTTGAGGATCGCGTTGTCCTCCTCATCGCCGCCCATCTGTTCGATGGCGCGCTGGATATCCGCCTTGGCAGCATCGACCTGCGCTCTCGCAGCCGCGTAGGAAGCCTGCGCCACTTCCAGCCGGCGTACCGAGATGGCCCCCGGGTCTTGCCGGTAAAGCCGCTCCAGTCGCTCGGCATCCTTCTGCGCCTTGTCACGGTTAGCCAGTGCAGCACGTAGCTGAGCCCGAGCCGCATCGACCGCCGCCCCGCCAGCCCCGACTTGACGCTGGGCACTCTCGAAATCGGACTCGGCGCGCTCCAGCGCTATCTGGTACGAGGCAGGGTCGATCAGGAACAGCGGCTGGCCGGCGGCGACCTCTTCGTCGTTATTCACCTGAACCGCTTTGACGACCCCGGCTACCTCAGGTGCAACACCGACCACAAAACCCTGCAACCGCGCTTGGCGGGTATAAGGCGTAAAACGATCGGCAAGCAGATACCAAACCATACTCAGCACAATCACCAGCAAGATCAACAGGGCGCCGCGGTTGACCGAGCGTGCGGCGCTGTCGCCATCTGGCGCAGTGTCCGGCGCAGCAGCGGTCTCGATAGGATTTGTCTCCGCTTCCGGGGCGGTCTGTGAGCTGTCATCTTCGGTAATAGGAGGGCGTTCACTCATCAGCAGCAGCCTTAGTCGCGGGAGGTGAATCGGAGGCACTGCCTTCGGGCAGCGGTGTGGTCAGCAGATCGCCCCAGTCGGTGCGCTGGCGCATGGTCTGGCGCACCTCCGCAGGGATCAATTCGGCCATAGGCCTATCAGACCAGCCACCACCGAGGGCTTTATAAAGCGCGATCACGGAGCTGACATGACTGCCCTGATTGAGCAGGTTGCGCTCCTCCTGAGACGCCACCGCACGTTGTGAATCGAGCACGCGCTGGAAATCGGCGTAGCCTTCGCGGTAACGCGAATTAGCCAGCTCCAGCGCGCGCCGCGAGGCCACTACACTGTCGTCCAGAATCTGCTGCTGCTCGTTACTCTTGACGATACTGATCAGCGCATCGTCGATCTCGCGTGCAGCCTGTAGCACCTTCTGCTGATAGGCCTCGATCAGTTGCTGCAGCCGGGCATCCTGCACCCGCACATTGTTGCTGATGCGGCCATGATCGAACAGGTTCCACGATAACGCCGGACCGACTCCTAGAGTGGTGACGTCGGAGCTGCCGCTGAGCGAACTGCCCGACCAACCCAGCGAACCGAGGAGCGTGATCGATAGGTAGAAATCCGCCTCGGCGATGCCGATCTGGGCCGACTGTGCGGCGACCTGCCATGCCGCCACGCGGACATCAGGCCTGCGCAGCAACAAACTGGCGGGCATGTCGCGCACCGAAGCCAGACCGATGTCGGGCAACCGTTCGAGCGGTTCAACCAATTCAGGCAACGCCCCCGGCGGGCGACCCAGCAGCACACCGAGGCCGTTGCGCAGCTGCACCAGTGCGACCTCTAATTGAGGGATGGTCGACAGCGTCGAGAGATACTGGGTCTTGGCCTGCTGCACATCGAGCTCAGAATTCGAGCCGCTGGCAAATAGTCGCTCGGTAATCTGTAGGCTGCGTTTTTGAATGGTCGCATTCTGGCGCGCTATGCCGATGCGCAGCTCGGTGGTGCGCAAGGCAAAGTACAGGTCGGCTATCTGAGCGACCAGCAGCACCTGCACGTCCTGCTGGTTGGCAACAGAGGTGAAATAGACTGCGTCAGCAGCTTCTATACCACGCTGAAAACGGCCCCAGAAATCGAGTTCCCAGGCAAGATCGAACCCCACTTGGTAGCGGACCAGGCTGTCGTTGTTGCCACCTTGGGTCTGATTAACGTAAGCCACCGCACCGTTAGCCTGCTGTAGCTGAGGGTAAAGCGTGCTGCCTGCGATACCTAGCAGGGCGCGGCTTTCCAAGATACGTAGACCGGCAATGCGCAGCGTCAGGTTATCCTGCTGGGCCATCTCGATCAGACGGTTGAGCACCGGATCTTCGAATAGCCGCCACCAAAAAGTCAGTTCCCATTCGCTGGCGGCGGGTTCGGACAAGGCGCTGGTTGGTCGCCACTTCTCCAGCCATGCCACCTCGGGTTGCTGGTAATCAGGACCGAGCGTGGTGCAGGCTCCGAGCACTAAGGTGCAGCAAAGCAGCAGCCAGCGTGGCATCGAGTTATGGTCGGGTAGCAACACGCGCGCGGTCAACTTGCCTTCGGTGTCTGTTCATTGCCCGCCGGAACCGTCGGCGCGTTAGCTGGTGCGTCAACTTCGGCGGTCCACGCCATGAACAGCTGGTAGCCAACAGCCAGCACCACCGCGCCGACGAACAGACCGATGATGCCCGCAGAGATCATGCCTCCGATGGCGCCCATCAGAATAATCGGCATCGGTGCATCGACCCCGCGCCCTAGCAGCATCGGTTTCAGCACGTTATCGGCAAGGGTGGCCACCAGCAGATAGATGGTGACGAGGATGTTGTGCAGACTGGCGTCACCAGAGCTCCACCAGATGTAGCCGATGGCCGGTATCGATACCACCAGTGCCGGCACCTGGGCGATACCGAGGACCAGCGCGATCACGGCTAACACGCCGGCTGCCGGCACTCCTCCCCAGATAAAACCGATCCCCAACAGCACCGCTTGGATCAGCGCAACGCCGAGCACACCCGTTGCCACCGAACGCGTGGTCGCAGTCGAGAGCCGGTGCATGCTAGCCCCTTTCTCCTCCCCAGCCAAGCGGCGTAGGATACGCAGCATGGCCCGGCTGCCCGACTCGCCGTAGGCCATCATCACCCCGGCGATGGCCAGTGAGACGAGAAATAGCGCTACCGAACCCGCCGTACTGGCCGCCTGCGACAGCAATGCTTTGGAGAGGTTACCGAGCTGCGGCTGCAACCTTTCGAGTAGAGCGGGCAGATCTTGCGCTGCGTCACTCCACAGTTGGTAGACCTTCTCGCCCACCAGCGGCCAATCGGCGACCGACGAGGCGGGCGGATTCACCGAAACCGTGTTGTTGCTGAACGCAGCATGGACCTCGTGGACCTGGCTGGCGAACGAACTGCCGAGCAGCACTATCGGCAAACCGATCAACAACCACCCCGACAGAACGACCAATGTGGCCGCGCGCCCCTGAGCCCCACCAATACGGTTGGCGAGCCTCTGGTGCAGCGGGTAAAGCGTCATCGCCAGGATCAGCGCCCACAGCAGTACCCCGACAAACGGCCCGACCACGACTAGGCACCAGTAAACCAAGATGGCCACGACGCCGACCCGGATCAGCACGTCGGTCAGTTCCTTGGAGAGAATTTTATGGGGCTGGGACTCGTCTGCTTGCATAGCGCTTCTCGCATCTCGATTATTGCGGTGCCGGTTTCAGCGGTAAATCATCACAGCTACGAGTATAGAAGGAAAAAAAGCCCTGTTATCAAAAACTCACACCTATCATTTTTTCTGTCAATCCGTCTCGTTAACCCTTTATATTCCGAACCCAGTCAACCCACCCGCTACCGTGTTTCTCTTTTTACGCTCAACAGCTATCCCAAAGTTATTAGCTAGATAGCCGCCAAGTAAGCGGCACACAACGCTGGTCTATAATCAAAAATCACCTGACTAGGGTGCGGCGTCATCGCGGTGAAGCAGTATCCAGGATTATTGATTGAAACGGAGTACCTTATGGCTCTTTCAGCTACCGTCAAAAACATCGCTGGCGCGGCCATCTTTGCCTCAGCATTCACTCTTAACTCGCTACCCGCCTACGCGGAAGCAACCAACAGCGACGAAGAGTGGGAGTTCATGCTCGCTCCGCTGTTTCTGTGGGGGATCAATATCGGCGGCGATGCGACCCTAGATGGCAACACCGCCGATCTGAATTTGGATTTCCAAGATAACGTCCTAAAAAACATGGATGCGTTTTTTACCCTGCATTTTGAAGCCAAGAAAGGTGATCTAGTGCTGTTTGCCGAATACCAGCATGTAAATCTTGATCCCTCCATGAGCACCAGTGTTGGTCCTATACCGGTCAATGCGGATATCGATTTCAAGGTCGAGATGGCCGAATTCGGTGCCGGTTATACGCTATCAGACGTTGATAATGTTCGCTGGGAAGTGCTCGGCGGGCTGCGCTGGAATAGTCATGATATCGATGTCACCATCACCAGTATCGGCCCTTTTCCTGGCAAGGTGATCGGTGGAGATGAATGGTTCCAGGCCTTTGTCGGTGGCAGAGTGTTTGCTCCGATCGCTAACAATTGGACCTTTATTGGTCGTAGCGATATTGCCTACGGTGGGTCGGACAACGCGGCGTTTCATCTTAACCTGATGGCAGATTATCGCTTCAACGAATGGGGATCGGTCTTTGGAGGTTATCGCTATATGATGTTTGACTACAGCGATAACAGCTATGCCTACAATGCCGCCCAGCACGGTCCGATGCTGGGTATCGGATTCTATTGGTAACACGTCAGCAAAGACTTAAAAAGGGTGGTCGAACATCACCCACAGGTTGGTGCCTTCCGGTGAGGTAGCCAGATCCAGCCGCACCACGATACCGGCGGTCAGCGCCCGCAGCGACATGCCGTAATCGGTTTTCAGATCGCGCAGCAGTTCATTGGCCGAATATTCTGGTGCAACTCGCCCCGCCTCGACAAAACCGACCAGTTGGAACCAGTCCAGTTTGGCAAATTGGAGCCAACTGACATTGGCGATAGGGTTATATTTTAGCGTGTAGCGGTACTCAGCCGTGCCGTACACCACCGCTTTGTCGTGGAAACGATTCTGATCATAGCCCCGCATCCGGTAAAGCCCGCCGAGGGTCGCGCCTTCGTTAAAAGGGGTGCCATTCACCACCCGCCGGCCACCGCTACCATCCTCTTCAACCTCCCATAATGGCGAGCTTCCGGTCCAGAAATTGAGGGCCAAGATACGTTGATCGGCCTGTTCAGACTTACCCAAGGAATAATATTTACTAAGCTCGGCTTCAATAAAGGTCCATTTATGCTGCGATTCAAACCAGCCGGGATCATGATTAATGGCGACATACTGCGAGCTACCCCGAGACGGATTAACCGGGAAATCGGTATTGTTATAGAGCAGCCCGAGTTCCACCCCATGAACGCGACCGTCGATATGTTGGCCTTCCCTTTCATAACTCTCGTAGCGATTAAACTGGCGCAATATCAACACCGATGCACCGCTGCTCAGCGGGTCCCATACCTCACCGCCACTGGGTTCAGAATCCAGCAAACCATCACGCAGCGTATAGTCGATCGTCCCTTTATTGGCGGTGGCACCAATAGGCAGTGAGTATTCCAGCTTTATATCCCACCAGTTTGAATAACCATCGGCCTGAATGAACTGAGACTCGAGAGAGTCATTACCTCCCGGCAGCGGGGTGCCCGCTGGGACGAAGAGACTGCTGGGCGAGCTGTAGGCTCTCTTATCAGGGTAATAGCCCTGCATAGCGGAAGTGCTGAAATAAAGCCGCTCTGTTCTGGGTATTTGATAGTTCCAGATACCGGCCATAACCGCATGGCTGACATCACCCGCAAAAGCGGTACCGGCAATAGACATCTGATCTTGATGGTAACCCGATCGCATACCGGCAATACCGATATTCAAGCCCATGGTTTCAGTGCTAAACGCGTACGGCAACACCAGGCTTTCATCCGACTTTTCGGGCGTCTCGGCGCGGGTAGTCACATGCTTGACCTTGGCCGAAGGCAGAGCCAATACATTGGCCGTAAAACAGCACAACAACGCTGCCAGAAAAAGCCTAGACATGGCTCGCATCACCCCCCTGTTTAGCGCCTTTCAAAACGATGACCCACAGCATAAAAAATAACCTTGCGTCGATTTGGTCTCTACCGCCTGCGGCGAGCAGCGCAACCACGAAGCGATGACATGCAAAAACCTATGATAGCGGATATTAAGCCCGTTACAGTGAAACCCAGCAAAGGCCAGCAATACCACCTTCACCTGCGCTCTATTCGACAGGCTCGCTGATCGACGTTTCGCAGTCCCACAATCCCAGTTAGGAAACCACATGGCTAAAGTCGACTCCGGATAAACAGCCTTTGATCAATGATTGAACCGACCCGCCACACCCCTGGTTGTTAACTCTGCTTGAATAATTGAGTATGTGCTGGGATTGAAAGGCATCAACGATCACGACCCATTGACCCAAGCCCTTAACACCTCAACCAAGATATAAGCGTATGCGCCTGCTATTGATACTCTGTTTTGCCTACGCGATCAGCTTATTCTATCGCGGTATGATCTCGGTGATTGCGCCGGATATCTCAGCAGACCTGCTGCTGGATGAGAGCCGCCTCGGCATACTCTCATCAACGTTCTTCATCAGCTTTGCCATTGCACAAATACCCTGCGGCATCGCGTTGGACCGGTTCGGCGCACGGCTGACTATCGGTAGTTTCATGTGGCTGTCGGTGCTGGGTACTGCGCTGTTCGCCTGGGCCGATAACTACCCGATGGCACTGCTAGGCCAAGCATTGATAGGGATCGGCTGCGCGCCCATTTTTACCGGTTCGATGCTTTTTATCGGGCGTCATTATCGGCCTGATCGCTTTGCCTACATCACCGCTTTGGTGATCGCCATCGGTAGTGTTGGAGACCTGCTGGGCACCACACCATTAGCCCTGTTGGCCGAATGGCTGGGATGGCGGTCGGCGTTACTGACCTCGATGATCCTGACTGCCCTGGCGGCTAGCTGCTGTCTGCGAGGCCTACCGGCAGATCGGCCCGCCAGTACAAACCAGTCACTGGCCTTTATGTTACGAGGTATGGCACGGGTGACTACGGCTCGAGGCTTGTGGCCGATCATCCCGATATTTCTGGCCAGTTATGCGGTATTAATGGCTATCCGAGGCCTATGGAGCGGCCCCTATCTGGCAGACGTATTCCAGCTAGATACCAGCGAACGCGGCTACATCATCCTCGCCATGTCGGTCGCCATGGCGGTTGGAACTTTTATGTTAGGGGCCTTAGACCAGTTACTGCAAACCACGAAGCGGCTAGTCATCATCAGTTCAGTGCTGACCGTAACGCCGTTAATAGTGCTGGCGATCTATCCCGCCAAAGGGCCCTATTTTGCGATGTGGAGTTTTGTCGCCGTAGGGCTTTTTGGCTTTACCTATCCACTGCTGATGTCGCATTGCAGGACGTTTCTGACACCGGCCTACCTCGGTCGCGGGATGGCCTTTTTAACCGCATTGAGCTTCATCGGTGTCGCCTTAATACAGAGTATCAGTGGCTGGATGATTGAAACCGCTATCAAGATGCAACTCATTCCAGCCGATCAATACCGGTTACTGTTCGGCTTTTTGGCAGCCGCGTTAGCTATCGCGACGCTGGTTTACAGTTTCAGTCGACACCAGGGTGCGTCGGATCAACCCTCTGCTTAATGCCGCCTTCGCCCCCAAACTCCAGATCCACGCCTGACTGTGTTCTAATAAAGCCAGTAACCTTAAGGTTTTACCCTAGCGAACCGACCAAACTGCCGATAATCATGAAATCAGAACCAGAGAAACTACTTAAAAAGCACCGCGAACTGATCCACTCTGAAGGGGTACGTGTTGTATCGCACGTACAACGTGAGTCAGGAGAGTGGTTTATCAACACCGTGATGATCGAAGGCTACGACGTGCCGTTCAAGTATCGCCGCAAGCGACAATACAAGAATCTCAAGGGCCAGCAAGTCAACCTCACTTACTACCCTGGAGTCGAATCGGTAGCGGGGTTTGAGGTCGAGGTGATGAATATTGTGCGGATTAAGATCTGCTGAGTAAGGAGGCTCTGATCAAACCTGCTGCGCCAAGTCGAACGCAACGATAGCAGGGGAGATAACGAGCAAACGAGGAAATTCAGACAATAAAAAGCCGGTTACCTCTATCTCGATGCTTGGTTCGAGAAGCTGTAACCGGCTCGGCTCCAGTTGTTATTTTTATTACGGAGCGATCTTTTTTTGCAGGCTGCCATTATTATTTTTATTGCAGCAACCGATGCGCAAATGTTGTTCTTATTATTAAATTTTTTGTTGTTGTTATTATTCTTCTTGTTCTTCTTAAATATCTATATTGCAGAGAGCGTGCCAACTCTTACACTTGCTTGTTTTAACAGCCTTTGAGCGCTCCGAAACAAATACCGCGCCCCCTAAAACCGAAAAAGTGCTACGTATCCACCCATCGGAGGTAACACTTTTCGGGTAGCAAGGTAACACCTTGACTATCATCCCCCACACTCGCCACCACTTAAGATCGATAACCTCAGAATGGTGCGGCGCACAAGCTCAAGCTAACAAGTGCCCGGTCTTTACATAGATCAGTGCACCCTCTGCTCGGGTATAAGGTTGATGCTGACTCAGATGAGGGCTGCGTAGCCAACTGCCCACCGGGTATTCTCCGTGCTCGTCATAAAAAGTCCCTTCCAGCACCAGGATCTCCTCCCCGCCCCAGTGGCTGTGCGAGTTGAACTCGGTAAAAGGTGCCCACTTCACTAGCGCAACCTGCTCCGTCTCAAACTGGTGCAAGCCCATCACCTGAAGTCCCGCCACCAACCCTGGAGACCAGAGCCCAGCACCGGTATCGATCATGCATTGGCGTTGGTCCGCCTCGGAAAACTGCTGCAGTTTGACTAGGATCAGCGCGCCTTGAGAGCCGACTGCAGGGGTGTGTTGCGAACCGATCGGGTTGCGCAGGTAAGCTCCCGCCGGGTATAGACCGTGCTCATCGCCAAACTCGCCCTCCAGCACCAGGATCTCTTCACCGCCGCCGTGAACATGGCTGGGGAAATGACTATCGGGTTGATAACGCACCAACGAGGTCGCCCGCGCTACCTCATCGCCGATCCGATCCAGCATCATCCGCTCTACCCCCGGTATGGGCGAATCGACCCAGCGGTAGTCCGCAGGCTTGACCACCACGCGCTGAGAAAAATCGGCATTGAGTTCCATTGTTACTTCCTCATTTGAAAGAACCCTAGCGGGCTTGATCATTCCGGCTCAAAGGATAGATGCGTTTGTGTGCCAAGGTGATAAAAGCCAACCAAGCCCCGAACCGCCATAACCAAAGGAAGCAACCTCTACATCAAGGCTGCGGCGGATACTTAGCCAACACCGCAGCCACCGTTTCGGTGATAAAGGCGCTATGTTGATCCGGGCTGTTGAACGTTTTTAGCCGCCGCTCGGCCGTGCCCCGCCACAGCAGCCGTTTGTCTTCAGGATGGAGCAGGTCGATCACCAGTGTGCTCTGCTTGTACTCGTGAGAGACGATACTGAGTAGGCCGGAACCGTAGCTGCTACGGTGCAGCGAGTAACTGCCTTCCAGCCCCATAAAGGGTTCCATTTCGACCATCTGTTCGACCCCGATCTGATAGCGGACCAGCACATCGGCCTGCTCAGGGTTGTCGATACGCAACAGGCTGCGGCTGAGTAACTGTTGCTCCACCGCCTGCTCGACTCGAGCGCTAACCAGATCGCTGTTATAGATCGATTCGGGCTGTTGATTGGCCTCCGGCGGTAACCAGTAGTAATGGCTGAAACGGCTGAAATCCACCCCCGATTGGTAATCGACGCTGACCGGAATCTGGCCGCAGCCGCCGAGTAGCAGCCAGCACAAGCAGAGTATCAAAGCACGCAACGGGGTCTCCTAAGAAGATGCATTCACACCCCTTTCGACCGCTCAAACACTCAAGGGTTGCCTGTCGTGAGATGAAATCGATCAGGCAGGATAGGGCAGTTGACCGTCGATTTTGAACAGTTCGCTGGCGAACTTGTGCAGCGTTTTTCCGGACGAGAAGGCAACGTAGTCGGCCTGGGTATCGCCGATCCAGGCGCTTTGCGACTCGGGGGCACGACTGGTCAGAGCACGGGGTTCGAACAGCGCTACGTTGAGGCCGTGCTCGGGACAACGGGCCGAGGGGTATTCAAACGCTTCGACGCCTTGGCTGCGCATCTGCGATCCCAGCATCTGAGGCTGTTGGTATTGCGCCGGGTGACAAAGCTGATCCAAGCCAGCTTCGAAAATCGGACCTTGCAGCCGCACGCTTTGGTGCGAGTAATAGTTTGCGCTAAAGAGGGTGTGCTGGGTCTGCAACCGGCCACTGGCTGGCGGAGTTTGCATGCCGGACCAAAACACCAGCCGGTAGAAGGCCGACTCAGCCAGGCAGGTGCGCTCGGTCAATGCACCATACAACAGGCTGGGTTCAAAACTGCGGCCAAACCGCGAGCCCCACGGCAGCGGTGGATAACGAAACGGCGCGGCCAATAGGTAGTGAAGGTGTTCGGTGCCTGGGCGTAGCCTGGGCTTGGTCGCTTCGAGCAGCTGCTCGAGGATCGCTTGCTCGTCGAGATCATCGACCAGCGCACTGGTGGCGACCTGCTCCTGACTTTCGACCAACCGATAGAGCGTGCCCGAAATCAGAACCGGAAAAGCCTGACTTAATAGTTTCTGCCAGCCCGGTTCAGAGCTTGCCACGGATGGCATCCAGATACTGCAGCGTGATCGCCAGCCCTTGAACGGTCTTGATTTTGGTAGCGGGAATTTCGCCTCCCAGGTGGTGATTAGCGGTGTGGAACCAGTGTTTGATCTCTTCGTCCTTGCCACCGACCAGCACATGTAGCGCCCGATAGCAGCGAATTAACATCAGCGCCATTTCGCCGGTTTTGCTCTGCGGGTCGATGCCACGATGGATGGTGGTACGGTTCCTACCGATCGTCTGAGCCAAGTCAGCCTGGGTAATACCCAGCGCGTTGGCGGTATTGAGCAGGGCCTTGGACAGCACCTCTTTGGGGTCGACGCGGGGCTCAGCAACTGCCTGCGATAGGGTGTTCATGTTGGCTCCCCTGTGAATACTTTCCCGAACTGTGTGTATTTAATCGATCTGTGGATAAGTTTAGCATTTTATACCGACCATACTCGTGTAATTACGTAAAATAGCCATAGTAATGATCATTTACTACATCCAGAGACCATCTTAAACCGCTTCGAATCAATAAAAAGCTTGGCTTCCTGGCTCCGGGAACGGTAGGTTGCGCATTACTGCGTTTAAGGACTCCCCCATGCGATTTATCCACAGCTCCGATTGGCACATCGGCCGCCAGTTTCACAACGTCTCGTTGCTGGACGATCAACGCCATGTGCTCGACCAGTTGCTGCAATATATCGAACGCGAGGCGGTCGATGCGCTAGTGATCGCCGGTGATATCTACGACCGCTCGGTGCCCCCGGCTGCGGCGGTCGAGCTGCTGGATAATATCCTCAACCGCATCTGTTCGGAGATGGGAGTGCCTGTAATCCTGATCCCCGGTAACCACGATGGCGCCGAGCGGTTGCGTTTCGGTGCGCGGCAGCTACAACGGGCTGGGCTGCATATCATCGGCGACCTCGAACAGGTCAACCAACCGGTGGTACTCAACAAAGAGGGCTGCGAAGTCCATTTCTACGGTATTCCCTATCACGATCCCGTGATGGTACGCGACCGCTTCGACAGCGACGCGTCGAGCTACGATGACGCCCATACCTTCCTGGTTGAGCAGATCAACGCGGTCAAAGCCGATAACACGCCGACGGTGCTGATCAGTCACTGCTTTATCGACGGCGCGCAGGAGTCCGAATCGGAACGGCCGCTATCGATTGGCGGCGCCGACCGGGTCTCTTACCAACCTTTGGTGGGATTTGACTATGTCGCGCTGGGCCACTTGCACAGCCCGCAGTACAAAGGCGAGCAACATATTCGCTACTCCGGCTCGATCCTCAAATACAGTTTCTCGGAACAGAACCAGAACAAGGGTGTGACGTTGGTCGAGCTGGATAGCAACGGCCTGGTATCGACCCAGCACCTGCCGCTGACACCGTTGCGCGATATGCGCATCCTCGAAGGCGAGCTGAACAGCCTGCTGGAACAAGGTAAAACCGACCCACATAGCGATGACTACCTGCTGGTGCGGCTGACCGATCGCCACGCTATTCTCGATCCGATGGGCAAACTGCGGGCGGTCTACCCCAACGTATTGCACCTGGAAAAACCGGGCATGCTCGAAACCGGCGAACAGCAGATGAACCGCGACAAGCTCAAGCGCGGCGAGCTGGAGATGTTCCGTGATTTCTTCGAGCAGGTTTCCGGCCAGCCGCTGAGCTCTGATCAGGACTCCGCCCTGAGCCAAACCCTGGCCGAACTGCACCGCAGCGAGACACCGGGCGAGGAGGGGCAGCGATGAAACCGATCAAGCTATGCCTGCAGGCCTTTGGTCCCTTCTCCGGCACCGAAACCATCGACTTCAGCCGACTCGGCGACAACCCGCTGTTTCTGATCAACGGCCCGACCGGGGCCGGTAAAAGTTCGCTGCTGGATGCGATCTGCTTTGCACTGTACGGCCAGACCACCGGCGCCGAGCGCGAACCCGCGCAGATGCGCTGTGATTATGCTGCAGCCGAACTGCTAACCGAAGTGACTTTCGATTTCAGCCTCGGCGACAAGGCCTATCGGATTCGGCGCGCGCCCACCCAGCAACGCCCCAAAGCTCGCGGTGACGGCACCACCACCCAACAAGCCGAGGCACAACTGTGGCGGCTGGATGGTTCGGCCAACGGCTCGTTGATGGTGGCCAAAAAAGTTAACGAAGCCACCGACGAAATCGAATCACTGATCGGTCTCAAAGTTGAGCAGTTCCGCCAGGTAATGGTGCTGCCGCAAGGCAAATTCCGCGACCTGCTGATGGCCGATTCGAAAGAGCGCGAGAAGATCTTCGGCCAGCTGTTCCAAACCCAAGTTTACAAACGTATCGAAGAACGGCTCAAATCACAGGCGGCGGGCATTCGCCAAGCGGTCGAGCAGCACCAGAACCAGATCAAGGGCATGCTGCAGAGTGCCGAGGTTAACTCGGAAGCCGAGATCGACAACGAGATCGGCAACCTGACGCCGCAACGGCAACTCGCCGCCCAAGCCAAACAGGTCGCCAACCAGGTCCAGGCACAGGCAGCCCGCGCCAAGGATCAGGCGATCGCACTGATCGCTCGCTTCGACAGCCACACATCAACCCAACAGCAGCTAACGGCCAAACAGGCCGAAGCCCCTATCATCGAGGCCAAACAACAAACGCTGCAGCGCGCGGTCACCGCCCAACAACTGCAACCAACCCACCAGCAACTGCAGCAGCAAACCCAAGAGCTGAGCGCTATTGAGACCCAGCTAAACCAAAGCATCAGCGCGCAGGCACAAGCGCAGCAAGATCTGGTCACGGCGCAAGCGCAGCTTACCGAGGCCAGCAGCGCCCATGCCGAGGTCGATACGCTGAAACGCCAGCAGCTCGAGCTGCAGCAATACCAAGGCCTTATCCAGCAACTGATCCAGGCTCAAACCGCAGCCGAACAGCAGCAACAAGTCGCCAACGCCAGTCAGCAACGGCTGCAACAGCAGCAGCAAGCGCAGCAACAATTGGTCGAAGAGCAGCAAGCCAAAGAGGCCCAGGTCGTGCAGCTTGATCGGGCATTGGCATCGTTGGCCGATAAACAAGTGTCACTCCATACCTTGCAACAGCAACTGCAACAGCGCCAAGAGCTGGAAAACCTGCGCAATCAATACCGTCAACTGGCTCAACAACATCAGTCGGCCGAGCAGCAGTTGGCCCAGCAGCAGCGCGCATGGGAAACCGCCAAACACGCCACCCAGCAGCTCGAACTGCGCTGGCATAGCGGCCAGGCAGCGCTGCTGGCACAGCAGCTCGAGCAGGACCAACCCTGTCCCGTCTGCGGCAGTACCAACCACCCCGCTGCCGCAACGGCTAGCGAAGCAGAGCTGATCACCACCGAGCAGCTCGATAGCGTCCGCACAATCGAAGCTCAAGCCCGCGATCAACTGCAAACGGCTAAGGAGGTGGTCGACTCAAAGGCACGCGACCTAGCCGATAACCGCCAACACGGGCAAAAACTGGCCGAGGCGATCGGCGAGCTGGCCAGCCAGCCGCTTGGCGACATTCAAGCCACCTTTGAGCAACTGCAGCACGCCTTGGCCGAATTGACCGCTCAGCAGCAAACCAAGCAAGCCCTCAGTCAACGGATCGAGGCGATCAAACAATCGCTGGCGGCACAAGGCGAGACGCTAGGGGCTCTCAGTGCCCAGTCCGAGCAAGACAATCACTGCTATCTCGAAGCCCGCAGCCGGGTCGCGCATTTGCAGCAGCAACTTCCCGAAGTCTATCGCGACCCACTGGCATTAGAACAAGCGCTACAAGCTTTGCAGCAACAGATTACTCAGTTACAGCAAACGCTGGAAAAGGCGCAAACCGATGCCGCCAACGCCCGCTCGCAAGCGGACAAAGCCAGTTCACGGCACGAGGCGCGAACCCAGCAGCATCAGCAGCAAAGTGAGCAGTGCGCAGCAGTCGATTCAGCATGGCAGCAGGCGCTACTCGCCAGTCCGTTCGGCAGCATTGAAGACTACCTACAGGCACGGCTTGATCAAACCCAGCAGCAGGCACTCAAGGCGGAGCTGGATCATTACCGTTCGGCGATCGATAACCTCAGCGGCGCGCTGGCTTTGCTGCAGCAAGAGCTGGCCGATAAGACCCTGCCGGACCTGGTTGTGGCCGATGCAACATTGGCCGAGGCAACCGAACAGTTCAACCTCGCCGACGGCCAGTGGCGCGAACTGGATAAACGTCACAGCCAGCTGACAGACGTCAAAGGCAAACTCGACCAAGCGCATAGCAAGAACGCCGAGCTCGAAGCCCAGTACGCGATCTACGGCACCCTCAGCGATGTCGCCAACGGCCAGACCGGCGACAAGATCAGTTTGCAGCGATTCGTGCTCAGCGTGCTGCTCGACGATGTCTTGATCCAAGCCTCGCAGCGCCTCAGCCTGATGAGCAAGGGCCGCTACCAACTGGTGCGCAAGGAGGACCGGGCCAAGGGTAACAAAGCTTCAGGACTGGAGCTGGAGGTAGAAGACGGCTATTTCGGTTCGACCCGAGGCGTCGCCACACTGTCTGGGGGTGAGTCGTTTATGGCCGCGCTGGCGTTGGCGCTGGGCTTATCCGACGTGGTGCAGTCCTACGCAGGCGGGATCAAGCTCGACACCCTGTTTATCGACGAAGGCTTCGGCAGTCTCGATCCCGAATCACTGGAGCTGGCGATCCGCACCTTGATCGATCTACAGGCCAGTGGTCGCACCATCGGTATCATCTCGCATGTTAGCGAACTGAAAGAGCAGATGGCGCTGCGGCTCGACGTTGTCAGTGGACGCCAGGGAAGCCAAGTACGAACCGTCACCGGCTGACGTAAAGAGTCAGCGCTAAAGGGCTTGTTGAGAGGATATCTGGTGCCCCTAACTAGGTGTCCAACTGCCATCATCCTGCAGGCACAGCTGTACATCTTTTGTGATCACCAAGCGTTCCTTGTCGTAAAACGTCATCAACAGATCGCGGCACTGGCGGCCGTCTATCACTTGCCGCCCCTTCAGGGTCACTTCGCCGCGGTGCTGTTTTTCAGGGTTGTCCCAACTAACACTGCGGTCGAGTTCATCCTGCTCCAGCAGCGTCAGTGTATTCGCCTTCAACAGCGTCAGGTCGTACTCACTCAACAGTTCCTGCTCGGTGCTACTCAATCCCAGCGAGCGGCCCAGACTGCCGAACAAACTAAAGGGCGCCGCCACGATCCCTGACAACATCCCGGTTACCGCGCCCTTGCTGGCATCATGACCGGCAGATTGCGCTTGAGCAATCATCTGCTCGCCGCGGCTCAACATCGGCGGAATCGCGTCACGTGTCAACTCGACCTGCTCCAGCACCTGCGGCACTAGAGGCCGGGTCGCTTCTATCTCGCTGGCGACCAGTCGAACCGAGCCCGACATATGGTCGACGCTCTTAAGCACAGCAGGAATCTGCTCTCGGGTGGCGGCTACTTCATCCATGATGACAGGCACCTGCTGACGAATCTGGCCCGATTCAGCCAAAATAGCCGGAATCATCGCCCGCGTTTGAGCGATCTCTTCCAGTATCGGCGGAATCTGCTCTCGCACTCGTGCCACCTCTTCCATGATACTGGGAACCTGTTGCAGAACCCCCGCCACCTCACTCACCAGTGGATCAATCCGCTCGCTGGTCTGCTCGATCTGAGCCAGCATATTAGGTATATCATGGCGGTACTGGTTCAGCTCCCAACCGATATAAGCCACTGCTGCCGCCAGACTGAAGCCACTGATAGCCAGCGTCAATTTCACAGCATCGCTATACCGTTGAGCTTTAATTCGTTGAGAATCCACCGTAAACGCCACCCTATTCAGAACACACTTGCACAGCCCTAACCTAGCCGTGCTGCAAAAAAATAGTATAGCCTCTGCAGTTAAGCTCGAGCTCTCAGTACCGCTCAGATCGGTAGCCTAGCTATCATCGCAATATTCTACAGTCTTGTTTTATCTGATAAAAACAAGGCAAAACTAAGCTACTCTTTGCTATTGGTAGCAAGCCAATTATTTCGATAACACGACAGAGTGGGCAAACGGTGCATCGAGCAACAACCTTATCAGCGCGAGCTAGAACACTCTGTATCAGCATCAGTGTCATCGTGCTAAGCGGCTGCGCCACAACCGATTTTAATGTCGAAAAAGCGGAGTCCCAAGCCATAGCCATCAGTCAGACAACAACGCTGGGGCAGCACACCCTCGCCTGGCATCAGCAACACGGCGAGCATAAATCAGCTTTTTACCCACTCAAAAGCGGCATCGACGCGTTAGGTGCGCGACTACGTTTGATCGAGGCCGCCGAGCAGAGTATCGACCTGCAATATTTCCTGATGAAGGACGACATCGTCGGTAGCTTGGTATCTGCCAAGTTGCTAGAGGCGGCCGACAGGGGGGTCAGGGTCCGCTTCTTACTCGACGATATTTTCACCTCGGTTACCGACAACGACCTCTATCTGCTCGATGCCCATCAAAATATTGAAGTCCGGTTGTTTAACCCGATCGCTCGACGAGGGTTCAAAGGGCTCAATTATCTCGGTGACTTTAGCCAAGCCAATCGGCGTATGCACAACAAGTCATTCACCGTCGACGGTAGCCTAACCATCGTCGGTGGCAGAAATATCGCAGCCGAATACTTTAACCTGAAACAGGATGCTAAATTTTTTGATCTGGACATGCTGGTCAAGGGTGCGGTTGTCAAAGAGGTCGCCGAAAGCTTTGATCAATTCTGGAACCATAGCAAAGCCTTACCGATTGAATACCTCAACAATCCGCCCTCCAGCAAAGCCTTAGAACAGGTACAGAACAAGATTGAGACAGTAATGCAGAACGCCGGGACGACGGTTTATCAAACAGCCATAGACTCACAACTGCTCAACGATTTAATCCAACAGCGAATCGCTGAATTCATTGCTAGCGCCTACGTCATCTCAGAAAGCCCGAACAAAGTAGATTATTCGCTCAACGATGACTCGATACGATTAATCAAACAGATAGCCGAATTCATGCTCCAGGCGGAAGATAACATCATTATCTTCACGCCCTATTTTATCCCGACCTCGCAGGGTATGGCTTTCTGGCAACGGGTCATTGATAACGGTGCCCAGGTCTCCTTGGTCACCAACTCATTGGCGTCGACCAATCACGTACCGGTACATGCCGCCTACGAAGGTTATCGCAAAGATCTGCTCGCGATGGGCTTTAACATCTATGAAGCCCGTCCCGATGCCGCCCAGATCATAAAGGCTGCGGATCAGACCTCCACCCTGCATACCAAACTGATAATTATCGACAACCGCTATGTGTTCGTCGGCTCGTTAAACCTGGATCCCCGTTCGGTGATTATCAATACCGAAATGGGAATATTGATCGACTCGTCAGATCTTGCGGAGTCGATCCTGGATGACCGAGACTCGATATTTGAACGGGTTGTCTACCGGCTACAACTCACCGCCGACAGAGACATCCAGTGGCATGGCAGCGACTCGGGGAAGGCCGTCATTCTTGACACCGAACCCCAGACCAGCTGGTGGCGTCGCCTCACCGCAAAGCTCTATAAAATCTTGCCCGAAGGCCAGCTATAACCAAAGCGGCCCTCTTTGCCGCGCAGACTCATAAGATTATTTGAACCCCTTTCCGGGTGCCTGTTACCTACCCGATAACAACAGCACAAAGCGCCCAGCGCCCGGAGTCAGTCATGATCAGCACATACCTTTCAGAACTCGTTCATCGCTTTCGTAGTCAGGGTCAAATGAATCAGGCTCTGGTCATCAACCGCTCAGATTTTGAAAAGCTGCAAACCGAATTGAACGAGATGCATTGTGTTCGCGCCTTACGCGCACTGAGTCAGTCGCACCCCAGTTATTACGGTTTACCGATTGCGATCCAAGAGAACTGGGTCCTATAACGTCATCGATTGGAGTCACCGACAACGCGCTAACGATAAAAAATACCAGATAAAACAGTCAGGAATTGGCAAAACGGTAGCCGGGTTCCTAAGCTGAAACTAGTCTCAAATCGCACCGGCCCAAGCCAACGGGTCGACATACGACACCTCATCACGCTGTGCGATGAGACCAAGGCCGACAGAAACAGGTGCTTCCTACCTGCTGTACGGCGTAAGTCGCCGGCCTCTTCAGCATACCTGTTCTCAACTTGCCGTTTACCGCAGCGGATGACCGCTGTTTGACGAAGGTAGCTCTTGATGGATTCAGCCCGTGAACGCGCCGCCGAGGAGGTGGCATGGCTTCATCGAATCGGCAACGGTGATAAAGCCGCGCTGGGACTGTTGTATCAACGCTTTGCTCCGCGAATCTTTCGCTTTGTGATTCGAATGATGAAAGACCAAGCCAAGGCCGAAGAGCTGGTCAACGATGTGATGATGGAAGTCTGGAAAAACGCCGCCAATTTTGAGGGGCGCTCAGCAGCATCGACCTGGATTCTCGGCATCGCGCGGTTTCGCACCCTCAACGCGGTTCGCGGCAAAAAACTCGATACGGTCGAGTTGAGTCAGGCTCCCGAGGCGGTGGACGAGCAACAGGACGCCAGCCAGGGCAAGAGCCACGAGCAACTCAGAAGCCTGCTGCGGCAGACCATTGCACGGTTATCCGATGAACACCGCGAGGTGGTAGAACTGACCTTCTTTCATGGTTGTTCGTACAAAGAGGTGGCGGATATTCTTCAATGTCCAGAAAATACGGTAAAAACCCGGATGTATCATGCCAAGGCCAAACTCAAACCCTGGTTAACGAATTTAGGGCTGGCCGAGACTGAAGTGGGAGGTTTGACATGAGTGAACACAAGATGGACGAATTGCTGGCCTGGTACGCCAACGGTACCCTCGATGATGCCGAACAGCGCCAGGTGGAAGCCTGGTTGGATAACAACCCCGAGGCCCAACTGGCGCTGGCCGAGCACGAATTTATCCAGCACAGCGTCGCTGAAGTGGGCGCCGAAGAGCCGGTATTTAACGCCGAGGCAGGCTTCGGCAAGCTGATGGCGCAGATCGAGACCGAAGAGGCGGCCAACGAAATCGATATCCAACCCGCCCCTGTTAGCCTGGCCGAGCAGCTCCGCAACTGGATCGCTCAAACTTTTGCCTGGCACCGCACCCCGGCTTTTGCCCGCGTGGCGATGGTGTCGCAGCTTGGCATTGTACTCGCGCTAGGAGTGGTGGTGATGCTACCCAACGAGCAGGCCGAAGATTATCAGGTGCTCTCCGGCACACCTCCAGCGATGCTAGCCAGCGGCCCACAAGCCGATATCGGCGTCGACCCCAAGACCTATATCGGTCAGTTCCAGACCTTGTTACGCCAGCAAGACGCGAAGATCGTATCCGGCCCCACCGCGATCGGTACCTACCGGATCCAATTTCCGGATGATGCTCAACTGGAAGCACGAATGGCCGCGTTGAAAGCCAACCAAGCGGTAATCTATCTACAGCGGGTTGCCCCATGAAAGCCCTCTTAGCCGCACTACTGCTTGCCTTATCAACCAGTGCAGCGGCGCAAGCGCTAGCTCCAGCGGTATCCACTGCGGCAGCCTCCGTGCTTCCTGTTCCGCCCCCGGTTACGGTTACTGCCAAACTCCCACCGCCGATTAATGATCCGCTATTAAAAAGCACTGGTAGCTGGGGCCAGAGCTACCCTGATCTATGGGGGCTACGCCAGATAGGCTTGGTCAGCGACGAAGCCGAACCACGCGGTATCCTGCCGCAACCACTGGAGCCGATCACCGTGGCGCTGATCGACAGTGGAGTCGATTATAGCCATCCCGATCTACCAATCTCTAAGCTGTGGCAAAACCCCAACGAGCTGGCCAACGGCCGCGACGACGACGGTAATGGCCTGATCGACGATCGAATCGGCTGGAACTTTGTCTCGCACAACAACAACCCTTGGGATGATCACGGCCACGGCACCCACATTGCTGGAGTGATCGCCGCCGCGCGCGATAACGCTATCGGCATCAGCGGTATCGCCCCCAATGCGCGCTTGATGGTACTCAAGGTGGTCGATGCCAGCGGCCACGCCAGTGGCAGCCATATCGCCCAGGCGATCCGCTACGCGGTCGATCAAGGCGCACGCTTGATCCATCTTAGCCTGGGCGGTCAGCCGCCAGGAGCGGTCGAACTCGATGCCCTCAACTACGCCCTCGAACGGGAGGTATTAGTGGTGACGGCGGCGGGTAACCAGGCCCGGGGAGACGCTCTGCATGGTTATCAGCAACACGATCAAGTGCTGGTGGTCGGGGCGCTAACACCCGACGGTCAACGGGCCGCGTTCAGCGACTGGGGGCCAACGCTGGATCTGCTGGCACCGGGGGTCGATATCCTGTCATTGCGGTCCAAGGGCAGCGATTTTCTGCGCCGAAATGGCGTAGCCGGTTATCAGCCTGGTAGCGCCATCGTCCAGCAGCATTACTATCGCGCCACCGGTACCTCGTTTGCCGCGCCTTATGTCACCGGTTTGGCGGCGCTGATTCTGGGGCGCGATCCCTGGTTAGAGCCGCAGCAACTGCAACGCCTGCTGCTGCAGTCCGCCGATGACATCGGCCCGCGTGGGGTCGATCAAAATCACG
>JBALWS010000120.1:0-13118 GCA_036960405.1 Halopseudomonas sp. | reverse complement strand
GTTGGTTGGCGCCGGCGTTGGGAATGACGGTGATAATGCCGTTTTTACGGGCCAGTTTTACCATCGACATGCCGACCACTGAGTGCACCGGCCCGACCAGAAAATCGACGTTTTCTTTCTTAATCAGCTTGTTGGTGAGTTCCGATGCTTTGGGCGGTTTGGCTTCGCTATCGATACTGACGATTTCAACTTCGCGGCCGCCCAGCTTGCCACCGGCTTGCTCGATTCGAAGCTCCAGTGCGTCCTTGATGTTATTGCCTAACTTGGCATAGGTGCCGGTATGGGGCAGTAATAAGCCGACTTTAACTTTGGCCTGGCCGCCAATCGCAAACATTGACGGCAAAAAGGTCGCAGCCGCGGTCAGTCCTGCCGCGCTCTTGAGTACCGTACGACGATTGATTCCTGGCTTGGTTGAATCGCTCATTGGATGCTGCTCCTGAGTATAATTGGGCTTATTTTTGTTGTTCTACAGCAGTGATCGTTATCAGTATTGATCTGCCTTTTTGGCAGAGGGTTAACAGTGGTTTCTCGGTTTTTGTGATGGCCAGCTGAGCTCAGCTGTTGCAGCCGCAGTCACAATCACTCAGTTGCTGGTTTTTAAGCTCGAAACGTTTGATTTTACCGGTGGGCGTTTTCGGTAAGGCGTCGACAAACTCGATCCAGCGCGGATATTTGTAGTGAGCCAAGGTGTTTTTGACGTAGTCCTTGATCTGCTGCGCCAGTTCTTCGGAAGGTGTGCTGCTGCTATTTAGCACCACGTAAGCTTTTGGTTTGACCAGCTTGTCGCTGTCGATATCGGGCACTACCGCACATTCGACCACTGCGCTGTGCTCAATAATGCAGGCCTCCACTTCGATGGGAGATACCCATATGCCGCCAATTTTTAGCATGTCGTCACTGCGGCCCGAATAGCAGAAATAACCGTCTTTATCGCAACAGAACTTATCCCCGGTATTGAGCCACTCACCGTGCATGGTGGCCTGGGTTTTTTGATGTTTATTCCAGTAATAAGCGGCGGCGCTGTCACCCTTGACCAGCAGAGTGCCCACCTCACCGCAGGGCAGGTCATGCAGGTTTTCATCGACGATCCGGGCTTCGTAGCCGGGTACCATGCGGCCGGTGCTACCGGGGCGGCACTCACCCGGTCGATTAGAAATAAAGATATGGACCATCTCGGTTGAGCCGATGCCGTCGATAATTTCGACATCGAACCGATCTCGCCAGCGCCGGAATACATCGGCGGGCAGTGATTCACCAGCGGAAACCCCCAGGCGTACCCCGTCCAGCAGGCCCTCTTCTTCGAGCATCTGGGCATAGAGAGTGGGGACGCCGAAAAACAGGCTGGGTTTATGCTGGGCGATCACCGCATAAATCTCATCGGGGGCCGGGCGGCCGGGATGATAGACCGCCGTGGCTCCGACGCTGAAGGGGAAATAGAGACCGTTGCCTAGGCCGTAGGCAAAAAACAGCTTGGCGGCGGAGAAGCAGACATCATCGGTGGTGATCCCCAGCACTTGCTGACCGTAAGTCTCTGAGGCATAGATCATATCGTGCTGGAGATGGACCGTTCCTTTGGGTTGACCGGTGGTGCCCGAACTGTATAGCCAGAAGCAGGCGTCGTCACAGATGGTGGGCGCCGTTGTCAGCTGGTCTGACTGGCGGTTCATTTCGCTGGTTAGCTCCAGCTCGTTGGTGCTGGGCTGGCCGTTGGCGACGATAACGTGTTTAAGAAAAGGCAGTTCACCGTCTATCGCATCGATGTTGTGCTTCAGCGCGGCGTCGACCACCAATACCCGGGCGCGGCAGTCATTTAAAAAATATTGGTAATCTTTTGGCCGCATCATGGTGTTGAGACAGACCGGCACCGCGCCTAGCTTGATCGCACCAAAAAATGTCTGCGGGTAAGCTTCGGTGTCCAGCATCAGCAGAGCCACCCGCTCCTCCATGCGCACCTCTAACTGCTTTAGCAGGTTGCCGAAACGATTGACACCCTGTTGGATCTGCCCATAAGTAAAGCTGCGGTCCTCGCAGATAACCGCCGTTTTATTGCCGCGGCCTTCGCGAATATTACGATCGATAAAATAGTCGGCGGCGTTATAAATATCACTGTTGGCTGCTGCGGACGGCATGACCCTCTCCCGTTGGGTGGTATGGATGGCCATGCGTTTAGGGCCGTCCATTTGATTGTTTTTATTTGAACCACTCCAATCTATAAGACAATATTCGTGCCGAAGGTGAGATATATTGCAGTATTTATGGTTAATGGATTGAAATGATTAGAGTAAATCGGTCTATGGTTAACGGTGCCCGCAATGATAAATGTCATTATTTTTGTTGTGACTTTGTACTGCGTGTAAATATTTGATCTGCCGTGTAAAAATCAGCACATAGAGAAGCTTACAGACAACTCCAACGCTGTTTCTGGCACTGAGAAATAGGTTGTCGGAAAGGTAGAGAAGATTTTGTATCGCCGCCGACGGGTGCATATACTCACAAATATGCAATATAGTGCTTGAAAAGGTGGGGCCGATTGAAAGTCCTCGCCCGGTTGATAGGTCAATCCCAACGAGTTGAATGGCAGGGCTGTATGACAAAGATTCGCCCGTTAAAGCTGTGGACGCTGCTCTTTATTCTGGTTGCCATGAGCATGGCGGCGCTGTACGGCATTTTGCTGGCGACCGATGCGGTTCGACAGGAGGCCAGGGAGCAGTTTTTTGAGCAATATAACCGTCAGCAGCAACTGATGGCTGAACAAGCCTCCGAGGCGGTTGAAGTGTTTTTTGGCACCTTGAAACGCAGTCTTGGATTGGTGTCCAGCCTGTTTGAAAATCATCAGGTTGATCTAGCGCGGGCGTTGGAAGTCGAAGGTAGCTTGGTCAAACTAAATCAAAGCCTGGCCGATTCCGCCATCATCGATCTGGTAGTGTTTGACCGCGACGGTACGGTGGTCGCTATCCAGCCCTCGGACCCGTATACCCTGGGGCGAAATTATGCCTGGCGGGATTATTATCTGTGGGCTCGGGATATCGGTAAACCGGGGCAGATGTACGCCTCGCCGTTTGTGCGGCTCGAGGGTGGCCAGAACCGGGGCGACAAGGCGCTGATCGTGGCTCAGGGCATCTATGATCAGGATGGCGCGTTCAATGGGGTGGCGATGTTTACAGTCAATTTTGATGAGCTGGCAAGAAAGCACATTCTGCCGGTGCGTATAGGTGAACACGGTTATGCCTGGCTGGCTGATATCAATAACAAGACCCTGTTGGTCGATCCCCACGGTGCGGTAGCCGGACGTAGTTTTGAAGAAGCTTTTTTGCCGCAATGGCCCAAACTCTATTCGGTGCTGACATCGGCGCAGTATGGCGGTGGGGGTACCGATTGGTACCGTTATGAAGATCCGGCAGACCACAGTCAGGCGGTACGAAAACTACTCGGCTATCAAACTCTAAAGATAGGTGACCATCTCTGGTTCATCGGTGTTGCCACTCCCGAGCGTGAAGTGGATCAGCAGCTGTCTTCGTTTCTGCATCGCCAGGAAGCTTTTTCGTTAACGTTGGTGATCAGTATTCTGGCGGGTACCGTGATTATCAGTGGCTTATTGTTAGCGTGGAATCGGATGTTGTGGCGTCGGGTTGAAGTGCGTACCGGTGACCTGGCCAGAGCGCGTTCGCAGCTTGAAGATACCTTTGATGAGTTGCTGGAATCGAAAAAACTGGCGGCAGTGGGGCACCTGGCGTTAGGGCTGACCCACGAGATCCGTAACCCGCTGTCGGCTATTCGGATGAACATCAAGATGATCAGGAAGAAATGGCAACCGGAAGGGCGTTTACAAGAACATTTCTCGATCATCGACAGTGAGATTTTACGCCTCAATCAACTGCTCAGTGATGTCATGGATTTTGCCCAACCGGGGCCCTTGCGGTTGGAAAACAATGATCTCAACGAGCTGGTTCAGCGGGTCCGGTTGCTGTTGCTTCAGCGCCTTGATGAGGAACAGGTGGCGCTTGATCTCAGCATGCCTAGCCCGCTGCTGGCGGTCTGTGATGCGGGTCAGATCGAGCAGGTGCTGCTCAACTTGTTTCTCAACGCGTTGGATGCGATGAAAGGCATCGACGGGGAAAAAAGGCTGTCGATTGTCGGTGCCTGCGCTGATGGGATGGTTTGGATTGACGTGACCGATAACGGCAGCGGCATCCGTCCGGAAGATCGCGACAAGCTGTTTGATCCGTTCTTTACCACCAAGCCTGCCGGGGGCGGGTTGGGATTGTGTAATTTGCAGAGCATTATGTTGCGGCATCAAGGCTCGGTTGAGATCGTTGATACTGCCGAGCGGGGCGCCTGCTTCAGAATTCGTCTGCCGGCCAACCGCTTGTTGGTTAATGAGCCAACCGAGATCCGCGATAACGAGAATTTGTCATGACCGAAGCTACTACATCGAGCCTTGCTAAAGCGGGGGCCTCCAAGAGTGCGTTGATCATCGATGATGATCCGTCGATTCGCCGCTCATTAGAGCTGCACCTTGGCGACGAAGGTTTTGAGACGCTGACCGCTGAAGACGGTGAGCAGGGCGTGGCGAAGGCGCTGGAGTACGAGGTCAGCTTTGTATTGCTGGATCTGCGGTTGCCCAAGCTTGATGGTTTTGAGGTACTAAAACAGATAAAAGCCGTTAAACCGTCGCTGCCGGTGGTGGTGATTACTGCTTTTGACGATATGCAGACCGCGATCAAAGCGATCCGTTTGGGAGCGATCGATCACCTTGGCAAACCGTTGGACCTGGATCAACTCGATGAAGTGATCGATAAGATTCAACAGATTGTGATGCTGTCGGAAAAAGGGGTCAGTTTCAGTGATACCCCAGAATGCAGTTTCGAGCCGAATACCATTGTCGGGCGCAGCCGGGCGATGCAGCAGGTGTTTAAAACCATCGGTGCGGTAGCGGACTCAAGGGATACGGTACTGATCCAGGGCGCTAGCGGAACCGGTAAAGAGATGGTCGCCCGGGCGTTGCATTTTAATAGCCGCTACCATGACCGGCCCTTTGTTCCGGTAGTCTGTTCGGCGTTGGCCGCTAATGTTCTCGAGAGTGAGCTGTTTGGCCATGAAAAGGGGGCCTTTACCGGTGCTCATCAGAGTAAGCCCGGTAGGTTTGAACTGGCCGAAGGCGGTACCCTGTTTCTGGATGAGATTTCTGAGATCTCGGCGGATATCCAGCTTAAATTGCTGCGTTTCCTGCAGGAAAAAGAGTTTGAACGGGTGGGTGGTCTGAAGACCATCAAGGCCGATGTTCGGGTGGTTGTGGCCAGCAATAGGGATCTAGCCCAGCAGGTGGCTCAAGGACACTTTCGCCAAGATCTGTTCTATCGACTTCGAGTGGTAACCATCGAACTGTCACCTCTCAAAGAGCGGGCCGAGGACATCCCGTTGTTGGTGCCCTACTTTCTGGAGAAGATCCGCCGTGAATCCGGCAACACCCTTTCGGTCATGCCGCAGGAGATGTTGGATCGCATTCAGAGTTATTCGTGGCCAGGCAATATCAGAGAGCTTGAGAACGTATTGCGGCGGGCGGTGTTGCTATCGCCGGCTGACGTGCTATTGCCCGAAACGTTGCAGTTGGAGGGCGATATCAGCGCCCCGAGGTTACCCTTGCTGGTTAAATCGATGCAGCAAGTGGAACGCGAGCACATCGAGAACATCATGGCCTACACCGGTTATGAGAAAAAGCGAGCGGCGGAGATTCTCAATATGTCACGGCCGACGCTGGATAAGCGGCTGCGTGAATACCAGATTCGGATACCCGGAAAATAGCGCGTGTCCCCTCGCTAGTCTGGACGGGAAGCTGTCGCTGACAGGGGTGTCATTCGGCTCTTATCATCCAATTATTAAGTCTCGCTAGGTACTATAGTGCCTAATCACTGTTGCCTGTCTCGGTATAAATCTCAGAAAAAAATCCTAAGCTATTGATTGTAAATGATCGTGATTCGATATATGTGATATATATCATGCTTGCTTGTGATGCGGCTAAATATGACCTATATTTCATCTTTCAAAGATGGCTGAGTAAACTTCGGCTGACCGTGCGATTTAGGAGATAAGGCGATGATCGATTTTCAGACCCAGCCCGACCGTTATCGGCATTGGCGGTTGAAGACCGATGGTCCGGTCGCGCATCTGACCCTGGCGGTGGACGAGCAGGGCGGTTTGTTTGAAGGCTATGAGTTGAAAATGAACTCCTACGATCTGGGGGTGGATATCGAACTCTACGATGCCACCCAGCGGCTTCGCTTCGAACATCCCGAGGTCAAAACGGTGGTGATCGATTCGGCTGCCGAGCGTATTTTTTGTGCTGGTGCCAATATCCGCATGCTGGCGGGTGCCGCTCACGCGGATAAAGTGAATTTTTGTAAGTTCACCAACGAAACCCGCAACGCCATTGAAGACGCCTCTGAACATTCCCGCCAACGCTATATCAGTGCGATAAATGGTTCGGCCGCAGGAGGCGGCTACGAGCTGGCGTTGGCCACCGATTACATCATCTTGATCGACGATGGCAGTTCCACCGTATCGCTGCCCGAAGTGCCGTTGCTGGCGGTGCTACCCGGAACCGGCGGACTGACCCGGTTGTCCGATAAGCGTAAAGTGCGGCGCGACCTCGGCGACATTTTCTGCACCTTGGAAGAGGGTATTGGCGGCCAGAAGGCGGTGGCCTGGCGGCTGGTGGATGAGGTGGTCGCAGGGTCACAGTTCAGCCAGCAGGTACAACAGCGGGCGCTAGAGTTTGCCGCAGCGTCAGATCGGCCGGATAGAGCTGCGGGTGTTGAGCTGACCCCGCTGCAGCGAACCCTCAACGCAGATGCCATCGACTACTCCTATCTCAGCGTGGTGATCAATCGGGATAAATCCATGGCGACGCTGACGCTCAAAGCCGCCGATACTCCCGCACCGCAAGACGTACAACAGATCATAACCCAAGGCGACCGTTTTTGGCCGCTGGCGCTGGTACGACAGCTCGACGATGCGCTGCTGCATCTTCGTACCAACGAGGCCACCATCGGCACGCTGGTGTTCAAAACCGAAGGGGCGATTGAAGCGGTCGACGGCTATGATCGTTTATTGGCTGGGTTAGAAGGCGACTGGCTGGTGCGAGAAGTTGTTCTGTACTGGAAACGTACCTTAAAGCGAATCGATGTCACCTCTCGGTCTAGCTTTGCGCTGGTGCAACAGGGGAGCTGCTTTAGCGGCTTTCTGGCCGAGCTACTGTTCAGTGTTGATCGTACGTTTATGCTCGAGGGGGCCTACGAAGACGATCCGCGTCCGCCGGCGACAATCCGTTTGAGTTCGTTTAATTTTGGACCGTTGCCTATGCCTAACGGCTTGTCGCGGTTGCAGACCCGGTTTCTGGGTGAACCCGACAGCCTGGTGACAGCCCTGCAGTTAATCGGCACTGACCTGGAGGCTGAGGCGGCGCAGCAAGCTGGGCTGATTACCGAAGCGTTGGACGATATCGATTGGGATGATGAGATAAGAATGGTGATCGAAGCGCGCGCCAGCTTTTCGCCGGATGCCCTGACCGGGATGGAGGCCAACCTTCGTTTTGCCGGCCCCGAAACGATGGAGAGCAAAATATTTGGTCGCTTAAGCGCTTGGCAAAATTGGATATTTCAGCGCCCCAATGCGGTTGGCGAGAGAGGCGCGTTGAAGCGTTACGGCAGCGGAGGAAGACCCGAATACAACCCCGAGCGGGTATAGCGAAGATTTGTCAAAAAGGTGTATAGGCCTGTCTCCAGCACAATAAAAATTAGCCAGTGAGAAGCGAACCATGATCGATCCAACGGTTGAAGTGAATTACGACGATTTGATTCCCAATAACGTCAACCTGTCGCAAGACCGGGCGCTGAAAAAGGCGCTGGAAGCTTGGCATCCGGGCTATATCGATTGGTGGAAAAACATGGGACCGGATGGCTTTCAGGAGACCGAAGTTTATCTACGCACCGCCGTGGGTGTCGACCCGACGGGTTGGGCCACCTTCGATTATGTCAAAATGCCGGATTATCGCTGGGGCATCCTGCTGGCACCGCAGGAGGAGGGGCGAACCATCCCCTTTGGTACGCATAAAGGCGAGCCGGTCTGGCAAGAGGTGCCGGCTGAATACCGGGCCATGTTGCGGCGCCTGATTGTGATTCAGGCCGATACCGAACCCGCTTCGGTCGAACAACAGCGTCACCTTGGCAAGACCTGCCCTTCGCTCTACGACCTGCGCAATCTGTTTCAGGTCAATGTCGAAGAGGGGCGTCATCTATGGGCGATGGTTTACCTGCTGCAGAAATACTTCGGCCGCGATGGTCGTGAAGAAGCTAAGGCTTTGCTGACCCGCCAATCGGGTAGCCAAGACCGGCCGCGCATTCTGGGTGCATTCAACGAACAAACCCCCGACTGGCTGTCGTTCTTTATGTTTACCTTCTTCACCGATCGCGACGGCAAAATGCAGTTGGAGTCGCTGGCGCAGTCCGGCTTCGACCCGTTATCGCGTTCGTGCCGTTTTATGTTGATGGAGGAAGCCCACCATATGTTTGTCGGTGAATCCGGCGTAGGGCGTATCATTCAGCGTACCTGCCAGGCGATGAAAGCGGCGGGCATCATCGATCCTTACGACATCGATGCGATACGCCAGCTCGGTGTTATCGATCTACCGACATTGCAGAAAAAGGCCAACTTCCATATTACGGTATCGCGAGATCTGTTTGGTGCCGAGATTTCGACCAACGGTGCCAACGCCTTTAATGCCGGGCTCAAAGGGCGTTTCAGAGAGACTAAAATAGACGATGATCACCAACTTGAGGATGATCTTTATTCGGTACTCAGACTGCACGAGGGTCAGTTTGTAACCCAACAGGTGCCAGCTTTGACGGCTATTAATGCCAGGCTGCTCGATGACTACATCAAAGACTGCCAAGCGGGCCTGAATCGTTGGAATAAAATTATCACCCGAGAGGGGGTCGAGTTCGAGTTAACCCAGCCGCATCCGGCCTTTAATCGTCGGGTTGGTGAGTTTTCCGGGCTGAACGTCAGCGCCACAGGCGAGCTGATGAGCGCCGATGAATGGCAGCTCCAGTGCGACCGCTGGCTACCGTCTGAATTGGATCTTGATTACATCAATAGCTTGATGACCGCCGTCACCGAGGTCGGCCAATACGCCGGTTGGATTGCACCGCCCAAGCTGGGGATCAATAAAAAAGACGGTGATTTTGAGTATGTCCGTATAGACGAGCCGGCATAACCCACACCGCAGCGCAGCGGAGCGTTGACTCAGAGGAACGCCTCTGGGTTGAGTCAGCGTGACTCAATGTCGCTAGATTTACGTCTGTGGGCAATCTCAACAACGGGGTTTTGAGTGCGCTGCCCGTTAGCCGATACGGCGCGCTGATCGCTGCGGCTGGCGGCAACATCCTGACCGGAAACCGCCGCTTGCGATGGCACGGCAATCTCAGGCCGCGAGTGGTAGCAATCACTGAGCAGGCCATCCTTAAGATGAAGGGTGCGATCGATCAGCCGATTGTCGGGTTTGGTTTCATGCGAGCAGATGACGATACCGGTTCCTTGGCTGATCAGCCTGCGAATCAGAAATGAGGTCTGCTCGCGCGACTCTTTGTCCATGTTGGCAGTGGGTTCGTCGAGCAGTAGTAGCTCGGGTTTTAGCACCCAGGCCCTGGCCAGTGCGATGCGCTGCATCTCGCCACCGGAAAGTGTTTTGGCGTTGCGCTCAGCCAGGTGTTCGAGGCCTGACCAGTGCAGGGCTTGTTGCACGATAAGGGCTTGCTCGGCTTGAGGGGTCTTGCGGCATTTTAGACCGTAAGCCAGGTTTTCACGAACGCTAACATCGAACAGAAACGGCTGTTGGTGAAGGTAGATAACGTTGCTGCGCAGTGCTTGAACAGTACGCTGCAGGGTAAATCGCCGAGTTGAAAGCGGCTTCTGTTTGTACAGCAGAGACCCTTCATTATAGTTTTCGAGTCCTGCCAGTACCTTCATCAGGGTGCTTTTACCGGCACCGTTGCGGCCGCTCAGTAGCACCGTTTCGCCGGCATAAAGATCCAGTTTATCGATATTCAGGATCGGCTTAGCGGCATAGCTCTTTTTCAGGAAGCGGATCCCAAGCAACGGTTTCTTATCGGTAGACGTCATGATTGTTGTTCTCTCTTGCGTTGCATCAGGCTGACGGTGAAGTTGAGTCCTAGCGCTAGCAGTAACAGCACGATCCCCAGAGCGATACCTTGGGCGAACTCGCCTTTGCTGGTTTCGAGGGCGATGGCGGTCGGTATGGAGCGAGTGTAGTTGAGGATGTTGCCACCCACCATCATCGAACAGCCGACCTCGGAGATGATCCGGCCGTAGGCTGCTGCGGTGGCCGCGATCAGACCAAAGCGGACTTCGTACATCAGCGTTAGCATCGCCCGTATAGGTCTTGCGCCTAAGGTTTTCGTTGTCTCCCAGGCGCGCCGATCGGCACCTTCGAAGGCCGCCAGGGCCATCGCCACCAGCAGTGGAAAGGCGATCAATATCTGGCCGATAACCATCGCAGGCTCGGTAAACAGTAGCCGCCAATCCCCCAGCGGGCCGCTACGGGACAGCAGCAGGTATAGCAGTAAGCCGATAACCACCGTTGGCACGCCGAGCAGTGTATTGAACATTGAAAGCACTAGCCAACGTCCCCGAAAGCGGCTGTTGCTGAGCACGAAGCTGACCAGAAATGCCAGTGGAATCGCCACCAGGATTGCTTTGAGGGTGGTGCTGAACGAAACCCGAATAATCGACCATAGCTCGGCGTTGCCCGTTACCAGCAGTAACAATGCATCTAAGGTGGCTTGGTATAGGCTGCTCATCGGTGGCCTCGCTTATTGGGCCGAGGGGACAAACAGTTGTTCACCGGCGATGCGGAAGCTGGCGATCTTTTGCTGGGCTTCGGCCGAAGCCAGCCAGCGACTAAAGGTGATCGCATCAGGGTGGTTAAGGTCGGGGTAGCGCTTGGGATTCACCCGGATGATAGCGTAAGGGTTGTGCAGCGACGGGTCGCTTTCAACCATCAGTTTGAGGTTGAGTTTAGCCTTATAGGCAAGCCAGGTGCCGCGGTCCACCAAGGTGTAAGCGTCGAGTTCGTTGGCGATCTGCAGCACTTTGCCCATACCCTGACCGGCTTCGCGGTACCAGCTTGTCGATTGGGTTTGACTGGGGTCATGCCACAGCGCCAGTTCTTTTTTATGCGTACCCGAGTCGTCGCCACGGGAGACAAACAGTGCCTGCTTGGCGGCGATGCGGTCGAGTGCCTCGGTGGCGCTGGCGAGGTTTTTAATCCCGGCGGGGTCCTGCTCTGGACCGACGATAATGAAATCATTGTACATAATGCCGGCGCGGTCGACGCCGTAACCCTGGTCGACAAACTGCTGCTCTGCCTGGGGTGCGTGTACGAGCACCAGATCGACATCACCGCTCTGCCCCAGCCGAAGCGCTTTACCGGTGCCGACGGCGATCACCTGGATCGGGATGTTATGACTGCGTTCGAAATCTGGCAGCAGGTAATCAAGCAAGCCCGAATTATAGGTGCTAGTGGTGGTGGCTATGCGCAGCGGATCGGCGATGCAGGCAGAGGACAGCAATAGGCAGCAAAGCAGTAGAGTTGAGCGTACAGTCATTTATGCTGCCTCTGTTGAAAGTACTGCCCAGTCGTCGATGCATAGTGCTGTCCAGCGGCCTGATATCAACGGGTTGGTTTCGCTATGCGTGTATCTGTTTCATCGAGTCGATAATGGCATCACTCGACCCGATCGCTTGGTCGGCCATCGGGTAGAGCATCTGCTCCTCTTTCATGTTGTGTTGCTGCATCAGTACCATCAGCGTTTCGGATAATCCCAGAAACTCCTCATCCTGTTGCTCTGCTAGAGCCGAAGCCATTTGATGAACCAACGCGCGAATCTGTTGGTGTTCCATTCGCATCATGCTGGCAGGACCGTTCTGGTCGCCGGTAATCCGCTCGAACTCTGGAAACAGCACCAGCTCTTCCATCTGTAGGTGCTGCTCTAATGCCTGGCTAAAATGTTGCCACTGTTGTTCGGCGCTCTGCCACTCGGACAGGGATACCGCCTCTTCGGTGGCGGCAAAGGCGTCATCGCAGTCACGATGCTTCTGAGTCATAAAATCAACAATGCTACTCATGGGGTGTCCTCAAAAACGAAATAGATAAACCAATGCTGAACGGTGCTTGAACCGGCCTGTGACAGCTCGGTTCAAGCATTGTTTGACGGTCAGCCGCCGGCGATGATCGGCACCAAGGTCACTTCACTACCGTTGGGAACCGGTGTCGTGTGTTCGCCCGACAGCACCATGTCGCCGTTGATGGCGATGTTGATGGTGTCGTTGCTCAACTGCTCAGACGCCTCGGGCAGTTTGCGCAGTAGCGCTTGGCGCAGTTGGCTGATGTTGTTGACCGGCTCGTCGATGATCAGCGCCTGCTCCGGTGCACCGGGCATGGTCTCGGATAGATTGACCTTGATCGCATAACCGGTGGCTAGGCTGGAGAGTTTGTGGTGCCAGTCTAGTGCCGGGGTGCCCTCGGCGTTGAGCCCGGTGATGTCGTAGAAGCGAGACTTCATCGCATCAAACTCGGTTCGGTCGATCTTCTCACCCTTAAACGGGCCGACGGTGATCGGCTCATCGAACCAGCGTGCGGGCAGCGTGTCGTCTTTACCACGCAGGCCGAGGCGGAAATTCAGCATCCGCTCTAATCCGGTGATGCTACGACCGCTCTCGTACAGCGATTCAACATCGAAACCGAGGCCGGTCATCTCGTTCAGGTGATCGGAGAAATCGGTCAGATCGGGTAGCGATGGCGAGTTGAACAGTTTGGTGTTGAAGCGGCACATACCGATCGAGTCGCCGACCGCGTAGGTGTCCTCGCAGCGCCGTACTGCGAACTCCTTACCTTGGTAACCGTTGGGCTCGGGAGATACCACGCCGCCGTAAAGCTCGGTCTTGAACTTGGCATCGTCGTTGATCCGGGCGTTGATCTCTAGGGTGACGCGGTTGCGCAGGTGATCCATACCACGGGTGGCGACGGCCAGCCCCAGCGCAAA
>JBALWS010000119.1:0-13203 GCA_036960405.1 Halopseudomonas sp. | reverse complement strand
CTATAGGCGACCGATGGCCAACGCCGTCATAATGACCGCTAATTGGCGGTATCTAGGCAAGCGTCTTAACGGCAACAACGGGGAAGCAAGGATGAAGAGAGCAGTATCATATGGGCTATTTCTGCTGTTAGGGTTAGCGCTATCGGCTTCTGCCACCGATGTTTACAAATGGATCGACGAAAACGGCGTACCGTCCTACGGCGAACGCCCGCCTGAAGGCGTTGAGTACATCAAGATGAAAACCTACAGCAGTTCAAGCGGTAACCGTACCGGCTCTTTCTACACCACCAAACCGGCCGCAAAACGCCCATCAGCCAACAGCAACGGTCAATCTGCAGCGGACAAATCGGTAACAAAAAAATAAGCCTCTAACCCGCCAGCGTTCGACTGGCATATAATCCCCCCCTTTTCCAAATTGGGGACCACGGTTTGAACTCCTGCCAACAACATTATGACGCCATCATCATCGGCGCTGGAGCCTCTGGACTGATGTGCGCAGCGCAGGCAGGCTATCGCGGCAAAAAAGTACGCGTCCTCGACAATGCCCGCAAAGCGGGGCAAAAGATTCTGATCAGCGGGGGTGGTCGCAGCAACTTTACCAATCGCCAAATCAACCCGGCCAACTACCTGTGCAGCAATCCCCACTTCGTCAAATCTGCGCTGGCTCGTTATCGCTCTGAAGATTTTATCGAACTGGTCGAGCGCCACGGTATCGATTACGAAGAGCGCGATCACGGCCAACTGTTCTGCACCGGCTCGGCCAAACAACTGGTCAAGATGCTGCTGACAGAATGCGACTGGGCAGGCGCCGAACTGAGCCTGGAAAGCGAAGTCAGCGCCGTTCAACAGTTACCCGACGGCCGTTTTTTCGTCAAAACGCCACGCCAGCAGCTCACCACTGCCGCGGTGGTAGTGGCCTGCGGCGGCCTGTCTATTCCCAAGCTATCCTCCGCGTTGGGCTACCGAATTGCCGAGCAGTTCGGCCTGCGGATCATCCCAACATCGGCCGGTTTGGTGCCGTTCACGCTTCACGTTGAAGACAAACAACGCTTCAGCCCGCTATCGGGTATCAGCTTGCCGGTCGAGATCCAGACGGCCTGCGGCGTCTGTTTCAAACGCGACCTGTTATTTACCCACCGCGGCCTGTCGGGTCCCGCAGTGTTGCAGATATCTAACTATTGGCAGCCTGGGGAACCGGTCTGGATCGATTTCTCTCCCGAACAGCCTTTAGTAGAGCTACTCGAAGAGCAGAGCCAGCGGCACCCTAACCAGACCCTCAAAAATGCCTTGGGACATTCATTACCCAAGCGGCTTGCCGAACTGCTATGCGAAGACATGGTCAGCGCCGACCAACCACTAAGCCAACTGCGCAAACAGGACCGCGTCGAGCTGGAGCAACGGCTGCACCGTTTCCAGATCAAGCCCAACGCCACCGAAGGCTACCGCACCGCAGAGGTGACGCGTGGCGGAATTGACAGTGATGAAGTCTCCTCCAAGACCTTCGAAGCCAAACGGGTGCCGGGGCTCTATTTTATTGGCGAGGTGCTCGATGTCACTGGCTGGTTAGGCGGCTACAACTTCCAATGGGCGTGGGCATCGGGGCACGCCTGTGGTACGGCGCTGTAACGTCTCATCACCGCTATTAGCCCCCTCAGCAGCCTAAAGCACCCCGCTTGCTGGTCGATAGAAAAACCAGACTGGAAATGGTACATTTCTTCGTCTAAAGAATCAGGCCAGCAGAGATGTCAAAACGGATGAAAAGCGGTCGCCCGTTATCGGGAATTTTTACCTCGTTGTGCTGCTGCGTACTGGTCCTGTCCGCCCACCCCATCCGGGCCGCCGATAGTACGGCACTACTAAAACAGAGCCATACCATCCAGATAGCGGCCTCCGACCTGCTGACCGAGCTATACCTCACCGAGCATTCGATCCTGTTCCCGCGCAACGACCTGGTAATGGTGATGTTTTCTCAGATCCAGGGCGCTCGAATCTTTCTCCACTATGCCGAGTTTTATATCAACGACGAACTGATCGAAACTTACCAATACCCGATGCCAAAAGTGGAAATGCTGGCGCACCACCGTGCGGTTCAACCGATGTTCACCACCCTGCTGCCCTCGGGTGAACACTCGATCAAGGTACGAATCTACGGACTGGCGATGGGTGGAAATCGCTACGTCGAAGCTGAAAAAGTGATCCGAAAAGCCGATAAGCCGCTGTTCCTGCTACTCAACAACGGTTTTCGTGAGGTTGAAGTGACAGAATGGCAGTAACCTTGAGACGCTTTTTGAAGTCGTTGTATACAGTAGCGATAGCTTGTGGATTGACGCTCAGTGCGCCACAGAGTCACGCCAGCCATATCGACGCCTACGAAGCGCAGCATTTGTTGCAATGGGACCAACGCGAGCTGTTTTTTGATAGCTGGTTATCGGCCAAACAAAACTCCAAAGTGCTTTTTCCCGGGCTACTCAAAGGCCATTCAGAACTGGCTGACGGATACCGAGTTAGCAAAACCTTACCGAGTAGCTACCTAACGCTTGACCAGCTTAACCACCTCTGGATGGAGCAAGCGATCCTAGCCTACCAGCGGCAAGATTGGCTTGATGCCCAGCACGCGCTGAGCCAACTGATCGACCCAATCAGTCCGCTGCTAATCCCCAGTGCTAGTTTGCTCAGCCAAACAACATCTATTCGTCTAGCTGAGCCCTCAAAGACACCCGCCCCGATAACAGAGCCCGGTTTTGGTGACTTGTTTGAATACAACAGGGTGCTCGAACAAATCAACGACGGTCAACATAGCCAAGCCATAACTCAGCTGGCACAGCTCGAAAAAACCTATTCCGCCGGCGGTGCATATATCGGCGACAGGATACGGCTGTTAAAAGCCTACAGCCTAGCTCAAACCCAGCAGTCCGAGCAGGCTCGGGCTCTGCTCAAGCAGTTCGGCACCAACCATTCGTTGTCAGAGCTATCGCTGCAGGTTGAAGCGCTGATTCACCTTAACAGCGGCGATCCGAATACCCACCTGCAATTATTGCTCAAACATTCACGGCAAGCGCCACAACGGATCACCCAGTCCAACATCCGGCTCATCGAGGAGCTACAAAAACAGGGAGCTCAGACCCAAGCAGCCCTCTTGGCCAGCCAATGGTTGCTGCCGCTACAACTGCAGTACATCACGCTGCGTGGTAACGTACACAAAGTCAGCTCGCAAGCCTTTTTGAATCAACTAGGTAAACGCCAAAGTGGAGATACCCCCAGTGGTTTAGTCGCCTTATTGAGTAAAGATTCGCGGCTGCTTGTTACCGAGATAGAGCGGCTGAACATCCTCTCCGAACAACTTCAAGGCCAGCTAGCGCTGCTGAAACCGCAACAAAAACTGTTCAATCGCGGTCACAGTTACCTCAAAGCCCAGCTACACAAATACCAAGATCTGGTCCCCGACGTCGGTGCTACCTTTCCGGTATCTATTTTGAAGGGCGATCCTGCCATCCTAGAGCTGGAAAGCCGCTTAACCGAACTGGTTGGTCAACCGGATCCTTGGCAGCAACGTTATGTGTTGTTAGATGGCCTGGCGATCTGGCATACCAGTAAACCTTTCCAACACCGTTGGTGGGCCAATGCCAACTCGCAGCCGGGCGCGCCGCCCTCTACGCCCGTCGACCTCTCCGCCGCCAGCGACGAGATGGCCAATTTTGCCGCAGAGCAGCTCAGCAAGACAGCACTGCTCGAAGAGATCAGAATTGAACAAGAGCTGCCCAAACTGCCCCAGCTTGAACGGCGCGCCAAAGCGATGCTGTACCAGTTGGACAACCAAAAACTGCGGTTGATGACCGCGCTGGCGGCATCGCTGCAACTCGAACCGGCCCAAATTGTCCGCGAAGCCGAGCGTAATCTACTCTGGCTCTCGGCTCAGATCGCCCCCCGCGCGTATCAGTTTGACCAACCCGAACTACAACACTGGTTCGACCCAGCGCAGCCCGAGTCCTCAACACTGCCCGCCGACACCCAACTCCCCTACGAACTCGCTTTAAGCGCGCTACAGGCACTGGCTGACAACGCCCTCAACAAGCCCACTAAACATCAGGCGATCCGCCATCTGGCCGACTTAAAGCTATTGATTACCGAGCGTATTCTCAACGGCGATCCGATCCCACCGCGTGCGGACATCACCCCGCAAAGTGCGATCTCGCTGTATCAACAATTACTAAAACTATCGGACCCGCAAATCGATCAGGCACAGGTGCTGTACCAGTTAGCCAAAGCCTACGAGCTTAATGGCCAACCCGATCAAGGCCTAGCCGCTCTACAACAACTGCTGGCCACCAACCCTGACGAGATGCTGCTGGCCGAGATCCAATTCCGGATCGCGGAGCTGCAGTTTGGCTTGCGTCATTTCGATCTTGCCGAACAATCCTATCGAGCCGTATTGGCCGCTGACAATGCCACCGAGTACAGCGACAAAGCGCGCTACAAGCTTGCTTGGGCCGCATTCAAGCAAGGCGAATACCCGACTGCGTTGAATGAGTTCTTTGTTCTGGTCGGCCGGCACTGGCCGACTCCGGGCCAACCCGGTCAGGCCAACTCGCCCTCCGCCCAGTCTCTGCTCGACGATACCCTCCGAGTAATCGCATTAACCTTTGCCTACATGGATGGCTCGGCAACATTGCAACAGCATTTTGCCAAGGTCGGCCCACAACCCTACGAAGCCCAGGTCTATCGTAATCTGGCCGCCTATTTCGAATACAAACATCGCTATAACGATGCCGCTGAAGCCTTCAACGCCATGGTTGAACGCTTCCCCAATAGCAGCGAAGCACCCTATCTGCAGTCTCGCGTTGTTGCGGCTTATACCGAAGGCGGATTCCCCAGCAAGGCTTGGCCAGCACGAGAGCATTTCGTCGAACGGTTCGGGATTGACTCGCCAGCCTGGCAGCAAGCCGACCCAGCCCAGCGCGATCGGATCAAGGAGTACCTGGCAGGCTATTTAGTTGAATTGGCTCAGCGCGACCATGCACTAGCCCAGCAAGCGGATAAAACAGCCGCTTCAAGTGCCGAAAGCCAGGTCTTGAAAGAGCAGCACTTTACCCTAGCCTTGGCTTGGTACAACCAGTTTATCGAAGCACTACCCGACGACCCTCGGCTAGCTGAAATGCTGTTTATGAAGGCCGAAGCACTGACCGACACCCAACAACTGCCCGAAGCGGCTATCGCCTACAAGCAAGTCACCTATCAATATCCCGAGTACGAGCGCAGCGAAGAGGCGGGTTACGCCGCGTTATTGGCCTACCAAGAGCTCTACCGCACGGCCCCAGCGGGTAGCCCCAAAGCGGAGCGTTGGCTGCTTAAAGGCATCGAAGAAGGTTTGCTCTACAGTAAGGCGTTCCCCGATTCTGTCTACACCGCCAAAACCCAGGTTAAAGTCGCCGAGGACCTGTTGATTCAAAACGAATACCAACAGGCGATCGCCGCAGCCAACAATCTGTTGCAAAAAAATACCGCTCTTGATAGCGAACTCAACCTTCGCCTCTGGCGCGTCGCCGCACATGCGAATTTCGATGCCAAATACTACCCGGAAGCTGAGCAAGCCTATCAGCAGATGTTACTACTCTCCCCTTCGGTCAAAGAAACCGAAACCCTGTTACGCCGCTTAGCCGAATCGATCTATCAGCAGGGGGCTTTGGCTCAAAGCGCCGGTGAAACCGTTACCGCATTAGGCCACTACCAACGCCTGGGGCAGGTCGTACCCGATGCTCATATCCTGGCGCAGGCCGACTTCGACGCCGCCACACTGCTACTGCAACTCGAACGTTGGCCAGAGGCGGTTATTGCGCTAGAGCGATTCAGCGTGGCGCATGCCGCCAGCCCGCTGCAGGCCACCATCAGCGACAAACAGGTGGTTGCTTACGAAAACACCCAAAACTGGCCCAAAGCGGCGCTGACGCTGCAACGCATCTTCGAACGCGAAGGCGACTCAGCACTGGGTCGCGATGCACTCTGGCGCTCGGCCACACTGCAGGAGAAAGCCGGTCAGCAAAAGCTGTCCATTCAGGCCTATCAACGTTACATTGAGACCTTCCCCAGCCCGCATGAAGCGGCCATGGAAGCCCGTTTGAAGCTCTACCAACTTAATAGAGAGCAGGACAACAGCAAGGCCGAACAGCGCTGGTTGCAAGCGATCGTTGCGGTAGAAAACAGCGCCAACAAACAGAACCTCAGCACCGACCGCAGCCTGTTTATCGCCTCTAACGCCGCCCTAACGCTGGGCAAGCAATCGATGTCAAAGTTCCTGATGCAGCCGTTGAGCTTACCACTCGACAAGAGTCTGCCACGCAAGCGCAAGCATATGGAAGCCAGTATTCGTTATCTGACCCAGACCAGCGACTTCGGGCTATCGATCCAAAGCACCGAAGCCACCGCGCTGATCGGCCAACTGTACCAACAGTTTGCCGAATCACTGATGTCGTCGCAGCGACCCAAGAAGCTCAATGAGTTGGAACTGGAACAGTACGAGATCCTACTCGAAGAGCAGGCCCTGCCCTTTGAAGACAAGTCCATCAGCTTGCATGAGATCAACGTCTCTCGGATTGCCCAGGAGATCTACACCCCAGGCATTGAGATCAGCCTCAGTGAACTGCGCCAGATGATGCCCGCTCGCTACGCCAAAGATGAACGGGTACCGGAGTACAGCGATGCCATTCAATAACTCAACTCGACTGGCGTTTATCGCCCTGCTGATAGCCCTACTCGGGGGCTGCAACAGCACTCAGATGCGACGTGCCGAACCGCTTCAGGTTGAGCTCCCCCAAGCGCAACCGCAACAACGCCAGTTCAGTGTCGAGATTCAACAACGCTACCAGCAGGCGATTGCGCTGTTGCGCCAAGACCAAGTCGAGCCCGCAGCCTTAGCGCTGGAGGCATTGCTAACACAAGAACCTGATATTCCTGGCGCCTGGTACAATTTAGCGCTGATTCAATACCACCAAAAGCAGCCTGAGCAAGCCTTGCAAAGCCTACAACGCTGTCTCGACTTGAGCCCCAGAAACCCAGGCGCGCATACCTTAAACGGCTTGATCCTGCGCCAACAAGGTCAGTTTAGCCAGGCCAGAATCGCCTACGCCAAAGCCTTGCAATCGGACCCCAACTTTGCCGACGCCCACCTAAACCTGGCGATTCTGTACGATATTTACCTACAATATTTTGAAGACGCTCAGGTTCATTACCAACGCTACCTCGAGCTGGCCGGTGAAGGTACGCAGTCGGAGCAGGTAAAGTTCTGGCTGCAAGACTTGCAGCTACGGATGGCGCAAGGAGGCAACGGATGATTCAAAAAGCAATCATGCTGCTGGGCCTTGTTGTCAGCCTAAGTATTTCCGCAACAGCCCTCGCAGTCGAGCCGACTCAAGGAATGACCATCACCGGCGACCAGGAGCTACCCCAGGTGCTCTATATCATCCCTTGGAGGGAGCAGCCTGCAACGATGCCGCAGGCACCCGAAATGGAGGAGCCGATTCAGCGGCCGCTGACGCCCTGTGACACAGGTCAATCAATGAGTGATTACCTTACTGATCTGTGGAATTGTGACTCAAAAGAACGACCGGGGCGACGTTGACGACTTTGTCCGCAGCCGTTGCTGGCATATAATCAGCAACGTTTTTTAGAGGGTTAACGCCATCTTTACCGTTGGTTAAACAAGGATCAGTCACCTCGGCAAACGGAAGCTGCCTAAGCACTCCCATCGAGAAGTACTCAGACTCGCAAGGTTTTAAATAATTATGGATATCCTCGACACCATTATCCGCTTTATCCAAGACGGCGGCGTATTCATGTACCCGATCATGATCACCTTGGCACTCGGTATCGCTATCGCCATTGAGCGCTATGTGTACCTAGGTATGGTCCGTTCGCGAAACCGCAGCGCCTGGGAGCATATCCAGCCGTTGATGCTGCAGGGAAAGATCAAAAGCACGGTCGAATATGTTCGTGATTCCAATGCCCACCTATCGAAGATGCTGGTGTACGCCCTGACTCACCTGATGGCAGGCCGGCGCGCTGACGATGTCGAGCGGATGCTCGAAGAGGGGCTGATGGAGATCATCCCGCGGCTGGAAAAACGTACGCCCTACTTGGCTACCTTTGCCAACATCGCCACTCTACTCGGCCTGCTCGGTACTATTTTGGGCCTTATCGCTGCGTTCTCCGCGGTCGCCAATGCCGACCCGGCAGAGAAAGCCAACCTGCTCTCGAGCAGTATCTCGGTAGCGATGAACACCACCGCATTCGGTCTGATTGCAGCTATCCCGCTACTGCTGCTGCACGCCATGATCACCACCAAGACCAGCGAAATCATCGATAGTATGGATATGGCAACGGTCAAGTTGACCAACCTGATCCAGATAAACAAAGGGGGCGATGCCGCTCTGAAAGAGGTCGACGACGATACCGTTGCGCCTGTCACGTTAGACTCACGCTCTTAAGTCGTACCCAGCGATGAGTCGCAGACGCTATCAACGCAACCGGCATGAGGTGCCGGAGATCAATATCACCGCCTTTTTAAATCTGATGGTGGTATTGATCCCATTCCTGCTGCTAACCGCTGCATTTAATCAGTTGACCGTACTGGATCTCTACCTGCCCACGATTGGCGCGGCAGACGAAGAGCAGGTGCGCGACAAGCGGCCTGAGCTGGAAGTGACCGTACGAACCGATACTCTGGTCATCAGCGACCGTAAAAAGGGCCCCTATCTTAGCCTGGAAGCCAACGACGGCAGTTTTGACTACTCGGCGATGCAGAACAAGTTGCTTGAAATCAAGTCGAAGTACCAAGAGCTGACTCAAATCACGCTGTTATCCGAACCCGATATCGCCTACAACCAAATTATCGAAGTGATGGATCGGGTTCGCCAAACTCGAGTAACCGCAAACGGCACGCGGCTTAATGTCGAGTTGTTCCCCGATATCGCTCTGGGTGATGCGCCTCCTATCAAGGGGGCCAAACAGAAATGAAGCAGCTCAGCCAACGCGGCAAGCGGTTACAACGCATCCAGAGTAAAAAACCGCCCTCGCTGAACCTAGTTTCACTGATGGATATCTTTACCATTCTGGTGTTCTTTCTGCTGGTTAACTCGTCTAACGTCCAGCAACCCAGCAACGCAGGATTGCGACTGCCCGAAGCCAAAGTGGAAAAGCCGGTCGAAGAAACGCTGGTTATCCAGGTCAGCGGCTCCAGCATCATCGTCCAGAATCAGCTCATTGTTGAACTAACCGAAGAGCTGATCAATGGTGATGACGACCTGATTCCAGCACTGGTTGATGAGCTGCGCTATCAAGCCGAGCGCAATCCTCTACCCGACCCCCTTCCGCCAACCGAAGCAGACGAAGCAGGCGAAGCAGCCTTACCGCCACTGAGAGTGGCCACGCTGATGGCCGATAGAGAGATCCCCTTCAAACTGTTGAAGAAGATCATGCTAAGCGCAGGTGAAGCAGATTACAGCCAATTATCGTTGGCGGTGATCGGTCAGGGCCAGGATGCCTACTGATGCAGCCGGTTGACCTGAAAGATTACACACCGCCACCACTGCCTTGGACCGAAGAGCCCGAGCAGAAAGCACTACTGCGTAAGCTGATTGCGATTAACCTAGGCGTATTCCTCAGCCTGTTCTTGATCGTTAACTTTGTTATCGATCCACCCGAGATGAAGCGCGAACAGTTGGAAAAAGTCCCCGAGCGCATCGCCAAACTAATGCTCGAGAAGAAGCGTGAACCGCTGCCCGAACCAAAAAAACCCGAGCCCAAACCGGAACCCGAGCCCGAACCGGAGAAGCCCAAACCCGAGCCGGAACCCGAGAAGCCTAAGCCCGAACCCAAGCCGGTTACCAAGCTAACCCCCAAACCTAAGCCTAAACCCAAGGAGCCGACGCCCGAGCAGCTCAAGCAAGCCAAAGAAAAGGCCGCCAAGAGCGGTATTATGGCGATGCAGAATCAGCTCCAGGCACTGCAGAACATGCCCGAGCTGAACCAGATGGGTAATAAGCAGCTACGCGACGCCAAGGCCGGCAGCAGCAGACGCCAGGATCCAAACCTGATTGGACGTCGGGCACTGGGTGGCAGTGGTGGCATTCAAACAACGGCGGTGGCTAAACCTAACAGCGCCATTTTGGCCAGTCGCCAAACCACCCGTGTCGACACGCCTGACGAGATCGCAGCGCTGGTTGCCAGCACCAGCAATGAGGTGCAGATCAAACAACGGACACTGGAAGAGATCCACCTGATATTCGATCGCCACAAATCGGCATTCTACTCGCTCTATCGGCGTGAACTGCGTTCGCAGCTGGGTCTTCAAGGGCGGGTAGTTTTCAAGCTGAGCGTGGCGCCTTCGGGCCAAGTGACCGCCTGCACCATCGTATCCAGCGAGCTCAACAACCCCAAACTTGAGCGAAAGCTACGCGCTCGGGTGCTGCTGATGGCATTCGATGACAAGCCCGTAGAGCCTTGGCAAGGGCAATACCATATCGACTTCCTGCCGGCAGGCTAACGCCAGTAAGCCTTTACATAATGGAACTCTTTCAGCCTTCTCCAAACCGTCTGAGGGCGCCAATTATCGAAGCGCGATATCAAGCCAGCCTTTATATCCATCTTCTTATCTAAAGAATTTGCGGCTCAACCGTTCTCACAACAACATCAACCCTTTACACACCCGTCAAATTTACCTAGTATGCTGCGCCTTGCTGGTGAGGTTCCCGAGTGGCCAAAGGGATCAGACTGTAAATCTGACGCGCAAGCTTCGGTGGTTCGAATCCACCCCTCACCACCATGTTCTGATTAAGGCCTCGCTTATGCGGGGCTTTTTTGTCTCTGCCCCTGAACACAACGAGGGGTGAGTGAGAACCAGCGACCGTGGTTCGATCCGAGCGCGTAGCGCGACAAGACGTTGTGCAGCTTTTCGCACGACGTCCCGAAGGGGAACCATCCACCCCTCACCACCATGTTCTGATTAAGGCCTCGCTTATGCGGGGCTTTTTTGTCTCTGCCCCTGAACACAACGAGGGGTGAGTGAGAACCAGCGACCGTGGTTCGATCCGAGCGCGTAGCGCGACAAGACGTTGTGCAGCTTTTCGCACGACGTCCCGAAGGGGAACCATCCACCCCTCACCACCATGTTCTGATCGGGGCCTCGCTTATGCGGGGCTTTTTTGTCTCTACCCCATCGTTTTATGGGTTAACGATTAAAAATCGCTAATCCTCCTGCTGCAACAGCCGATAACAGGACTAATCCCCAGCGAGGATAGGTCAATGAACCCGCTCCGTACTCAGCTGCCAGCACTTCACCAGTTTGAACTGGAACTCATCCCGCTTATTACTCCGCTCCCGACCTCTTCACACCCCCCCAAACCCTGTACCGCCCTGAGCTGCCTGTGGCCTAGTGCATTTCAGCTAGGACAGCCGATTCGGTTGCGCATCCCCGGTATTACCCGAGAGGTTGCGGCGGAGACTCAAGTCATCGACTGCACGCCATCGGATCACGGCTACCAACTTACCTTGGCCTTTACCGACAACGAACAGGCGTTTCGTTTCCGGATGGTCGAGCAACTCTGCCACATCCATCACTATCACAAACAGCTACAACACCAGGGGCGACGGCTTAGCCTCAACGATGCAGCCGGTGAGTGGATAGGCCATTTTGCCGACAATTTCTCTTCGATAACCGCCATCCGACAAAGTAATCATCAATTGATGCCTTCAGGAGTACCCGAAGGCCGCCTGCTCTTCTATAATCTGCCCCTTCAGTAAACGTTACCGATGGTTTCATCGGTTAAGAGAGCGCCTTTATGTCTCAAAAAACCGTCGAAGTTGGCAACATCCAAATCAGCAATGACCTGCCTTTCGTGCTGTTCGGCGGCATGAACGTTCTCGAATCACGCGATCTGGCGATGCGTATCGCCGAGCACTATAGCGAAGTAACTCAACGGCTAAAGATTCCTTACGTTTTCAAAGCGTCCTACGACAAAGCCAACCGCTCTTCGATCGATTCATTCCGAGGTCCTGGGCTGGAGCAGGGGTTAAAGATCCTGCAAGAGATCAAGCAGACTTTCCAGGTGCCGATCATCACCGATGTCCACGAACCGGAGCAAGCCGCAGCCGCAGCCGAAGTCGCCGATATCATCCAGCTACCCGCATTCCTGTCCCGCCAAACAGACCTGGTCGTCGAGATGGCCAAGACCGGTGCAGCGATCAATATCAAAAAAGCCCAGTTCCTGGCACCGCAAGAGATGGGGCATATCCTCAACAAGTTTCGTCAAGCGGGCAATGACCGGCTCATCCTGTGCGAGCGAGGTAGCAGTTTTGGCTACAACAACTTGGTGGTCGACATGCTCGGTTTCTCAATAATGAAACAGTTTGAATATCCACTGATGTTCGATGCCACCCATGCCCTGCAGATGCCCGGAGGACGTAGCGACTCTGCCGATGGCCGCCGTGCCTTGGTGGCACAGCTATCACGCGCGGGCCTATCACAGGGCATTGCCGGACTGTTCCTCGAGGCCCACCCCAACCCCAACGAAGCCAAATGCGACGGTCCCTGCGCGCTGCCACTGGATAAGCTTGAGCCTTATCTGCAGCAGATGAAGTCGATCGACGACCTGGTCAAATCGCTACCACCTTTGATCACGGATTGAACGATAAATTAAACAACCATATTTTAATTGACCGATGCCGAACGGTTTGAGATATGATGGCGAAAACGCTTATAGAAAAGCGATAAAGGACTGTTAAAGAAGGCGATTATGGCTCTGGATTTCTCGACCCTGCGCAAGAAAATGGTGCTTGGCCCCGAACACCGCCAATTCCAGCTAATCAAACCGGTCAGCAACAGCCCCATAGGCCAAGTCTGGCACGCCTATGACCTAAGCTCGGGAGAAGACGACGAATCCCGCGAAAAGGTCGCGCTGGAGATCGTTAATCCAAACTTGCTTAAAAATCCCGATACGCTAGAACAGTTCAAATCGCTGGTTACCCGCTGCTCCCGACTGGACCATAAACACCTGGCTAAAACCTTGGGTTACTTTCAGAGCCGTGAAGGTTGGCTGTTTGTCGCCATGGAACCGATATCGACCCGCAGCCTAGCGCGGATTCTGATCGAAGACGGTTACAAACAGCTCAACGCAGACAAAGCACAGGTGATCCTTCAGCAGATCGCGGTAACGC
>JBALWS010000232.1:0-1882 GCA_036960405.1 Halopseudomonas sp. | reverse complement strand
CAAACTGCCGGGACATGGCGGGACGCCCGATCCGGAGGATTTCGACCAGCCGACGCTGGACACCGAACTGGCGCTGATCGAGCAGATCGTTGCAGCGACCTCAGACCAGCCGTTGCATCTGGTGGCACACTCTTACGGCGGAGTGGTGGCGCTGGCACTGGCGATCAAAGGCAACCTCAAGCTGTCACGGATAACCCTGTTCGAGCCGGTCGCGACCTGGACGGTACGCACGTTTAACGACCAGCCGAGCATCGATGCGGTTAACCAGTTTTATCAAGGCTACCGACGTGCGGTGTTGGATAATGAGACCGATGCCTGTAGCCGGGTTATCGACTTCTGGTGTAACGCGCCGGTCTACTCGACGCTACCGGAGTTTATCCACGACGCGATGCGGCCGTTGACCCGCAACAACCTGCGCCACTGGGAGTTGTGCCAGTCGATACAATACAGCCAAGCCGACCTGCAGGATTTGACGATGCCGCTTCGGGTTGCCCACGGTGACCGTTCGCATCCGGTTGCCGCAGCGATCGCCAGGCACCTCTGCGCGCATACCCCGAATAGTCGAGAGGTGGTGATTGCAGGTGCCGATCACTTCCTGGTGACCAGTCATGTTGATCAATGCTTGGCGCTGATTCGAGAATAAGACGCGTTAAGCACAGCAGATAATCTGCTCATCGGTCCAGGCAGGTTTGCACTCGCCAGCAAGCGTCGCGGCGATGGCGTTAAGCACCTGCCACTTCTTGGCGCACCAGTTCGGCGATAACAAGATACCCGCCTCGGCAGTGCCGGTGAGACGATGAAAAACCAATTCGGGTGGACTACGGCGAACGATCTCAACACAGGCATCGACGTAGTCATCGAACGGTACCCCCTGATACAGCCCCTGCTTCCACTGGCGGGCTAGCTGGGTGCCCTTGACGATATGCAGTGGGTGCAGTTTCATCCCCTGGGTCGCCGAGCAGATCGAACTCAACTGCATCACCCGGTCGAAACTGGCAACGCTATCCCAAGCGGTTTCACCCGGCAGACCGACAATCAGATGGGTGCAGACCTGCAGGCCGCGCGCGTTGGCTCGGTGCATCGCATCCTCGTATTCGGCCCAACCGTGACCACGATTGACCCGTTCGAGGGTCTGATCGTTGGCCGACTGCAATCCCAGCTCCAACCACACCTCGTAACCCCGGTCCTGATAGCTGGCCAGCAGATCCAATACCGGATCGGGCACGCAATCGGGGCGAGTGCCCACCGACAAGCCGATCACATCGGGTTCAGTTAGCGCGTCATCGTAGAGACGTTTGAGGTACTCAATATCGGCGTAGGTGTTGGTGTAAGCCTGAAAGTACGCCAGGTAATGCAGCGCCCCGGTGCGTTTGCGGATCACCCGTCGGCCCGCCTCAATCTGCGACGCCACGGTAGGCGGCTGCTTGGCGTTGGGAGCGAAGGAGACATTGTTGCAGAAGGTGCAGCCGCCGATGCCTTTATTGCCATCACGGTTGGGACAGGTAAAGCTGGCGTTCAACGCCAGCTTATGGACCCGATGGCCGAACTTGGCCTGCATGTGACGGCCAAAGGTGTTGACCTGATCGGCTAACTGCATCGCCTGTTCCTCAACGTGCTTTCAATTTTGAAAGCAACTCACTACCCAATCTAGACATTAAAAAAATCAGCTGCAGGGTGTCGCGAGCGAAGGCGGGGCTAGGAAGAAATCAGCAGAGCGGCGGAGTTTACTCCGCGTAAATGAGCAAGCTCTGCTGATTTCTGACGACGCCCCGCCGAGCGCAGTTGCCCTGCGGACGATTTTACACCTTACTGTAGATCTCACTGCCCGCCTGCTTAAACTCCTCAGCCTTGGCCTGCATCCCCTTCTCAACCTCCTGCTTGA
>JBALWS010000118.1:0-13249 GCA_036960405.1 Halopseudomonas sp. | reverse complement strand
TGCTCGGTTGCATCAACTGGATCAAAGCCAAACCCTAAATCTGTTTGGCCGTTTTTATCATGACGAGGTGTTGACTGACCCAAGCGGTAGCTCTCATGCCAATATTCGTGCATTTATACGCGATGGTTGGGAAGGGATTCAGTTTGATAGCGAGCCGCTGAATCGTAAGCCTGCATAACCGAAGTTAGCATACGGTGCACAAACGGCTCGGCTCAACCTTGCTGGCTATCAGGAAAAGGCTTGGTTTTGTAACAGGGTTCGCAGGCTGTTGAGTTCGTCGATGGCGCAAGTTTGGATGCTGTTGAAGCCGTATCCCAACGGTTTACGCTGTTTTAGCCAAGCAAAGTGGGGACGTTCGGTGATGGTCCAACCGCTTTCTGTGAGCTGCTGCTCCTGAAGCTGGTCCAGTGGGAGCTGGCGAAGCTGCTCACAACTGATCGGTGTTTGGTGCGAGTCGATAACACGTAGTTGGCCGGTCAGTGCTAGTTGAAAATCGGTGTCGTCATCCATTGAGCGGACTTCGAGGATGACTTCGGCTTGAGTGTCGGTGTTCGTGCCCAATAAGCAAGCTAGTTGGGTTGCTTCAATCTGGGTCTGAGCCTGAAAGGCCTCAGAAGAGAAATAGTAGCCATCAGTGGCCAGAGCGTTATCCATCGCAGATCCTTGAGTCATCCCGTTTACCCTCATTGTTATTATTGTGAGGCTATTTTGGGGCGCTACTTTAATGGATCATTGGACCAATTACTAGGGTAAAACACATAATTTAATTAGGGTTAATAATGCCATTGTTACTCAGCACTCGATGGATACGATGGCCGGTTTTAGCCAGTCGTTGAATATCACCAAAATGGGGTGTGTCACCGCGCTGCAGGCGCTGTTCCCAGTCGCACAATTCGGTATCTAAAAACTCGAGTAACTTCTTAGAGCAGCCTTGGCAGGGACCTCGGCAGAGTTGTGCTTCGTCAAGCTCAAACGGTACCGCTTGACGGATCTGATTGATCAATAACTGCATCGCTGTGGTAGGAGAGGGTTTCAATTGACCGGGCCATATCGTTGCTAGGGTTGGATGGCTGGCACTAAGTCTTTACGGTGGGCCAGATCGCCACCGATACTGGCGACGATCTGGTATCTTAACACGGCTATCCGTGGTTGATGACTCGCAGGTTGATCACTTCCTCGATGCTGCTGAGCGCTTTGAGTGACGCATCACAAGGCATCTCTTCGAGATCGATAATGTTATAAGCCAGTAGGTCGCGGCTTTTGTTTAGCATGTCGACGATGTTGAGGTTGTACTCGGCAATGATCGCGGTGATCTGCCCCAATACCTTGGGTACGTTTTGGTTGGTAATGGTGATACGAACCGGGGTCGTGCGAGCCAGTTCAATCTGCGGGAAGTTGACCGAGTTACGGATGTTGCCGTTTTCTAGGAAGTCGATCAACTGGTCAGCCACCATGATGGCGCAGTTCTCTTCCGCTTCGGATGAGCTGGCACCAATATGAGGCATCTGTAGGATCTTCGCGTGGCCTAAGGTCTCGTTAGCCGGAAAGTCGCTGACGTAACATTGCAGCTGGTTTTGATCCAGAGCCTTGATGATATCTTGGGTATTTACAATCTCACCGCGGGCAAAGTTGAGTAACACGGTGCTGGGCTTGACACACTCGAGCAGTGCTTCGTTGACCAGACCTTTGGTGGCCTCAATCGCAGGTAGGTGCAGGCTGATGTAATCGCATTTGGCGAACAGACTGTTGAGGTTATCCATCTTCTGTACTTTGCTGGACAAGCGCCAAGCGGCTTCAACCGAGATTGCAGGGTCGTAACCGCAAACCTGCATCCCCAAAGAAAGCCCCATGTTGGCGACTAGCGAGCCGATATTGCCCAGCCCGACCACGCCGAGCGTTTTGCCACGCAGTTCGGTACCGGCGAAGCGCTTCTTCTCTTTCTCAAGCAGTGGGTCTAGACCTTCTTGGGGTTCGAGGTCTTCGACAAAACGCATTCCTTGATAGATGTTACGGGCGCCGAGCAGCATGCCAGCCAGTACCAGCTCTTTGACCGCATTGGCATTAGCGCCAGGAGCGTTGAAGACGACGATGCCGTTGTCGGTGCAACGATCTAACGGGACGTTATTCACCCCAGCGCCAGCCCGTGCGATCGCTTTGAGTGATGCCGGGAACTCGACGTCGTGCAGCTTTTGCGAGCGCAGCATGAAAGCGTCAGGGTTGGGTAGTTCGCTGGCCACTTCGTAGCTGTCACGTGAAAATTTGTCGAGCCCTTTAACCGAGATGCTGTTGTAGGTTCTGATCTGATGCATGTGTTAGTTACCTGGAAATGATGAAGATAATAAAACGGCCCTTAAGTTGGGCCGTTTGTCGTCAGGTTTTGCTTAGTTTTTTACTTGGTAAAAGGCCCATTCGATCCAGGGCAGTAACGCTTCAATATCGGCGGTGTTGACAGTGGCGCCGCACCATAAGCGCAGACCCGCCGGGGCATCTCGGTAAGCACCGATATCGTAGGCAACGGCTTCGTTGTCGAGCAATTTGATCAACGCCTTCACCTGGTCAGCTGCTAGATCTAGCGTCAGGCAGACGCTGGTGTTGGAGCGAACGCTGGCATCTTGAGCCAGGAACTGAATCCAGTCGCGGCTATCGACAAAGGCTTCGATCGCGTTGAGACTGGCGTTGCTGATGGCGATAGTTTGGCCGACACCGCCGATCGAACGAACCCAATCCAGTGCATCTTGGTAATCAGCGACGGCCAGCATCGACGGGGTATTGATGGTTGCACCTTTGAATATACCTTCGATCAGTTTGCCACCTTTCGTTAGGCGGAAGATCTTCGGTAGTGGCCATGCAGGGGTGTAACTTTCGAGCCGTTCAACGGCACGGGGGCTAAGGATCAGTACACCGTGGGCGCCTTCGCCGCCGAGCACTTTCTGCCAGCTAAAGGTCACTACATCCAGTTTTCCCCATGGCATCTCCATCGCGAATACTGCCGAGGTGGCGTCGCAGATAGTCAGGCCTTGGCGGTCATCGGCGATCCAGTCGGCATTGTCGACCTTGACGCCGGAAGTGGTGCCGTTCCAGGTGAACACGATGTCGTGGCCTGAATTGGTCTGGGCCAGATCGGGTAGCTGACCGTAGTCGGCACTGATGTGGTTCACTTCCAGTTTCAGCTGTTTGGTGATGTCCGAATGCCAGCCGGCACCAAAAGATTCCCATGAGCAGACGTCAACCGGACGTTCCCCGAGCAGGCTCCACAGCGCCATCTCAACCGCGCCAGTGTCGGAGGCGGGGACAATCCCGACCCGGTAACCCTCGGGCAGGCCGAGCAACTCGGCGGTATCGTCGATCGTTTTTTGCAGTGCTGCTTTACCGATTGCGGAACGGTGCGAGCGTCCTAACGTCGAGCTGTCCAGTGCGGCAACGCTGTAGCCCGGACGTTTGCTGCAGGGGCCTGAAGAAAAATTAGGATTTTGGGGCTTGATAGCAGGGCGTGCTGACACGGTAGTTCCTCGTAGTGTGGGACTTACTTAATGGAATTGCGGCATCGCAAAAAAAGGTTGCCGAATAGTAACTAAAAAAGGCGGACCACTCAAAATCTATAGGGTATTAAATGGTCTCAGTTTGGGATAGTTTCACCTATGCTTTCAAACACTATGCTTAATAAAAGGGGATAACATGCAGCAACTGATTCGGTTGGCGGGCAATGTCGCGGCTGTAGTAGGCGTGTTGTGTTGCGCCATAGCGGTCTTGTCACGAATAAGCGGTGCCTATTATTTGCCGGGTGGCAGCATCGAAGCCATGACGGTGTTTACGCTGGGGGTCGGCATGATGGTGTTTGCGTGTTTGGCTAAGCTGGAGCAAATTCTTCATCGTGATATCGGCTAGCGGGTTGGTTTCGCTAGTCCAGAAATAAATAAGGAGCCTTGCGGCTCCTCGTTAACTCGTTTTACTGAGCTTTAACGTTGCGACGATGCGCGTGCAGTAAAGGTTCGGTATAACCACTGGGCTGTGTGCAACCCTTGAAGACCAGATCACAAGCAGCCTGGAAGGCGATGCCGTCGAAGTTCGGTGCCATCGAACGGTACTGAGAATCGCCGGTATTCTGACCGTCGACGATCGCCGCCATCCGTTTTAATGTCTCCATCACCTGAGCTTCGTTACAGATATCGTGACGTAACCAGTTGGCGATATGCTGGCTGGATATGCGCAGCGTAGCGCGATCTTCCATCAGGCCGACGTTGTTGATATCGGGAACCTTGGAACAGCCTACGCCCTGATCAACCCAGCGCACTACGTAACCGAGAATCCCCTGAGCGTTATTGTCCAGATCGTGTTGAACCTCTTCGGCACTGAGCTGGCGATCACCTAGCAGAGGGATGGTCAGGATGTCGTCAACGTTGGCGCGAGTACGGCTTTGTAGCTCGGCCTGACGACTCGGTACGCTAACCTTGTGGTAATGCAATGCATGCAAGGTGGCGGCAGTCGGAGAGGGGACCCAAGCGGTATTGGCGCCCGCCATCGGATGGCCAATCTTGGCTTCCATCATATCGGCCATGTTGTCGGGAATTGGCCACATGCCTTTGCCGATCTGAGCTTTGCCGGGCAGGCCGCATTCTAGGCCAACATCGACGTTCTGATCTTCGTAAGCCAAGATCCAAGGGCGGGTTTTTAGGTCGCCTTTGGGTAGGAAGGCGCCAGCTTCCATGCTGGTGTGGATCTCGTCACCGGTACGATCGAGGAAACCGGTATTGATGAAAACCACGCGGTCCTTAGCCGCTCGAATACACTCTTTGAGGTTGACCGAGGTACGGCGTTCTTCGTCCATGATACCGACTTTCATGGTGAAACGAGGCAATCCTAATGCGTCTTCGATACGCCCGAACAGTTCGTTGGTAAAGGCCACTTCTTCGGGGCCGTGCATCTTCGGCTTAACGATGTTGATGCTACCCGAAGTACTGTTGCGCACCGGTTGGCCGTTGATGTTGCCGCTGCCGTTTAAATCGTGCATGGCGCATAGTGCCGAGACCATGCCATCCATGATTCCTTCGGGGACTTCGTTGCCCTTATTGTCGAGGATAGCCGGGTTGGTCATCAGATGGCCGACGTTGCGAATGAATAGCATGCTGCGACCTTTGAGGGTCAAGCTGCCGCCATCTGTGGTGCTGTATTGGCGATCAACGTTCAGGCGACGGGTGATAGTTTTGCCGCCTTTCTGCATGGTTTCTTGCAGATCACCACGCATTAACCCCAACCAGTTGGAGTAGGCCAGGGCTTTGTCTTCGGCATCGACCGCGGCAACCGAGTCTTCGCAGTCCATGATGGTAGTCAGTGCGGCTTCGACCACCACATCATTAATGTTGGCCGGGTCGGTCTGGCCGATCGGGCTGTCGGCGTCGAACTGGATATCCAGATGCAGCCTGTTGTGAACCAGCAAGACCGACGAAGGGGTGCTGGCTTCGCCTTGGTAACCGGCTAGTTGAGTGGGATCGGCCAAGCTAGTCTGGCTGCCGTCGGCCAGCGAGACCCGCAGCACGCTGTCTACAATTGCGTATCCGTTTGCTTGGCTGTGATCGCCTTGAACCAGCGGCGCGGCTTGATTCAGAACACTACGGGCATAGGCGACAACTTTGGCTCCGCGAACCGGATTAAAACGGGTGCCTTTTTCAGCGCCTCCGGTCTCTGGAAGGATATCGGTGCCATAGAGAGCATCGTATAGGCTGCCCCAGCGCGCATTAGCCGCGTTTAACGCGAAGCGCGCATTCATGATGGGTACAACTAACTGTGGACCCGCCTGGTTGGCAATCTCGGGCTCAACGCAGCTGGTGCTTATCTGGAAGTCGGGGCCTTCAGGAACCAGGTAGCCGATCTGTTGTAAGAAAGCTTTGTAAGCAGCGAAGTCGCTGGCGCCGTCGTTTTGATCACGATGGTCGCGATGCCACTGATCGATCTGGGCTTGTAACTGATCACGTTTGGCTAACAGGGCGCGATTCTTAGGGGCTAAGTCGTTAAGAATCTGTTCGAAAGCCGCCCAGAACGCAGCGGGCTCAATGCCGGTGCCTGGTGTGACTTTATCAGCGATCAGATCGTACAGCGTGGTGGCTATCTGAAGTCCGCCAACCTGGGTGCGCTCAGTCATGCTTGTCCCCTTAAAACAGTAAGTTGCTTTCTTTATCTCAGAAATGCATTCGCTTTGGCTACAGCGCTGCAAAATAAAATTTATCCGATTCTAAAATGAAGTGTGTTATTTGCCTAGGTTATTAAATCTATCTTCAGAATTTTCTACGTGAATGAGCAGCCTAGTGTTAACCGGTAGGGCAGACGCTGCAAGACTCATTGCGGGATCTGCTGTGCCACCTCGCTGATCAGCTTACGAAACCATTGATGACCGGGGTTGTGTTGCAATAGCGGGCTCCAGGCCATCTTTAGCTCGATTTCAGGAATCAAGAAGGGCGGTGCTTTAATTACTACATCTTTATGGTTGTGACGTAGCTTGGCTGCTCGAGTGGGTAGGGTGACGATCAGGTCGTCTTGTTCGGCCAATAGCATTGCGGTCTGGTAGTGGCGGGTAAACACGGTGATGTTGCGTTTTTTATCCAGTTTGTTCAGCGCACCATCGACCCAGCCGAGTCGCTGTACGTCCTGAGGATTGATGCCGACACCTGCTCCGAAACCGGTTTTGCTAACCCAGATATGGTTTGCCAGCAGGTAGGTGTCCAGATTGAAATCATCGATGATCGGATTGTTACGGCTTAATAAGCAGGAGAAGCTGTCGCTCCAGATGGTCTTTTGGTGGAAGGATTGCGGCATTGAGTCGAAGCGGTTAATCACCATATCGACTTTGCCCTGTTCAACATCCTGGAAGGTAACATCGCTGGGGGTCATGATATCGAGGGTGACTCCGGGGGCTACATCACGCAACCGTTTAAGCACCTGCGGGAACAGTGCTGACTCGGCGTAATCACTGGCCATGATCCGAAATACCCGGTCCGAATCGACCGAGTCAAAGGGCGATTTTGACTGTAGCGCCTTTTCCAGTTGAGACAACGCTTGGCGAATCACCGGTTGTAACTCTAGCGCTCGTTCGGTCGGCGTCATGCCGTCACTGGTTCGCACCAGCAATGGGTCGCCTAGCATATCTCGCAGTCGGCGCAATCCATTGCTCATCGCAGGCTGGCTCAGCCCCAGTTGATTAGCGGCGTTGGTGACACTCCTCTCGCGTAGCAAGATATCGAGATAGACCAATAGATTGAGATCGATTCGATCAATTTTCATGGAAGGGCTCCAGCTGCAGTGCTACAGGGGCGTTACGTTTAGCGCTAGCTTGGTTGTAATTTAAACGATATACGCACCAAGACTACTATTTGTCTGGTGAATTGCAAGTATGGAAAATATTTATTTTAATTATGCTGCGGCTGCGGTTATAGTCCTTTTCAGCACTACGCAGTAGAGCAAAAAATTCAAACTGAACTTTGATACGACAACAACCTTTTGTGAAGGAATGACCATGTCAGAAATCAATAAAGACATCGACTCAATTGCATCCGCTAAAAATGCTGCTGGCAGCCCTTGGGATACGATTAACCCAGAGTCAGCCGCTCGCATGCGTGCTCAGAACAAATTCAAAACGGGTCTGGAGATCGCTCAGTACACTGCCAACATCATGCGTGCTGACATGGAAGCATTCGATGCCGATAAGACCAAGTACACCCAGTCTTTGGGCTGCTGGCACGGTTTTATCGGTCAGCAGAAGCTGATCGCTATCAAAAAGCACTTCGGTGGCAAAACCGATCGTAAGTACCTGTACCTGTCTGGCTGGATGGTTGCTGCCCTGCGTTCGGACTTCGGTCCTCTGCCTGATCAGTCGATGCACGAGAAGACGACTGTTGCCGGTCTGGTAGAAGAGTTGTACACCTTCTTGCGTCAAGCCGATGCGCGTGAGCTGGGCGGTCTGTTCCGCGCGCTAGATACTGCTCGCGAAGCGGGTGACAAAGCTGCTGAAGCTTCAATTCAAGATCAAATCGACAACCACGTCACTCACATCGTGCCAATTGTTGCCGACATCGATGCTGGTTTCGGTAACGCTGAAGCGACTTACCTGATGGCCAAGCAGATGATCGAGGCGGGTGCTTGTGCGCTGCAGATCGAAAATCAGGTTGCTGACGAAAAGCAGTGCGGCCACCAGGACGGTAAAGTCACCGTTCCTCACGCCGACTTCCATAACAAGATCCGCGCGCTGCGTTACGCCTTCCTTGAGTTGGGTATCGACAACGGTATTATCGTTTCACGTACCGACTCTGAAGGTGCAGGCCTGACCAAAGAGATCGCTGTTGTTAAAGAGCCAGGCGATCAAGGCGATCGTTACAACTCTTTCCTCGACGTTGAAGAGATCGATGTGGCTGACATGGCTGAAGGCGATGTTTGCTTCAACCGTGACGGCAAGCTGGTTCGTCCTAAGCGTCTGCCTTCTGGTCTGTACCAATTCCGTCAAGGTACCGGTCCAGAGCGTTGCGTATTTGACAGTATCGAAGCGATCAAAGCGGGTGCTGACCTACTGTGGATCGAAACTGCAACGCCAAACGTTCAAGACATCGCTGATATGATGAATGAAGTGCGTAAAGAGATTCCTGATGCGAAGCTGGTTTACAACAACTCGCCTTCTTTCAACTGGACTCTAAACTTCCGTCAACAAGCATTCGATGCCATGGTTGAAGCCGGTGAAGACGTTTCTGCTTATGATCGTGCTGCTCTGATGAGCGCTGAGTACGACGAGTCTGAGCTGTCTGCACGTGCCGACGACAAGATCCGTACTTTCCAGGCCGATTCCGCTCGTGAAGCGAACATCTTCCATCACTTGATCACTCTGCCGACTTACCACACTGCGGCCCTGTCTACTGACAACCTGGCCAAAGAGTACTTCGGCGAGGCAGGCATGCTGGGCTACGTAGCTGGCGTACAGCGCAAAGAGATCCGTCAGGGTATCGCCTGTGTTAAGCACCAGAACATGTCAGGTTCTGACATGGGTGACGACCACAAAGAATACTTTGCCGGTGAGAATGCTCTGAAAGCTGGCGGTGCGAATAACACTTCCAACCAGTTCGGCTAAGCCAAATCGCTTTATGTTCAGGATGAACGGTATGCCGTGAGCGCATGGATGCGCAGGAACGGCGAAGTGTTGACCAAGGCGGCCTCCGGGTCGCTTTTTAGCTTCAAGGCTTTAAAGCTTTAAAGCTTCAGGATAACGGCTAATGGCAACCCTATTAGCAGTTGTCTTGATGTAACCGCAGTGCCGGTTGCGCTAATACGGCGGGGTTTGTACATTCCCCGGTCGGTTAATAATTTTGTCTGATCTGAATCATCGAGGTGCCGTTATGACTCAAGTTCCCACGTATCTACAGGATGCTTCAACCCTGTTGAGCGAGGCCGGATTCGCCACTGGTGAGACCTGGTACCACGGTACATCCTCGGCGTTGTTGGATTCGATCATGCAGCAGGGGCTTAAAGGGTCTGGTGATCAGGCGTTGCAACAGGCGACGCGTAATACCATGGCGACTATCGGTGACAAGGCGTTCAAGCAAACTAAAGAGCCGGTGTTTGTGACCCAGAGTCGAGAGTTGGCTTTTTATTGGGCGCAGCGCTGTATACGCGATCGTAGCGTTCGCTTTGAAGGCGACGAGCAGCCGGTCGTACTGGCTCTGGACCTACCCGAGGCACTGCGGCAGAAGGTTAAGCCCGATGTTGGCGCTGCAGCACTCAACAACGATGCTGTATTTGAGCATTTAGTGACGTTATACCGTCGTTCCGACTTAGTCTTCCCCGAGCTTGATCCTGCCCGAGTGGATCGGATGGAGTATCTGACTAAATTGGGCATGGCGTATATCGATCAGGATCTCGATCCTGGCTATCTGCGTGTGCTGACGGATTAGGTTTGCTCTCCGGATTCCGGCATGGGCGATAATCACAAGGAATCCTTCGCCGGTGAAGCGGCACGTAAGGCTACTGGTAAAGATAACACTATGAATCAGTTCGGCTAAAAAACCGGGCCATAAGCAGGCTGGCTGCTAATCCCCCAGTCAGCCTGTGATTCTCAGATATACCCTCTTTTGCCCTGCTCTTGCAGGGTTTTTTTTGTCTTATTGTTTAATATAGGAAAACTGACTATTTGATAAATGTCATCAATATGGCAGAATTCGTATACTTATTTTGAGCCGGAATGTTCCGGAAGGAAGCCAAAACGTGACGCAGTTAGGCAGGGAGCCACAGGGCTATCAGCAAGTCCTCTATCGATTACAACGACTGCGTGGACAGGTGCTTGAACAGGAATATAGCCTGAGCGAGTTGGACCGTGAGCTTGATGAACTTCGGCTATCGATAGCGCAGCATGGCTATGTCGATGGTGTTGAAGGGGAGCAGATTGGCAATCTGCTGAGTACTTTCAGAACCGCTATTCTTGCCGATGTTAGCCATTAAGCTGGCTTGTTTGCTGGCTAATCCGGGCGCGTAGGATCATTACAGGCTGAAATTTTTTCAGGGTCCAGCCGCTACCTGACCGTTGGATGGTTGCGGCTTGCTCGCTCTACCAAGCGCGGGGTTGTTCTATCATCGCGGCCGCCCCAGTTTTATTATCTCACCACCTGCCAAGTATTCTGACGCGCCAAGACGGGCAACAGGATCCAGCTTAGTCGTGTCAATTTTGAATCGACCTTTTGGATCGATGTTGACCACGCTGTCATCGATATAGATTTGATTAACGCGCCCAATAATCATCGCCTGTGGGGTGTCGCCGATCGGATGGATTTCATGGCATTCGCAGCCGTAGGCGATTTTTGCCTGTTTTAATCGAGGCAGCGGGCAGCCTTCAAAACTGACTGTTTCCAGATTTAATTCATCGACTTCGGATATTTCTGCGGGCAGGGTAGCAGAGCTTTGGTTCATCACCTCTAGCTGCTCACGACTCGGGATATGGATAACAAAATGACTTCTGGCCTCAATGTTGGCGTGAGTATCTTTATCACTGCCATCGGGTTTCTTTCCGACCGAGATCATCACCAACGGTGGTGAGCTCGACACAGCGGTGAAATAAGAGAATGGGGCCAGGTTATACCGGCCATCTGCATGCTCAGATAATACCCAAGCGATGGGGCGAGGTACCAGCGTTTGAATCATGCTGAAGTAAACCTCGCTAGCCGAAAGTGTCTTAAGATCGATATTCACAGGCATCATCCTCGCATGAAACTTTTTCCAGCATCATACCGGTATGGCGCGGTGTTTTCAGTGCTTAATGCCCTGGCTGCTATGCTTAACCGAGCCGATTTATGGCTTGTAATCAAACCAAATTCGGGAGGCTTACGGCTATGAGCGATTCCGTAAATAACGATTGCCTCTGAGCGAGGTGTTGGCGTGGAGTTTAGTGAAGTTTGCGTTGGTCGACGGATCGGCGCGTTAAAAGAGGTGGTGTTCGAGCCGATGCAGCAAGGCTGGTTGATGCTACTGCGTGATGATGACGATGCGTTGCTGCCCTTTACCTGCGAGGGCCAGGCTTGTGTATTTGAAAACCTGGCTCGCGCATCAGAGTTGGCGCAATTGATCGGGTTTAATCGGATCAGGGTGCTGCATCGAATCACGGTTACCTTTTAGCTGGTCCATTTGGCGGTGCGCTTGTGCAGAAAAGCATCGATGCCTTCGACGGCATCGGGGTGTTGGATGTTGCACCCCATCACTTCGGAGCAGTCGGCGTAGGCGGCAGCCAGAGGCTGGTTTAATTGTCGGTAGAACGCTTGCTTACCGGTCCGGACGCAGTTGCCTGACTTGGCCGCGATATTGTGTGCCATATTGAGTACCTCTTGCTCGAGCTTCTCAGTTTCGACGACGCGGTTCACCAAGCCCATTTCGTAGGCGCGCTGCGCGCTGACCATCTCGCCAAGTAGCAGCATCTCCATCGCGTGTTTTTGCGCTACCGTTCGGCTCAGTGCCACCATTGGGGTCGAGCAAAACAGACCGATATTGACCCCCGGTGTGGCAAAACGTGCGCCCTGTTCGGCCACCGCTAGATCGCAACTAGCGACCAACTGGCAGCCCGCTGCTGTGGCGATGCCATGGACTTCTGCGATCACAGGTTGCGGCAGTTGATTGATGGTTTGCATCAATCTTGAACAACGATCGAAGGTTTGTTGTTGTCGGGCAGCATCGTCGTCTTGAGCTAATTGTTTCAGATCGTGGCCAGCGCAAAATCCACGGCCACTCCCACGTAGAATCACGACGCGGGTTTCAGCGTCCTCTGCAATCGCTTCAAACGCTAGGGTCAGGTCGTTTATTAGTTCATCAGACAGTGCGTTGTAGGCCTCAGCGCGCAATAGAGTCAGTGTCGTGACGCCCTGTTGGTGGTGTCTGGCAACAAGTGGTTCGATAGTAGCTGTCATTGCTCAAGCCTTCGATTTTGATGAATGGATGACGGAGTATAGCGTTGACTAGGATGGTGCCTAACGCGACTTAAGGTTAATGCTTAGGAGGTTTTCAGGGCATAAAAAAACCCGGCGTTGCCGGGCTTTGATAGTCGCACTGCTAAAGGCTTACAGCTTGGGGCCGGCCTCAACTAGTACTTCACCTTCTGGAGTGTCGGTGAAACGCTCGAAGTTATCGACAAACATCGCTGCCAAGTTCTTAGCCTTAGATTCCCAAACAGACTGTTCGCTATAGGTATCTTGTGGGTTAAGGATACCACTATCGCAATCGTGCAGCGCCTGAGGCACTGTCAGATTAAAGTAGGGCAGTTGCTTAAACTCGGCGTTCTCGATCGAACCGTCAAGGATCGCATCGATGATAGCGCGAGTATCTTTGATCGAGATGCGCTTGCCGGTACCGTTCCAGCCGGTGTTAACCAAGTAAGCCTGGGCGCCTGAGGCGTTCATTCGCTTGGTCAATACTTCTGCATACTGGGTAGGGTGCAGGCTTAAAAAGGCTGCGCCGAAGCAAGAAGAGAAAGTTGGGGTCGGCTCGGTGATACCACGTTCAGTACCGGCCAGCTTGGAAGTAAAGCCGGACAGGAAATAATAGCGAGTTTGCTCAGGCGTGAGTTTCGATACCGGCGGTAATACGCCGAACGCATCGGCAGTCAGGAAAATCACCTTGGTCGCGTGACCGGCTTTGGATACTGGCTTGACAATGTTGTCGATGTGATGAATCGGGTAGGAGACGCGGGTGTTTTCGGTCTTGGATCCATCGTCGAAATCGATCACGCCAGCTTCGCCAACGG
>JBALWS010000117.1:0-13489 GCA_036960405.1 Halopseudomonas sp. | reverse complement strand
GCAGCTTATTGCAACCAATAACCACGTTATACCGGCAGACATGGATACCGAGAACCTAGAGCGCTTAGTTGTACTCAGTGGCACAGGGGCGACTACACGAATGCATCAGGCTGTTTTTTCAGGTTCTAGTCCTGAGCATGATTTAGCAGTGATAAGGGTGGATACGCGTATCCCTGCGCTGAAGTTTACAAATACCGATCAATTGCTTGGGGAGGGAGAGAATGTTGCTTTTACTGGCTTTCCCATTGGCGCGATACTTGGGCTGTATCCTGTTACGCACAGAGGGTTGATTTCAGCCATTACTCCAATTGCGACACCCTCTTCGAGTTCGAGCCAGCTCAGCGCCACAAAGATCAGTCGACTTCGTGATCCACTCTTTGTCTATCAGCTAGACGCCACTGCCTATCCTGGTAATAGTGGTAGTCCGCTCTATCGGCCAGATACCGGTGAGGTTGTTGGAATTCTTAATATGGTTTTTGTAAAGTCGACCAAGGAAGATGTGCTGAGTAAGCCTAGTGGAATCAGCTACGCTATACCTGTGAAATACCTTCGTTCCTTGGTACAGAAGTTGGAAGTGGCTAAACCGTAGCTAATGTCGGAGTGCATCGGTGATGAGCCTAGTAGGCAATGAGTGGCCAGTGGAATAAAAGTGATTGATACCAAGTTGACTGAGTACTTTGACCGGTATTTCTACATCAGGCGGGCAGATTCTGATGAGTTACGTGTGCTAGCGTATCAGGTCCGTTATCAGGTTTATTGTAAAGAGCTTGAATTCGAAGATAAGTCTGCTTTTCCGAATAAGCTTGAATTTGACCAATTCGATAATTTTTCCGACCATTTCTTAATTTTTCATCGCGGTGAACCCGATGAGGTTGCCGGAACGGTTCGATTGGTGAGACTTCAGCACAAAGCGCATCGGTTACCCATCGCGGTACATTGTCTCGATTCAATTGACCGAGGCAAGGTAGATATTGAGCACTTACACGATGGCCACTATGGCGAGTTATCTCGGCTTGCTGTAACGGGGGAGTATCGCCGGCGCAGGGGAGAGGAGAAAATGCCCTTTGTAGTCAATAGCTCGCGTGCAGATTTGGGTTCCCCCAATTTTCCTTATATTGCCGTCGGGCTCTATATGGCTGCAGCTGCATGGTGTTACATTCGCGGCACGCAATCCGTTATCGTGATGATGGAACCTCGATTGGCTCGCCATTTGTCACGTTTTGGCATTCTGTTTGAACAGGTTGGTAGTGTGATCGACTATCATGGTCGTAGAGCGCCCTATAGGATTAATCAGGAGGTTTTTTTTCGGCACATTAAATCCCCTCTTCGGTCGCTATATGACCATGTTGCAGCTGAGATCGGAATTTCTGTTCTGGATTTTAATTAAGGGTATTTGATGGCACTGCTAGGCTTTTCTGCTTCCTTCATTGTTTTCTTGATCATGCTTATTCTATGCCTCGTTATCTGGCGTGAGCGGTTGCTTGGGGTTTGGTTACAACTAGCGCTGTTTACTACGACTGTTTGGGCTGGATATATCGCTTTTAGTGATCTGCAGGAGGGCTTTAACCCGGCCAACCAGGTGTTTGTGGAGCTGCTTCGTAATATGGCTTGGCTACTATTTATGCTCAAGCTGTTTGATTTTGGCCGTGGAGGCAAAGATTTTTGGTCACTTAAATCTCCATGGCTTGTATTGCTTGGTTCCATAGGGCTGCTGATTCTCAATATTGTCGAGATGTTGGGTGTCAGTCTTTTCGTAGATCTGGGTGTCTCGTTACCCTACCTCGCACCGCTTGTTTTGGTGACGGCAGTTCTGGTGGTGACTGAGCAGTGGTTTCGTAATATACCTACCGACCAGCGATGGTCGGTCAAATTTTTATTGATCGGTGTTTGTTTAGTCTTTGGCTATGATTTCTTGCTCTATTCAGAGGCGTTGCTGTTTAAACGGATAGATCCGGAATTTTGGCAGGCAAGAGGTTTTGTTTCGGCGATGGCTGCGCCGCTGATTGCGATATCGGTTTCGCGAACTCGAGACTGGAACCGTGAATTACGAATCTCCCGCCAAGCAATTTTCTTTTCTACGACTCTACTCCTGTCTGGTTTATACCTGTTGGTGATGAGTCTTGTCGGCTATTACTTGCGCTGGTTTGGGAACGGTGTGGGTAGTGCCGTCCAGATTATTTTTATCGTTGTTGCATTGACGCTATTTGTGTTGCTAATAAGCTCCGGTCGGTTTCGTTCTCTTGTGGCCGTTTGGCTGAACAAACACTTTCTGAGTTATAAATATGATTACCGTGATGAGTGGATGAAGGCTAACTCTCGCTTTGCTGCGTTACCTCTTGATGAGCGCTACTACCAAGAACTTCTAATTGGCATTGCGGACCCTGTCGACAGTAATGGTGGTGTGCTATGGATAAAGGAGGGCGGTCAGTTTGTTTGTCAAAGTGCTATGAGTGTTGACTACAGAGCGCCTTTAACTACCGTAGATGACCAAGTATTACTGGATTTTTTAGAACGGACAGGTTGGATTGTAAATTTAAAAGAATATCGCCATACACCAGAGCATTACCCTAACTTAGGCGTATCAACCTCTTTGGCTAGCGTAGGTTTGTGGCTGCTGGTGCCGTTGTTACATCAGTCGCGTCTGGTGGGTGTTGTCGGGCTTGCCCCTCCAAGAGCTGAGCAGCCTGTTAATTGGGAAGATTTTGATCTGCTTAAAGCGCTTGGTGGCCAGTTGGCGGCGCTGATCGAGTTAAAACGAACCAGCGAATCGCTGTTGGAAGCTCGTCAATTTGAAGCGTTTAACCGTTTATCGGCATTTGTCGTTCATGACCTTAAAAATATTGTGGCCCAGTTGTCGTTAGTGGTGAGTAATGCTGCGCGACATAAACATAACCCTGAATTTGTCGATGATGCGCTGGACACACTTGCAAATGCCGTAGCCAGAATGAATCGATTGTTGAGTCAATTGCGCAAGCAATCTCACCTATTGGTTCAGCAGGATGTTATTGATCTTGATCTGATTGCCGCAATGGTGATTAAGCGTCAAGTTGGGAGTTTGCCGTTACCCGTTCTGTCACAAGTGCACGATGGATTAAGAGTTAAAATTGATACAGAGCGTTTGGTCGATGTAGTGTGTCACCTAGTGCAGAACTCGCAAGATGCCACCCCAGATGATGGCCGGGTGCAGGTATCGGTAGAAAAACAGGGCGAGGAGGCTATTCTTAGCATCACTGATACAGGTTGCGGAATGGATCAGGAGTTTATTCGCACTCGCCTCTTTAAGCCGTTCGATACCACTAAGGGTAGTGCCGGAATGGGGATTGGTGTTTACGAAGCGCAACAGTTTGTTAAAGAGAATGATGGTTGGTTAGAGGTGGAAAGCCAGCCAGGTCAGGGGACTAAGATGATAATTCGGTTACCTGTATTTCAAGTATTAGATCAGCAGCGAGAGAAACGTGAGTCAAAACAAGGAGCGTAATGTCCTATTGGTCGTCGAGGACGATCTAGGTTTACAAAAACAACTTAAATGGTGCTTTGACCAATACCAATTGGTATTTGCTGAGGATGAAGCCTCGGCGATCAAACAACTGCGCCGTTTTGAACCCGAGGTCATTACTTTGGACCTTGGTTTGCCGCCCGATCCCGCTAATGCCAGCATTGGGTTGGGGGTTCTGGAGCAAGTCCTTAAGCTGGCTCCTCAGACCAAGGTGATCGTGGTAACGGGTAATGATGACCAATCCAATGCGGTGCGCGCGGTGGGGATGGGGGCCTACGATTTTTACCAGAAACCGGTGGATCCTGATGTATTAGGGCTGATTGTAGATCGGGCTTTTAAACTGTCTCGACTTGAGAGGGAAAATCGCCAATTATCTGCATCGTCTACCCCACTGGATGGTCTTATTGCTGCCTCTGATGAGATGCGACAGATCTGTCGTATGGTTGAAAAAATAGCTCCTGCTGATATCAGTGCTCTGGTGCTTGGTGAGAGTGGTACCGGTAAGGAGGTGATTGCCAGGGCCATTCACAGTTTGAGTGACCGCAGTGAAGGGCGCTTTGTAGCGATCAACTGTGCCTCTATTCCCGAGAATTTGCTTGAGAGCGAATTGTTTGGCTATGAGAAAGGCGCTTTTACCGGGGCTGCTAAACAAACGCCGGGCAAGATTGAAACTGCTAACGGCGGAACCCTATTCCTTGATGAAATCGGTGACATGCCACTAGCGCTGCAAGCCAAATTGTTGCGCTTCCTGCAGGAGAAAGTGGTTGAGCGGATTGGTGGCCGACAAGAGATTCCTGTTGATGTTCGAATTATCAGTGCGACTCACCAAAATCTTGAGCAGATGATTGCAGATAGTCGTTTCAGGGAGGATCTGTTTTACCGCCTCAGTGAATTTACCATCAATATCCCACCATTGCGGGATCGCCCTGGTGATGCGGTGGTGATTGCGCGTGCTTTGTTGGATAAATACGCGTCAGCCCAAGGGCGATCATTGCGTGGTTTTACCGATACCGCTTGCCAGTCTATTGCAGATTTTAAATGGCCTGGGAATATTCGTGAGTTGGAAAACCGAGTCAAGCGTGCGGTGATAATGGCTGATGGGGTGCAGGTCAATGAATTAGATTTAGGCCTGGTAGCGACAGAAGCGGTGGATGAAATGCCGTTCAATTTGAAACGGGCCAGAGAAACTGCGGAAAGAAAGGCAGTGTTGAACGCGTTGAGTAAAGCAGAGGGTAATATTTCAAAAGCGTCGGAGCTATTAGGTGTGACACGGCCGACGCTATACGCACTGATGGAAAAGCTAGGGGTAGTCGTTACTAGCTGACCACGATATTCGCTTTCATGCTGATGATCGCTCTAGCTATGATAGGAGCATAGAAGCCACTTACATCGTGGGTTAACGATGTAAGTCAGGTTTTGGCGGATCAAAATGATGCTTTCCAAAGATTTGATTTATAAACATCGTCCATGCTTTAGATATGATATGAAATAGCAATAAATGTTTTGGCATTTTTTTCCAATGCCCTCTGATGAAAATAAGAAGGCATGCGAGGCTATGTTTTTTTTCTTGAATCAAAGGGTGATGGGGCTGTAATCCTAGTTTGAAAATGCATATGTTAAATGCTGTTAATATGTTTTTGTGCTTTGTTCTAAGATCCGTGTTTATATCATCAGGAATGTTGAGCTCCCAATAAAATTTGCAGCAGGTTAAAGCATAATATAATTCTAAAGTGAGCTCTGTTTTATAGGCGAGCAGCAACAATTTTTCCCAGAAGGTGTCAGATTCGAAATCTGATATTAGTACATACAAGTCTATAAGATCTCTAAATCCGTGTGAGAAGTCTTCATTGGTGAATAAGTGTGCTGAGCTATGCAGTACAGTTGCTTCTGGGGAAAGCACTTTAAAACCGCCAGTTGTCAGTACTGTCTGACTTAGTAATGAGCTGATATCCTTGGCTTTTCTACCCATGGGGGGGACTATATTGTGATGGAGGTCTAAAACAGTTCCTCTATGAATTTGAAACATTGGTGGTATTTCGTGAGACCATTGTCGATAATATCGCTCGTCATAGTTATTGAGCCTTTTAGTACTCCAGCTATGTCGGTTTAATGCTTTCTCGGCTGCATTTAATTGATGTTTTGGTACTAAAACATCAATGTCAGTATATATTCTTCCGAGGCTGTTTCTGCTGTTGCGTAATGTATAGCCTGCACCTTTTAGAAATACAGGTTGGATGCCCGTTTCTTCTAATGTTTTAGCTATCTCTGTGCACTCATACCTAACTTGTTGTGCCTGTCGTTTACTGTAGATTTGGGCTGCGTGCATGTGCTTAATGGCGTATTCAGGGTAGTTGTTAAGTGTTCCAGATATTTTGGAAGACTCATAAGCCATTGGTAATGTATCGCACTCACGCAATATAAAAATAATTCGTTCCCATTCATTAATGCTGAGATCTGTCTTTAAATTACCTTTGAAAATCGAAATGATGTAGCTCAGTGTGTTTGAGATCATATGGCTAGTATGTCGTTAATCAGCAGGTCGGATACATCGTCCAGATTGTTGTAAATGATTTCAAACTGATTCGATGATTCGATGATTTTTTTGACGGTATCGAAAGCGGTTGCTCCGAGAATATTGTAGTTAAACGCATTCTGTACCAACTGAGAAAATCCTTGCGATTTATTAAGTTGATAAATTGTGATGTCCTGATCTCTGGCGTATTTAGGGAAGACTATCGCTTTGATTTCTGCTTTATTTAATTGGTTGAAACATGAAAAATCTTGTGTTTTTAGATGAGCAACATCGCCTTTATGAGTGTCTTTGGCGACTGGGGTGAAAATGGCGTTGGGAAACCATTCTTTCACTAGTGTTATGGACTCGTTTTTTAAGCATACAGGGCGATATAAGGGGCTGACTCTATTACTGTTAAGGTCGATGATCGCCATTTCATCGGAAAATAGGTTCCATCCCGACAGTGCCATAAACGCGGATAAGGTGCTTTTCCCAGAGCCTGGCGTTGCTGGAAAGATGATCGCCTGGCCATCTTTTTCAATCACAGCCGCGTGAATGATGAGATGATTAAAATCATAAGCTGAAATACACCAGTTCATCCCCCACTCAAGGACCGGAAATGCTTGATTGGCAGGCATTGGTTTAAATGGCAAATGGCAATCGGAATAAAAGCTGATCTGAGGTTTGATGAAGCGCCGAAAAAAGGAATCGAATTTGATCCTTATCTTGTAATCAGCGGGTTTAATCTGGTTATGGTCTTCTTGGTGGCCATACATCATGGTCACCATTTTTTTTACGTGTTCTAAATCAGATTCGAGCCTAAAACAATAGGCTCCAGTATCAATGGTTAGCATTATGTTATTTTTTGGATCAATTTTTGTTTGATCATGCTGTCAAAAATACTCTTGCCATCATGTCCTTGAGAATCGATACGTTCCACAAGTCTCGCCTGGCTGAATTCATTTAACATAAGTAATTCGTGCAGCAGTTCATTGAGTCCGATGAGAAAGCGGGTGTCCCCGGTAGAGGCGTCAAAGATTACTGCATCGCTCTTATCAGACGGGAAGTAACACTGAATGCTCTTGGGGATGAACCACTTCTCGCTCGCTGAAGCCATATCAGTTTGAGCAAACTGGAACAGGGCATGCTAAGTCAAATGTGAAATTGGTCGAGCCATCAGTGTAGCCCATATCAAAGTCGGTAATATTAACGGTGTTGTTTGATTCTGTCTGGATGACATAAAAAGCCCAGATTTGTTCGATAATCTCTGCGGCGTTGTAGAGTTGGCCGTCATAAAATCCAAAATAGCCATTCAGGTACGCGGCGGCAAGATGGAATTTTATATTACTCATTCCGGTGCCGTTAGAGCTTAGCCCGTCTGCAACGGTGAAGGTGATGCCGGGGAAAGTAGGCGTGCTAAATGTCGTTATGGTGTGCCCCATTACGATGTTTATCTGGGCTATATAGCAATCTTTGAAGGCTTGGTACTCAGCATAGCTGCAACTACTATTGCCTTGGCTGGCATTAGCATTTGGTGGAGAATCGTCTTTTACAGCGCCAACGGCGGTAAAGGTATCGTGAATATTATCTTCGAAGTTCTTCCAGTTGCCCGGTGACCGGCCGCCGGAAAGTAGCGGAAAGGTGCAATCCGTATGGACATGCGAGCCGGAATTGGATGAAGCGGCAGAGTCACTACAGGTTCCACCCCAAACAGAGGCCGCAGGCAGGGTCGTAATAGCGGCACCCACCGAGGCTTTCTGTAAAAAAGACCGTCTTGATTTGACCGGCGACTGTGGCTGCTCTTTGTCCGTTGGCGCCGCTGTGTTCTTGTTCATGTCACTGTCACCTCGGTAAAACGCTTGATCAGTCGTGTCAGTAAAATTTACACTATAGCCGTAAATTAGTCGTTATAGATCATAGTAAGCAATTATTGTTCCTAGTTTCGCATGATAACGCGTGACTATGGTTCGTTGATAGCCCAAGCAACCTTGTAGATATATGTTTATGCAGCTGTATGAGTCGTCTGTCTTGCTTCCTGATTATTGGAAAGTCCTTTCCTCTGCTTTATAAGCCTATCAGAGTTGGCGCAGAATGCGTGTTTCTGCGTTGAAATTTTCATTCATCCCATGATTGGTTGCTGGGTTGTTATGCTGATCCATCCACTTCTTCAATCATAATCATAGGCTGTGGTACATTAGCGGCGGTTTTCACAGATCTCAAGGAGTTACCCGTGCTAGAACTGGTTAAATCAGGCGGTTGGTTAATGGTGCCGATTCTGTTGTGTTCCATTATGGCGCTGGCTATCGCTGCGGAAAGGTTGTGGACGCTGCGTTCAAACCGAATTGCTCCTAAGCACTTAGTCGCTGACGTCTGGGCGCTAGTTCAAAAAAATGCGTTGAGCGCCGAGCGGTTGACGGAGATTCGCAACAGTTCTGCACTGGGTCAGATTTTGGTGAGTGGTCTGAACAACTCCAAGCATGGTCGCGAGATTATGAAGGAGAGTATCGAGGAAACTGCATCCAAAGTGATTCATGAACTCGAACGCTTTCTTAACCCGCTGGGTACCATTGCTGCGATCGCGCCGCTGCTTGGTTTGTTGGGTACCGTGGTGGGCATGATCAAAGTTTTCAGCGAAATAATGATTCAGGGAACCGGGAATGCGAATGTCCTGGCTGGTGGTATCTCCGAGGCGCTGATAACCACCGCTGCAGGTTTAACTGTGGCTATTCCTGCGGTAGTGATGCATCGCTATTTTATCCGTCGGGTTGATTTTTTAGTGATCGAAATGGAGCAGGAAGCGGTCAAACTGGTGGAAGTGATTCACGGTGATCGAGAGGTCGATTTCGAGCAGGCTAAGACGTGAAGTTTAAACGCCAGCAATCTGAAGAGATCAGCGTTAATCTGACCCCGCTTATCGATGTGGTGTTTTTGTTGCTGATCTTTTTTATGGTCTCGACCACCTTTACCAAAGAGATGCATTTGAAAATTGACCTGCCTAAAGCGACAGGTGAAGCGGTAGCAGACGCGCCGTTGGTGATCGATATCTCCATTACTGCTGATGGTGGCTATACCATTAATGATAAGCGGCTGGTTAATGGTCAGATAGAAACCATCAAGCGTGCGATTCTGAAGGCGGCACGAAATAAGGAGCAGTTACCGGTCATTATTACCGCCGACGCTCAGACGCCGCATCAGGCTGTGGTGTCCGCAATGGATGCAGCCGGCCAGCTGGGTTTTATTCAGCTGAGTATTACTACTCGCAGTCCAGAGAGTCGCTAGGTTGTCCGGTTGGCTAGAGCGTGCCTGGTATAACTCTGCACAGCCGTTGGCTTTGTTGTCGGGTCTCGAATGGCTGTTTAAGCGCCTGGCCGGTAAACGACGTAACCGCTACCTGACACACCCCGAAAAAGCCTATCGCGCACCCGTTCCCGTAGTGGTGGTGGGGAATATATCGGTCGGCGGTACAGGCAAAACTCCTTTCACGTTATGGTTACTCGAGCTGCTTAAAGCGCAGGGTTATAGCCCAGGCGTGATCAGTCGTGGCTATGGGGGTAAGGCACCAAATTATCCGTTTGACGTGACACCGGACTGTTCAGCTGCCCAGGTGGGTGATGAGCCGTTAATGCTGGTGCAACGCAGTGGTTGCCCACTGGTGGTTGACCCGGTGCGTGGAAGGGCAGCAGAGCGACTCCTTGCGCTCCATGATTGCGACATTATTATTAGCGACGATGGGTTGCAGCACTATGCGCTGCAACGCGATATCGAAATTGCCGTGGTTGATGGCAAACGCGGTCTGGGCAACGGTCGATGTTTACCGGTTGGGCCTTTGCGGGAGCCTCCGCAGCGACTTGGCGAGGTCGATTTTGTGGTGGTCAACGGCACGGTTGGTTCATTCGTGTACCCCAATGGCTTTAGCATGACGCTGCAACCTGGAGCGCTAAAACGATTAGACGACTCGGAGGCGAGTCTTATTCCGCAGCAGGTTCATGCTGTTGCGGGGATTGGCAACCCACAGCGTTTCTTTGATACGTTAAGCCAACTGGGCTATGGGGTTATTCCTCATCCTTTTCCCGATCATCGCGAGTATCGTCTACAGGACCTGGAATTTGATGACGACTTGCCGGTTTTGATGACCGAAAAGGACGCGGTAAAATGCCGCGCATTTGCTCAGCACAACAGGTATTATTTGCCGGTTAATGCGCAGCTATCATCACTGTTAGGTGATCAAATAATTGACCGTATCAATGCATTGGTAGCGACTTTTAAAGATCTCAGGAAAAATGATGGATAAGAAACTTCTGGATATTCTGGTTTGCCCCGTATCGAAAGCACCGGTTGAGTGGCATAAAGAAACCAATGAGCTGTTTTGTCGTGCCAGTGGCTTGGCCTATCCGGTTCGAGATGGTATTCCGGTGATGCTGGAAACTGAGGCTCGCGAAATGACAGCAGAGGAGCGCGAGGCGATCTGATGTCATTCTCAGTTATTATCCCTGCCCGTTTTGCCTCTACCCGATTGCCGGGTAAGCCGTTGTTGGATATCGCTGGCAAACCGATGATTCAACACGTTTATGAACGCGCCTGTTTAAGCGAAGCCAAGCAGGTCATCATCGCCACCGACGATGCGCGTATCGCTGAGGTTGCGGCAGGCTTTGGTGCCGAGGTTTGTATGACTTTGTCGGAGCACCCCTCTGGAACCGATCGACTGCAAGAGGTGGTTCAAAAGCAGGGGTTATATTCTGATGATATCGTCGTCAACGTGCAGGGCGATGAGCCGTTAATCCCCCCGCGAGTTATCAATCAGGTAGCGCATAATCTGGCGGCAGAACCGCTGGCCAGTATCGCTACCTTATCTGAGCCGATTGAAGATCTCGAATCGTTGCTCAATCCCAATTCGGTCAAGGTGGTTGCTGATCAAAGTGGTCGGGCGCTCTATTTTAGTCGTGCGCCGATGCCGTGGCCTCGCGATGCGTTTGCTGACAATTCTAAGCAAATGCCCGAGACGGGTAATTATCAGCGTCACATCGGTATTTACGCTTATCGGGTGAAGTTGTTGAACGATTTTGTCAAATGGCCACCCTGTTTGCTGGAGCAGACCGAGTGTCTGGAGCAGTTGAGAGCGATGTGGAACGGTGCTTATATTCATGTTGCGACGGCTGATGAGCTGTTGCCTGCTGGGGTGGACACTCAGCAGGATTTGGATCGGGTTCGTGCATTGCTGGCGGCAGGTTAAGGAGGGGTTGTGGCTAAGTACCTTTGGCGTGATGAATTTTGTATCGGCCATGCCAAAATAGATAAACAGCATCAGCAGCTGTTTGAGCTGCTGGACAAACTTTACGATGAGGTCTGTGCGGGTAATGCTGATAGTACCGTTGAAGAGGTAGTGTCAGAACTGGTGGATTACACTCGCCATCATTTTTTCCATGAGGAATCGATGATGCGAGAGTTGAATTATCCCGGTCTAGAGAAGCATCAGCAGGAGCATCAGCGCTTGTTACAGATGGTAGATGAGAAGATGGGTACTTTGCGTCGAGGCGATAAGGTGATGAGTATCGAGTTACCCGAATTCATGAACCAGTGGCTGACTCAGCATATTTTAAAGAGCGACCGTGAGCTCGCTCAGGTATTGCGTTGATATGATGGCCGACTCCCCTCAAATGGCGGTTCTGTTTGTGTGTATGGGCAATATTTGTCGCTCGCCGACAGCCCATGGCGTGTTTCAGCGACTGGTCAATGAGCGCGGATTATCTGCCCAGATTGAGGTCGATTCAGCCGGTACGGCCGCTTTTCACATCGGTCACGAGCCCGATCATCGCTCGGTCAAGGTGGCGGCAGGGCGAGGTTATGACCTCCGTCCTTTGCGGGCGCGCAAGGCGGTAGCCGAAGACTTTCATCGTTACGATTATATTTTGGCGATGGATAATGAAAATCTGCGCAACCTGCAATCGATCATTCCCGATGGGGCGCGAGCACAGTTAAAGCTATTCCTCGATTTCTCATCGCAGCAGCAGTTTAGCGAAGTACCCGACCCCTACTATGGCGGCGCTCGAGGGTTTGATCTGGTGCTTGATCTTATCGAAAATGCTTCAGCAGGGTTGCTCGATCAGCTTGATAGCCGTCTTGGCGGTAAATGAATACTGCGCTGATGCAATTTCACGTCGACCTGAGCCCGTTTAACAGCTTTCAGTTACCCTGCGTTGCCCGTCAATTTATTCAGGTTGATACTCGCCAAGAATTGCTAGCCGCGCTGGCGCAGCATGGTCATGTCGAGCAGCCATTATTGGTCTTGGGTGGCGGCAGCAATGTTATTTTCACTGACGATTTTGATGGCCTATGTTTGCGAGTGAACAGTCGCGGCATACAGGTTCAGCCACTCGCTGAGCAGCTTGTTCGAGTCAGAGTAGAAGCCGGAGAACCTTGGCATCCGTTTGTTGGGTACTGCCTAGAACAAGGGTGGTATGGCTTAGAAAACCTAGCGTTGATCCCAGGTACTGTTGGCGCTGCGCCGATTCAAAATATCGGTGCCTACGGTGTTGAGGTAAAGCAGCGTATTCATCATGTGGAAGTTTGGGATCGAAATAAGCGTGCATTGATACAGCTAAGTAATAAGCAGTGTCAGTTTGGCTATCGCGACAGCTTGTTTAAAAGTATTGAAGCAGGGCGTTACCTGATCGTTTCTGTGAGCTTTGATCTCTCTACTGAGTTCACGCCCCAGCTTGTGTATGGTGGGCTTGCCGAGGCAGTTGCGGTTCGGGCGCCTACTGCGCGACAAGTGTTTGATGCGGTGGTTGGGCTGCGGCAACGAAAGTTACCCGATCCTGCACAGCTCGCTAACGCGGGTAGCTTCTTTAAGAATCCGGTGCTATCGCAACGGCAGTGTGACTTGTTGCGGCGGGCTCACCCCGATTTAGTCGCCTACCCTGATCCTTTGGGGATGAAGCTGGCGGCGGGTTGGTTGATTGACCAAGCGGGCTGGAAGGGGGTGCGGCAGGGCGCAGTGGGTGTGCATGCTCAGCAGGCGTTGGTGTTGGTGAATTACGGCGGTGCAAGCGGTGAGCAGCTGCTGGCGCTTGCTCGAGCAATACAGGTCGATATTCAGCAGCGTTTTGGAGTGGCTCTGGAGATCGAACCCCGAGTTATCTAGTTGTATCGTTTTAAGCTGTAGGATCTTTTAATTGTTTAAACCAAAAAAAAGCCGAGACGCTAATCCGTCTCGGCTTTTTTGATGGTTACGGCTGGGCCGTCGGCGGCTTAAGCCTGGGTTTTACTTGGCTCTGCGTCAGCGGATGTGGTTTCTTCCGCTTCAGGCTGAGATGTCTCGGCCTGGGGCTTGGAAGCGGTCGCTTCGGCTTGGGCTGGTTCGGCCTCGATAGCAGGTGTGGTTTCAACCACGGCTTCGGTAACAGCTTCGACCTCGGCGACGACTTCGGCTTCTGCAGCGGGTGCTGGTTTAGCTAAAGTCTCAGCGGCTTCGGGCTTGGCCG
>JBALWS010000116.1:0-13785 GCA_036960405.1 Halopseudomonas sp. | reverse complement strand
GGCGACCTCAACCTTGGCAAGGTTGCGCTCTACCAACTGAGCTATTCCCGCACCGCGCTTGAGCCTGCGCTCAAGGTGAGGCGTATTATAGAGAGCTATTTAGCCATGTCAACAAACAATAACAGCTTGTTTAACCAAGCCAAAAACAGCCCTCTCCTTGATCAAAAAACGCTCAGATATCGCGAACCAATTCGCTCCACGATGCCTTCAGATAGATCCACATCGACCAGATGGTCAAGATAGACGCAGCATACAGCGCGACCATGCCCATATTGGCGATATCAGTATGCGGTTCGGCTAACAGCAAGAAGAAAATCGATGTCATCTGCAAGCCAGTTTTCAGCTTACCCAGCATCGAAACCGCCACACTGCCCCTTTTACCGATTTCTGCCATCCACTCGCGCAACGCCGAAATGACTATTTCGCGACCCACGATGATCGCTGCTGGTAGGGTCAGGTAGATATCCGAGTAGGTTTCCACCAGCATGATCAACGCGACCGCAACGGTTAACTTATCCGCAACCGGATCAAGAAAGGCGCCAAAAGCCGTCGACTGGTCCAATTTACGGGCGAGATAACCATCGACCCAATCGGTGATAGCCGCCAGAGCAAATACACCGGCTGCGGCATAATAGCTCCACTGATACGGCAGGTAGTACACGACGACCAAGCAAGGAATCAGCACAATGCGTAGCGAGGTAATGATATTTGGGATTTTCATGGAATACTTTACGCCCCAGCGGCCCGCTGGGTGCGGTAACCGTTACTCCTGATGAAGATGGCTGTAGATCTCTTCAGCCATTGCGCGGCTTATGGTAGAGACTTTTGCAATTTCTTCAATACTGGCGCGCTCTATTTCCTGCAAACCGCCAAAATGTTTTAACAACGCTTGGCGCCGTTTAGGACCAACACCGGGTAACTCTTCCAACACCGACCTATTACGTTTCTTAGCACGACGCGCCCGATGACCGGTAATGGCGAAACGATGCGCTTCATCACGGATATGCTGTAACAGGTGCAACGCACCACTGCCCGAGTCCAGTACCTGCTCACGCTGGCCTTGTTCGGTAATCAGGGTTTCGAAGCCGGCTTTTCGCGTCACCCCTTTGGCGATGCCAATGACGTTGATTTCCGTTATTTGCAGCTCTTCGAGCACATCGAGTGCCTGAGCGACCTGCCCTTTACCGCCATCGATCACTAAAACGTCGGGCATCCGTGCATCGCTGCATTTCAGTTTCTGATAACGCCGCTGCAGTGCTTCGTGCATCGCTTGGTAATCATCGCCGATATCGGTCGTTTGAATATTAAAGCGGCGGTAATCCTGCTTGCGCGGTCCTTGGTTATCGAATACCACGCAGGAGGCTACTGTGGCCTCCCCCGATGTATGGCTGATATCGAAGCACTCCAGCCGCTGCGGCTGGGTCTCGAGTTCTAGCACCTGCTGTAATTCAATCAAGCGTTTGTTCACGTCCTGCCGACTGGAGATAAAGCTATCGAGCTGCTGCTCGGCATTGGTTTGCGCCAACTTGAGCCAACCGCTACGCTGACCTCGCACTCGATCGACCAGTTCGATCTTACGCCCTCGCAAGCGGCTCAACGCTTCGCTCAACGGCTGCCGACTGTCTGACAGATGACTGAATATCAACAGCGGCGGTATAGGACGCCCTGCGCTTTCTAGATAATACTGCCCAACAAAGCTTTCAAGTAGTTCACTCTCGTCTGTTTCCAGACGCAACTTGGGGTAATGGCTTTTACTGCCTACCACTCGGCCCCCTTTAACGAATAACTGATGGATACAACAAAAACCGGCCTTGATAGAACAAGCCATCACATCGGCGTCACCGCCTTCACCACTGATGTACTGTTGCTCCTGCACTTGCTGCAGGCTGATAATCTGATCGCGTAACGATGCCGCCCGCTCAAACTCCAAACCTTCAGCAGCCTGCTCCATCTCCTCGGCCAACTCTTGGTTGATCGATTTATTCTTACCCTCTAAGAACATCATCGCGCGACGAATATCTTCGCCGTAGCGCTCGGCACTGATCGCTTCGACACAGGGCGCACTGCAGCGATTTATCTGATACTGCAGACAGGGGCGGGAACGATTCTTAAAAAAAGGCTCTTCACACTGGCGAATTCGAAAGATCTTTTGGAGCAGATTGAGGCTCTCTCGGACCGCGCCACCGCTGGGAAAAGGGCCAAAATAGCGTCCCTGTTTTCGCTTGTTACCGCGTTGAAACTGAATCGCCGGGTACTGATGCTGGCTTGAGATAAAGATATAGGGGTAGGACTTATCGTCGCGCAGCAGAATATTATAGGGCGGTCGCTGCTTTTTGATCAGGTTCTGTTCGAGCAACAACGCTTCGGTCTCGCTACCGGTCACGGTCAGCTCGATATTGACGATCCGCTGCACCAAAGCTTGGGTCTTTACATGGAGGCCGCTGCTTCGGAAATAACTGGCTAAGCGCTTTTTGAGGTTTTTAGCTTTGCCGACATAGAGGATCAGCCCCTCGCCATCGTACATCTGGTAGACCCCTGGACGCTGGGTCGCGTTAGCAAGAAACGAAACATGATCAAAAGCGACGGTGGAGGTCAGCTCCATGTGAATACTCGATCCAACGACAACCTCAATTTAATCTTTAAGTTTGTAGTTTTTGCTTTGCTGCATATGAATATGGGTCGCATTGTTATGTAGTTTGCGCAGCAACTCTCGCGTTTCATCTGTTATTCCCGCGCCGCGTGATAACGATACTTCAAGGTAAACGCCAATCTCGGCGTAGTAATAGAGCCGAGCATTAAAACTTTTTGCTCTTTTAAGCTTGCTTAGCGCAATGCCGGCTCCGTTAACCAGCACATGATTGATATTAGTATCCGAAAGCGTAGGTTGGCGCTTGGTACTGGCCCCTCTCTCGTCAGCCATGCTGGCATCCTCGTCCTCACTAAGGTTTGACACATCTTAACACAAGCGTCCATTATTAGACTTCTGGAGTCACTCGTCTCTTCAGAATTCTATACGTAATCAGGTGGTTAGACTATGTCATTGGTCAGCGTAGATGAATTGGCAATTTTAATTGTCGAACCATCGCAGTTTCAACAAAAAATCATCAGTTCAGAGCTGGAGCAGCTGGGCTGTCAACAGATCGATACCGCCTCGACCGTGCAACAGGCGCTTGAGATAATGAAGAGCTACAGTCCCGACTTGGTGATCAGTTCGATGTACCTCCCCGATGGTGACGGCATCAACCTCGTGAGTCAGATGCGCACCAACGACAAGTTGGACGGCATTCCCTACATGCTCATATCGAGCGAAGATCGGGTTGATGTGCTCGACCCCATCCGCCAAGCAGGATCCGTTGCCATACTCCCGAAGCCCTTTAAAATCAAAGACCTTCAAAAAGCACTTCAAGCAACACTTGAATTCGTAGACCCGTCTGAATTACAACTCGATGACTACGAAGCCGAAGAGCTAAGAGTGCTAGTAGTCGATGACAGCGAGTTCTCACTCAAGCATATCAGTCGCGCACTGGAGAACATCGGAGTTGGCACTGTGGTCCGAGCTCATAACGGCCAGGAAGCGGTCGACCAGCTTAAGCAGCACACCTTCGATCTGATCTTTACCGATTTCAATATGCCGGAGATGGACGGACAGCAACTCACCCAGCATATTCGTAACGAGTCAAACCAACCTTACGTACCGATCCTGCTAGTCACCTCAGAACAAAATGAAACCCGCCTGACCGGTGTCCGCCAGGCTGGCGTTAACGCCATCTGCAACAAACCTTTCGATACTCAGCAGATCAAGGCCGTGATTAAGTCTTTACTGTCCGAGTAGCCCCCTTCAATGCCTAGCACGGCGGGTGTCACCCCCACTCCATACCTGCCCGCTAGCGGAGCACGACTCAACCAACTGCAACATCCCTGCGTCAGAGATTTAGCCTGGTGCCTGAACAGCCCCGCCATCTACCGGCTAGGCCACGATTGCCGCAACCTATGGGGCAACACCGAAGCGCTATGGCACTGGCTGCAACAGCTTGATAGACACCCCCAGCCGCTACTCGATAGCATCAGCCAACAACGCTCGCACCGGCTCGGCATCTACTTTGAAACATTGTTTGGCTTTGCCCTGACTCACTACCTCAAGCCGGCAAAAAACTTTTACGCGCTAGCAGTTCGACACCGCAACCGTACCGTTGGTGAATACGACTTTTTAGTACGCCTCCAAGGCGAACCGGCGCTGCGTCATGTCGAAGTCAGTATTAAATTCTATCTAGGCTTGCCTACCGCAGATGACCACGCTTGCTGGACCGGCCTGAACCGCAACGATCGCCTGACAGACAAGCGCGACAAGATGTTATACCAGCAACTGCGTTTGAGCCGACAAACGGCTGCCAGACAACAGCTAGCAGACCTGGGCGAACAGATCGGGCCTTGCCATGGTGTAATGATGGGACGGCTGTTCTACCCGTTTGCAAAGCCTCGGCTCGACCCACCCACAGGGGCTCAATCGAATCACCTTAGAGGCTGGTGGATCCGTCAGAGTGAATTAAAGCAATTAATCGCAACAGCCGATCGTCGGCAAGCGATTGCCAGCGCCACCCTGCTAGTGCCGCTGCAACGACGCCAATGGCTGGCACCGCTTTCTCCACTCGAAGCCGAGCAATTGGCTAGCGCTAGACAAGCGATGACTGAAACGGATCAACCGGGCATGAGGGCCCGGCTAATTAACACGCCACGAGGGTGGCGCGAACACGACCGCGGGATAGTGGTCGAGGATAAATGGCTGGACTCAGTTTTTGAGGCGCTTGAGTAAACTCGACGTATCCCAACGACCACCGCCCATCTGCTGCACATCGGAATAGAACTGATCCACCAACGCCGTTACCGGTAGCTGGGCGCCATTGTCTCGCGCTTCATCCAGTACGATACCCAAGTCTTTACGCATCCAGTCAACCGCAAAACCAAACTCAAACTGATCGTCGATCATGGTCTTGTAGCGATTTTCCATCTGCCACGACTGCGCGGCTCCTTTTGAGATCACCTCAATCACCGCCTCAGCATCGAGCCCGGCACGTTTGGCAAAGTGAACCCCTTCAGACAATCCCTGTACCAAACCCGCAATACAGATCTGGTTGACCATCTTGGTGAGCTGACCGGATCCGGACTCCCCCATCAACCGCAGGGCACGCGCAAAACAGTTGATCGCCGCTTCGGCTCGATCAAAGTCCGACTGAACACCACCGACCATTACGGTCAAGACGCCATTCTCAGCGCCTGCCTGGCCACCAGAGACCGGTGCATCCAAGAACCCTAGACCCTGCTGTTTGGCCTCGGTGTAGAGCTCTTTGGCCACCTGCGCCGAAGCCGTGGTGTGATCCACAAACAGCGCCCCTGCAGACATGCCGCCAAAGGCGCCCTGCTCGCCAGTACACACCTGACGCAGGTCATCGTCGTTACCCACGCAGGCAAACACCAGATCAGCCCCCTCGACCGCTGCAGCGGGAGTGTCAGCACAGCTACCGCCGTACTGCTCGACCCAGGCACTGGCTTTGGATGCGGTACGGTTGTACACGCAAACCTCGTAGCCCGCGGTAGCGAGATGACCCGCCATCGGATAACCCATGACGCCCAGACCCAAGAATGCTACTTTTTGTTGTTGTGCCATAACCGTACCTACTGGAGATAAATTATTGTTTACCGCGACTGCTTAGCCAGCCAGCCGTGCCGAAGCGGCAATCACCGCTGCGCCACGTTCAAGCTCTACACCTTCGGCGATCAAGGCGCTTTCCAGTGCACCAAGGCACAACAATACATTGCGCGCATTACAAGCGTGGCCCATCAGACCAATCCGCCATACTTTACCGGCCAACGCACCGAGCCCTGCACCGATCTCCAGGCTGTATTGCTGCAGTAGTCGTGCACGTACTCGCGCTTCGTCGACACCTTCAGGAATAACCACTGCGTTAAGCTGAGGCAAACGGTATGCGGGATCAACCAGCAGTTCCAAGCCCATCGCTTCGAGCCCTTGCTTAAGCGCTTGGTGGAAGTGGTCATGACGGCTCCAGGCCTGCTCTAGCCCTTCGTCCTGAAGCATGACCAACGACTCGTGCAATGCGTAGAGTGCATTGACGGGGGCAGTATGGTGATAAGCCCGCTTGGCGCCCTCGCCCCAATAGCCCATCACCAAGTTCTTATCCAAAAACCAGCTGGGCACCAGCGTTTTGCGGGCTTTAACGGCTTCGACCGCTTTTTCACTAAAGCTAACCGGTGAGATACCCGGCGGGCAGGATAGGCATTTTTGGGTACCCGAGTACAGCGCGTCGATCCCCCAACCATCCATGTCTAATTCGATCCCACCCAGACTGGTCACCGCATCCACGATCGAAAGCGCACCATTATTTTGAGCGATACGGGCCAAGGCTTGCGCATCGGAACGCACCCCGGTTGAGGTCTCGGCATGAACAAACGCCAACGCTTTAACGTTGTCGCTGGCTGCGAAAGCCGCCTCGACCTTGTCGATACTTACAGGCGTTCCCCAGTCATCCTCGACCAGAATCACTTCACCGCCGAAACGACGTACGTTTTCGGCCATACGGCCACCAAAGACGCCGTTCTGACAGACGATCACCTTGTCACCCGGCTCGATCAGATTGACGAAACAAGCCTCCATCCCGGCGGAACCCGGCGCAGAAACCGGCATCGTTAACGCATTGTTAGTCTTGAGTGCGTACTGCAGCATCTGCTTCAGTTCATCCATCATCCGGATGAATTCTGGGTCAAGATGACCGATGGTCGGGCGCGCCATCGCCGCCAACACACGGGGGCTGACATCCGAGGGGCCCGGTCCCATTAAGGTACGTTCTGGCGGATAAAAAGAGTCAATCATATGCAAGTTTCCTTAATAAAACGTTCTAGACCTTCTGAGCGTGATAAGCACCCAACTCAGCGACCATCTCAATCACCATGTGAGCCGAGTGAACCCCGGCCTGCTCCAAAAACTGATCAAACGATATCGACGACTCTTTTCCGGCAATATCAGACAACGCGCGAAAAATGATAAAGGGAACCTTAAAACGAAAGCAGGTCTGCGCGATAGCACCGGCCTCCATCTCTACAGCCAACATTTGCGGAAACTTAGCTCGCGCTTCCTCGACTTTGGCCGGATCGGCCATAAAGGCATCGCCGGTGGCGATCAGGCCCAATACCGTTTTAACATCATGCACCGCTTTGATGCTGCTCTGGGCGATGCCCACCAGCAATGGATCGGGTTCCCAAGCGGGTGGCATCTGTGGAACTTGTCCGTGTTCGTAACCAAACACCGTTAGGTCAAAATCGTGCTGCCGCACTTCCGATGAGATCACCACATCGCCGATATCCAGATCAGAGGAAAAACCGCCCGCCGAACCGGTATTGATGATGCAATCAGGGCTGTAACGCTCTAGCAGAATGGTGGTGCCGATCGCCGCGTTGACCTTGCCGATTCCCGATTTGAGCAACACCACTTGCTGACCAGACAACATGCCACTATGGAAGTCGTAACCGGCCAAACTCATATCCTGGCGCTGTTCGAGCTGATCGCGCAGGTAGGTCACCTCCTCTTCCATCGCACCGATAATACCGATGACCAAAGGCTTGTTATCTAGCAAGCGAGGCTGAATAGAGATGGCGTCGTCCGAGGGCTGGTAAGGTTGTCTCATGGTGTGGTTTATCTCAAAAGCAAAAATTAATTAACAGTGACCGTTCGCTGGTTTAAACGCGGCCAGCCAAGCGCATCGAATAACGGTTGAAGCTCAACCGGGATCGGCGCCCGAACTTGAAACTGCTGTTCGGAATAAGGGTGGAGGAATTCTAACCCGGTGGCGAAAAGCAGCAACCGTTGATTATCAAAATGATCCCGAAACAGCTTGTTATGCTTGCCATCGCCATAACGGGTATCGCCGATCATATGATGATTGAGGTGCTTCATATGGCGACGCAACTGATGCTTGCGACCAGTATGGGGTTGCATTTCAACCAGTGAATAACGGCTGCAGGGGTAACGCCCCAAAGGAATATCGAGCTCCACCCGCTCGATACAGCGGTAGTGGGTTAACGCGTCCTGTGGTGGCCGCACATCATCAACGCAGCGTTTCTCCTCTTTCTCACGCTTGTCGCTGAGCGGATGATCGATCACCCCGCTGTCCGCCGCGTGACCCCGGACGACCGCATGGTAGGTCTTATGCACCTGACGCTCTCGAAACGCGAGCTGCATCTTGCTGGCCGCTTCGGAGTGCAAAGCGAATATCATCAGCCCCGAGGTAGGTTTGTCTAGTCGGTGCACCGGGTAAACGTGCTGCCCCAGTTGATCGCGCAACAACTGCAACGCAAAGCGGGTTTCGCGCCGATCAATCGGACTACGGTGCACCAACAATCCGGTCGGTTTATCGATCACTACATAGTGATCATCTTGATAGTGGATATCGAGCTCGGACATCTGTATTCATCGAATAATAAAACTGAGACACCTATGGTAGTGAGCAGGTTTGGCAAGTCAACCGAGCACGACTATTTACTCAGTCGATTTGAATCAACTATTTATCACGATTGTTAGTGGCTAATAGTGGAACCGCCGCGCTAACCTTGCTATAACAACGCAACTATTGTGAATGATTGATGTCTATCATTCGAAGCAGATGATTTAACCCACTATTTAGGTAACGTTATGAACATGACAGATACTGCTGTTGCACAGTCCAGTAGTTCGGTACTGGCCACCAACAAGGTGATTCGCAACACCTACATGCTGTTATCGATGACGATGGTGTTCAGCGCCATTACTGCGGGCATCTCGATGTGGATCGAGCCATCAATGTTTGCCTACTTCGGCAGCGTGATCGGTAGTTTCGTGCTGATTTTCGTCATCAATAAAAAACAGAACAGCATCTGGGCACTACCGTTAACGTTCTTGTTTACCGGCCTGATGGGCTTTGGTTTAGGACCGCTACTTAACCACTATCTAGCACTGCCTAACGGTAGTGACATCGTCATGACAGCGATGAGCATGACCGCCCTGACCTTCCTAGGTCTAAGCGCTTACGTGCTAACCAGCAAGAAAGACTTCAGCTTCATGGGTGGTTTCCTAGCTGCGGGTATGATCGTCGTCGTAGTGGCTATTGTAGCCAGCCTAGTGATGTCACTGATGGGCGTACATATCTCCGGTCTACAGCTGGCGATCTCTTCAGCGGTTGTATTGTTGATGGCCGGTTTCATCCTCTATGACACCAGCAACATCGTTAACGGCACCTACACCAACTACGTGATGGCAACCGTTAGCCTGTACCTAAACATCTACAACCTGCTGGTACATCTGCTGGCTCTGGTTGGCGCGTTCAGCGACGACTAAATCGCACGTTAATATCAAGCCCCCGCCGATCTTTGATCACGGGGGCTTTTTTTTTACGTCCAATTCGTTACAGTTTCGATCTTATTGGAACCCATACCTAAGAGCCCTAGTTCATGAAGCTTGCCGTCGTCGTCAACGGTTCCCCAACCGCCAGCCAAGCCGCTAATACCGCGCTGCGTTATGTAGAAGCTGCGCTTGAGCTCGGCCATCAAGTACCTAGGGTGTTTTTCTACGGCGAGTCGGTCCATACCGCCAACATGCTGACCACTCCACCACAGGACGAGTCGAACCTAACCCTGCGCTGGCAGGCCTTGAGCCAACAACACGAAATAGAACTAATCGTTTGTATTGCCGCAGCAGTGCGTCGTGGGGTGATGGACGACCGCGAAGCGGGCCGTTACGAACATCCGGCGGGCAATCTGGCCGATGGCTTTGAACTGTCAGGCTTGGGGCAACTGGTTGACGCGACCCTGAATGCCGACCGGGTGATCACCTTCGGAGGTCAACAATGAGCCAGACCGCGACTATTTTGTTGGTACTCAGGCACAGCCCGTACTCTAGCCAGATCGCCCGTGAAGCTCTCGATGCGGCATTGACCGCCGCAGCCTTTGAAGTACCGATCAGTTTGCTGTTTATCAACGACGGGGTCTATCAACTGCTAGCCAAGCAGCAGCCCGATCAACTGCAAGCCAAAAATCTCAGTAAAACCCTGTCAGCACTGGCGATGTACGATATCGAGCGGCTATACACTGCCTCGCATTGCCTAGAGCTTCGCGGATTATCCAACGACCAATTGATCGTCGATGTTGAGACACTGGACGATAGCGGCGTGTCGGCGCTGTTCCACCAACACCAGCATATTCTCAGCTTCTAACGGACCTTACTAATGCTACTTCATACCGTTAACCACGCCCCACTTAGCAGCCAATGCTTGAGTGACTGCCTGCGAGTCATCACTGCGCCCGCTGCACTGTTGCTGATCGAAGATGGCGTCTATGGCGCCAGCCCGAAGCACGAATCACTGTTTGTCGAGCTAACCGGTGATATCGCCTGCTACGCTCTACAAGCCGACGTCGAAGCACGGGGGTTAGTCGGCCTGATTTCACCGCGTTTCACACTGGTGAGCGATGCCGAATTTGTTGAACTGACGATTCAGTGCCAACGGACCCAAAGCTGGTATTAACATGCCGACACTGACTGTTAATAATCAAAACGTCGAACTCGATAACGAAGGCTTTTTGCGCAATTTGGACGACTGGAACCTCGAAATAGCAACTCAGATCGCCGCTACTGAAAGCATAAACCTCTCTAAAGAACACATTGAAATCATAATCTTATTGCGTGATTTTTACCTTCAATATGAGCTTTCTCCAGCGATGCGAATTCTTGTGAAGCAAGTCGGCTTACAGCTAGGCAAAGAGAAGGGATCGAGTCTATACCTGTTAAAGCTATTCCCCGGCAGCCCCGCCAAAGTCGCCAGCAAAATTGCCGGCTTACCCAAGCCGACCAACTGCCTTTGAGGTAAAACCCTAGCGCTCTTACTAATAGGACAACCCCTATGATCGCCTCACTGTCTCCGGCCAACACTACCATCGCCTTTATCGGTATTGGACTGATGGGCCAGCCGATGGCCGCCAACTTACTAAAGGCCGGCTACCGTGTGCTGCTGTGGAACCGCACCCGCAGCAAAGCCGAGTTGCTAGTCCCCGCCGGGGGCGAGGTGTACCAGCAAAAAGGAGAGGCCATCGCCCAGGCGGACGTGGTGATCTCGATGCTCGAAACCGGTGCTATCGTCGACCAACTGCTATACCAACAAGCCGATTATCAGCAAGCCAAACCTAACTGTCTGTTTATCGATATGAGTTCGATCCCACCGGCTTTAGCTCGGCAACATGCCGCGCAAGCTGAGCAAGCTGGGTACCGCTACCTCGACGCACCGGTATCGGGCGGAACCGTCGGTGCCGAACAAGCAACGCTATCGATCATGGTTGGTGGTAACACCACAGATTTTAGCGCCGCCTCGGAGCTGTTCGGGGTGCTGGGAAAACCGCACCATATAGGCGACCACGGTACCGGCCAGCTAGCCAAGCTGGCTAATCAAGCGATCGTCGGCATCACTATCGGCGCCGTTTCCGAGGCGCTATTGCTAGCCGAAGCCGGTGGTGCCAATCCGGTTGCAGTGCGCGAAGCGCTGAGCGGAGGTTTTGCCTCCAGCCGTATCCTTGAACTGCACGGCCAGCGCATGATTGAACGCAATTTTACTCCTGGTGCGCGCTCACGGGTGCAACTAAAAGACCTTAACACCATCGTCGATGAAGCCAGCCTACACAATATCAAGCTGCCGCTTACTGAGAGTGTTCGTCAGCAATACCAACGGATGGTCGACGATGGCCTCGAAGACCTCGATCACAGTGGCCTGTTTCAACAACTATTAAATCAGCACCCAGGGTTACTGGACGCTAAAAAACAGGAGCGCCAGGATGGCTAAATTTTGCGCCAACCTGAGCTTACTATTCAACGAGTATGACTGGCCGCAGCGTTTTGAAGCCGCAGCAAGCGCCGGTTTCGATGCTATAGAGATCCAGTTCCCCTATCACATTGCTCGCGATGAACTACGCCGCTTACTGCAACACAACAAACAACGCCTTGCCCTGATCAATATGCCGGCTGGCAACTGGGAAGCGGGAGAGCGCGGTATCGCCTGCTTGCCCGACAGGGAACAGGAATTCAAGCAGGGTGTTGAGCAGGCTATCGACTACGCCCTGTTCTGCAACTGCCGCAGATCAACTGCCTTGCCGGTATCCGCCCGGCAGAGCTACCCAAAGCCGATGCCCTACAACTGATGACCGAGCGTGTCACTTACGCGGCCAAGCGACTGGCCGAGTATCAACTTGTGTTCAATATCGAAGCGATCAACAGCTTCGATATTGCAGAATTTTTGGTTGATCGCTCGGCAACGGTTATCGAGATGATCCAAGCAAGCGCCTGCGACAACATCCGTTTGCAGTATGACATCTACCATATGCATCGCATGGAGGCACCGCTGCTGCCCGCACTGCCTGGCTTGCTACCCCATATTGGTCATATTCAGGTTGCGGACCACCCCGGACGCCACGAGCCAGGTAGCGGAGTGATCGATTTCCCAAGACTATTCAACGCATTGGATTCGTTGGGGTATACTGGCTGGATAGCGTTAGAATACAACCCTAAAACAACCACTCAAGCAGGCCTGACCTGGCTAGAGATGACCCACTGACACCCCCTGATGGAGTAATGACATGAGCGGTGACAACCCACAAAAAGATCAGCAAAGTACCGAGAGCGACCCGCAGGTCCAATGGGCAACGTTCCTACTGGCCGAAGAGCTATACGGTATCGATGTGATGCAGGTCAAAGAGGTGCTGCGGCTGACCGAGATCGCACCAGTACCCGGGTCTGCCCATTTTATTGTCGGGATCATCAACCTGCGCGGTAACGTCATTACCGTTATCAACACCCGTACGTTATTTGGCTTACAGCAAGCAGAACCCACCGACGACAGCCGTATCATTGTTATCGAGTTGGAGGATCAGGTAATCGGCATGTTGGTCGATTCGGTCGCAGAGGTGATCTACCTGCGCCAATCAGAGATGGAGCGTGCACCCAACGTCGGCACCGACGAAAGCACCAAATTCATCCAAGGCGTTAGCTACCACAACGACGAGCTAATCATCCTGCTCGACCTGAACCGAATGATCGAAGACGGTCAATAATCTGCTGAGCGCCACCTAACCGACATGCACCGCCACCCGCCGCTGATGGCTGCCATGTCGGTGCTCCCAGCAATACACGCCCTGCCAAGCCCCCAGCATCAATCTGCCGCTGCTCACGGGGATACTTAGGCTGGTTGCAGTCAATGCCGCTTTAATATGCGCAGGCATATCATCAGCGCCCTCGAGGGTATGGGTATAAAGCGGATCGTTTTCTTGAACCAGTCGATTCAACCAACGCTCGAGATCATGGCGGGCACTCGGGTCGGCATTTTCTTGAATGGTCAGACTGGCGCTGGTGTGCTGAATCAACAAGCTGCATAAGCCCTGCTGTATTCCGGAGCTGTCGACTAACATCTGAAGCTGATCGGTAAACTCGTACAGCCCCTGACCTCGAGTCATAACCGGTAACAACTCAACCATCGACGCCATCCTCGCGTCTATCCGATAAAGTAAAAAACTGGCCGCAGCTATAGATACCGAACTGTGTTTCGCCATCGACCCGATGGTCGCAGGCTAGATCAACCAACTGATAAAACACAGAGCGAGCGAGCAAACCGTCCAACCGATCGCGCACCCGAACATAAGGCGAGGGCTCGCCACTGTGTGAATCGGTTTCAAGCCACAACGGATGATCGGCATCGACGCAGACCCGGT
>JBALWS010000115.1:0-13787 GCA_036960405.1 Halopseudomonas sp. | reverse complement strand
CTGCTGAGGCTCGGATTTTTTCAAGTCCTTTAGCCCGCCGGATCGCTTCCGATAGCGCTGTCGACTTAGAATTGGTCAGTGGGCGTGGTCCAAATGGCCGTATTCTGAAAGCTGATGTTGATGATTATGTCGCTTATACTGAAACGACCGGCGCCAGCCATATCCAGCCTGTAGTCGTGCCTGTCTCGCAGAAGGACGCGGTCGCAGAAGAAGGGTATACCCGCATTAAGCACAGCACGATGAGAAAGGTCATTGCCGAGCGTTTGGTGCAATCAAAAAGCGAAATACCACATTTTTATCTGACTGTAGAATGCGAAATCGATGCGTTGCTGGCGTTGCGTCAACAGCTTAACTCGGAGGCTCCGCAGGGTGACGATAGCTTCAAGCTAACGGTCAATGATTTTATTATTAAGGCATCAGCCTTGGCGCTGCGGGATGTGCCACAAGTAAATGCTAGTTGGACTCCCGATGCGGTCCTGCAGTATGACGATGTTGATATCTCTGTCGCGGTCTCCACCGATGACGGGCTGATCACACCTATCCTGCGTAAAGCCGATACCAAAGGACTGGCGATCATTTCAAACCAGGTTAAAGAGCTTGCGGGCCGGGCCAGAGAAGGTCGACTCAAACCCGATGAATATAAGGGCGGTGGTTTCTCAATTTCCAATTTGGGGATGTACGGTATTAGCACTTTCAGTGCGATCATTAACCCGCCTCAAGCTTGTATCTTGGCGGTAGGTGCGGCAGAGAAGAAGCCGGTTGTTAAGAGGGATGAGCTAACGATCGCCACGATGCTCAACTGCACCCTTTCGGTGGATCACCGGGTGGTTGATGGCGCGGTGGGAGCACAGTTTCTAAAAGCCTTTAAACATTATATTGAGAACCCAACCCATTTGATGCTAAGAGGTGGCTAACGTCTCTTTAGCGCAGATAGCAAAGGATAACTAACCGGGATATCGTTTTGCGTGTTAAGGGCATATCAGCACCGGTAATAACTATCATTGCTGGGATATGAATGCATATTGCAGTTTATTTTAAGTACACAGATAAAAATGCGAAATTATGGAGAATTATTGTGACTGTGATTGACGGTCATGTAAACGCGATTAGGGCCCCTCAAGCTGGGAATGAAGACGGCGCTGGTAGAGCGAGAACATTTGGGAGGCATCTGTTTGATGTTGGGGATGTATACCCAGAAAAACGCTGCTCAAGTCAGTGTAGGGGCTTATTAAGAAGTTAAGATATGCATAAATATGGTATTTCGGTTTTGATTTAGAAAAAATTGCTTCCCAATCCGGAGACGTTGCCAAGAAGCCGAGAGACCTCGGAAGAGCTGCTGGAGCAGGCGATGTTTTTCCCCGACCACGTCGGAAAACATGCATGAATTCGTTCTTGATGCTTTTGATCGGGTTATCAGTCTTTAGTATGACAATTTTTTAAAGCAAATTAATAAATGTTTTTGACCTATAAATCTATATATAAGATGTTGAGGTGAGTGATGCATATCCATATTTGTGGCCAAGAGTTGGCGCTTGTTTCCGCTATCCTTCCCTACTTGAACACGGGGTTCTTCTACGTGTGTCACGCATGCGGCCAGATGGTCGATAAACTTCGTGACGGTGGCCCACTTCAGGTCGGTTCCGATTAATTTTGTGATTGTGAGCTTCTATTAAAGTATTGCAATGTCTCTTATTGACATTATGCAAACGTTTGCGCAATATGGGAGTGTATTTCAACCAAACGGTCATGCTTCCTTTGTTGCATGATCCTTGAGGGCCTAGAAAGATGCCAACTTATATATATGAAACCATTCCAACGAATGATGAAACTGGCCCTCGCAGGTTTGAGGTGTTCCAACGGATGTCCGATGAGACTCTCAAAGTTGATCCCGAAACGGGCCTTGAAGTGAAGCTTTTGATCACGGGGGGGATCGGCCTTAAATTTAAAGGGCTGAAGCGCAGTACCGTCGTTGATAAGCTTAGTCCTGCAGCGACCGCTTGTGGATGCGCAACCGGCTGTGGGCATCGCCATTGATAAAGATTGTTTCTGCTTGTTCCTACCACCTCTTATCTGGTGTCCGAATTCATCGTACCACTGCAGACAGCCGGTTGCAGAAACTTCAGCGTCAAGACTCTCTGCGGCTGTTTTTGCGCATACTTGGTACGCGTAGAGTCTGTCCCTCTCTCTTTATACTAGTTAATGGGTGTTGCCCATTATAAAAATGTCGCTTCGAGAATGTCTGCAAAGTCGATACAGCCGTAATACATAACTCGTAAAATGGAGCCGCAGGAGCACCTACTAGAAATAGTGTACGGAATGTTGGCAGCCAGCACTTCATGAAAATTCTGCATGAACTGGAGCAGTGGAATAGTCAGTAACGATGGCTGCTCTGTAGATGAAGCAGCCGTCACGCTTCTTCTCCTGAATAACTCCTAGGGGGCGTAAATCAAATATAATTGTCCGTCTCCCTTCAACAGTCTTAGCCACAACTGATGATTCGTACCCAGCTTCATAAAGATTGTGTTGGAGCTAAGAATGTTGCGAGCAAGTGCCGTTCTCCACGCTTTATTTCTTCACTAAAGTAAGCCCACCTAACAGAGTTCTCCAATACGAGTGGGAGTGTCTGACCAAAACGAGTTTCAGCTTCAGCTGGACTTCTGTGTTGTGGAGTAATGACATATCTAGAGGGAATCCCAAGCAGGGCGGGGCTTGTCGAAGTCCAGTGAGCATGAAACTCAGTTTCAGTTTCAGTTTCATCTGGAACCCACACACTTTTCTCTTCTGGACACCCCTTCGCCAAAGGGTCAATTGTGTTACGAATAATAATTACGTAATATTTGGCCGTTTTTAGCTTGCCGTTGAGGCGCTTGTGGCCATCCGATTTTCTGCGCTGTTATTGACCTGTACGCTGTTGCTGCCTGTTTCGGCTGCGGCGCATTTTCAGTTGCTGATTCCCTCGTTAGATATCGTTAACGGCCAGACCGCACGCCAGGTCGAACTCGATCTGCGCTTTAGTCACCCGATGCAGCAAGGCCCGGTGATGGATATGGGGTCGCTGGTTCGTTTTGGCGTGTTGAGCCCGGCCGGTAGTGAAGATCTGCTTGGCAGCCTGCAGCCGTTGGCTATCGATGGCGCTGCGGCGTATAGCGCCAGTTATCGTTTTCGTCGTCCCGGTGATTACATCTTCTTTATCGAGCCGGCGCCTTATTGGGAGGCGGGTGAGGGCAAGATGATTATCCACTACACCAAGGTGGTAGTGGATGCCTTTGCTTACCAGGACGGCTGGGATGCGATGGTGGGCTTTCCTGTGGAGATCGAACCCTTGGTTCGGCCTTATGGTCTGTGGAGCGGTAATCTGTTTCGCGGTGTGGTGCGCCAGAACGGTCACCCGGTGCCCTTTGCCGAGGTTGAAGTGGAGTGGCGTAACGACGGCTCGATTACGCCGCCATCCGATCCCTATATCACCCAGGTGATCAAAACCGATGCCAATGGCGTGTTCAGCTATGCGATGCCTCGGGCAGGCTGGTGGGGCTTTGCTGCGCTAGTAGACGGTGAGCCGATGAAAAACCCTGAAGGTCAACTGGTGCCGGTGGAGCAGGGCGCGTTAATCTGGGTTTTCAGTCGCGACATGAAGTAGGAGAACGATTTGGCCCATATCCCCGACGGCATACTCTCGGCACCGGTGTTGATAGGCGGTGCAGTGGCAACCATTGCCGCGTTGAGTATCGCCACCCGTCGTCTCGATTATGACAAGATTCCGCAGGCGGCGGTTCTTGCGGCGGCGTTTTTTGTTGCCTCGCTGGTCAATGTGCCGGTCGGCCCCAGCAGCGTGCATCTGATTTTGAATGGCTTGATGGGGGCGCTATTGGGTTGGACGGCGGTGCCGGCGATCCTGGTTGCGCTGCTGATGCAGGCTGTGTTTTTTGGTTACGGCGGCCTGCTGGTGCTTGGCGTTAACACGTTCAATATCGCTGCACCGGCGCTGATCTGCGCGCTGGTGATCGGGCCTTGGTTGCAGCGCGCCGACGGACGCCAACTGTTTGTAGTCGGTGCGTGTGCGGGGGCATTGGGGGTGTCGTTGACCGGCGCCTTGGTTTGCGCCTCATTGATATTGAGCGGTCCTGAATTTCTACCGGCGGGTAAGGTGATCCTGCTGACTTACCTGCCGTTGATGCTAGCCGAGGCGGCGGTGACCGGCGCTACGCTGGCGTTTATTAAACGAGTGGCGCCAGAACTGTTATGGATGGGGCGCAGATGAAGCGGATGATGTTATGGCCGCTGTTAGCGGTGCTGCTCAGTACGCCTGTTCAGGCGCATCTGCTGAAGGTGTTTGTTTATGCCGATGGCGAGCGGCTGCAAGGCTCGGTCTATTTTACCGGCGGCGTTGCGGCGGCCGGCGCACAAATTCGTATCCTTGGCGACAACGATGCCTTGTTGGCCGAACTGAGCCCCGATAGCCAGGGTGAATTCGGTTATACCGTGTCGACGCGTCGCGATTATCGGGTGGTTGCCGATACCGGCGACGGTCACCGCGCCGAATGGACCGTGGCCGCCGACGAGCTGGTCAGCGATCTGTCGACTGCGCAGGCTAAGCTGGCCGCCGCGCCGACAGTGCTCGGCGATGAGCCTTCCTCTACCTCAAATCGTAGCTGCAGCTCTTTGTCGGATAATGAGTTGGCGGCGCTGATCGAGCGCGCGGTGGCAGCTCAGGTCGGGCCTCTGCGAAGAGAGCTGCAGGCCTACGGCGACCGAACTCGGCTGGCTGATATCGTTGGTGGCATCGGCTTTATCTTCGGTCTGGCCGGGACCCTGCTGTGGTGGCGTAGTCGCCGATGAATCCATTGGCCGCGCTGGCGATCGGCGAGCAACCCGCTTGGCTGAGCGCTCGAGATCCCCGGGTACGGGTGTTGGCGGCGCTGCTGTTTGCGTTAACGGTGGTATCGCTACACCACCCCTCGGTACTGTTGGTGGCGCTGCTGTGCGCGGTAGCGCTGGCAATGATCGTCCGGCTTTCGTTATCGATGTTGCTCAAGCGACTGATCGCCTTTGAAGGCTTTATGTTGCTGGTATTGTTGCTGCTGCCGTTCAGTATCCCCGGCGAAGCTTGGCTGCAGCTTGGCTCGTTCAGCGCCAGTGTTGAGGGGGTCGAACGGGCACTGGTGATCGTGCTGCGCGCCAACGCCGTGGTGGTGGTGCTGCTGTCGCTGGTCGGGACGTTGGAGCCCGAGGTGCTGGGTCATACGCTGGCGAGGTTGCGGCTGCCCGACAAGCTGGTGCACCTGTTTCTGCTGACGGTACGCTACGTCTCGGTGCTGTTTGACGAATACCAACGGCTACGCGTGGCGATGCGGGCGCGCTGTTTTAGCGCTGGCAGCAACCGCCATACCTGGCGCACGCTGGGCTGGCTGATCGGTATGTTGCTGGTGCGCAGTCTGGAACGCTCGCAACGGATTCTTGCGGCGATGAAGTGCCGCGGCTTTCATGGCCGTTTTTTCTTGCTCGATCAAACCGTTTGGCGGTGGGGTGATAGCCTTGCCTTGGCGGCGTTCGCGCTGCTACCCGTGTCGTTGCTGTTGTGGGAGAGACTGTTATGAGCGGTGCATTGATCCAGCTAGAAAATATTGCCTTCGGTTATCTCGATCATCCGGTTTTTTCTGCAGTGAATCTGCAGCTGCTTGCCGGGGAGCGGCTGGCGCTGGTGGGCGGTAACGGGGCAGGCAAGTCGACCCTGCTACAGCTCATCGTTGGCTTGCAACAGGCCAGTGCCGGGCAGGTGATCGCCTTTGGCAATGCGAGCAACACTGAAGCCGACTTTCGAACGGTGCGAGCTCAGGTAGGGATTTTGTTTCAGGATTCGGACGATCAACTGTTCTGCCCCACGGTACTCGAAGATGTCGCCTTTGGGCCGCTGAACCTGGGCTATAGCGAAGCACAAGCGCAGACGATTGCCGAAGACTCGTTGGCGAGTCTCGGCCTGAGCGACTTTGCCGATCGCATCACCCACAAACTCTCAGGCGGCGAAAAACGCTTGGTGGCTCTGGCAACGGTGCTGGCGATGAAGCCGCAGGTACTGCTGCTCGATGAACCGACCAACGGGCTCGATGAAAAAGCCGAACAGCGCTTGCTGGAGCATTTGGAGTCGCTCGATCAGGCGATGATTCTGGTGTCGCACGACCGTCGGCTCATCGCCCGTTTAGCCACCCGAGCGGTGATGCTGCAGGATGGTACATTGGTCGATGCGGTGATGCACAGCCACCCGCATCAGCACAGTCATAGCCATGTTCACATCCACGCAGCGGGAGTCGAAACCTCCCATTCGCATCAAACCGAACTGCCGTCGCACCGTGATCATCACCAGTCAGATTAAGCGGTGGGTATACTGTTACGGGTAGATCGCACCCGCTAGGTCTAGCTGGGTCAGATACAGCCGCATATCGAACTCGAGTTGGTAATAATTGGGCAGCATATGCAGGCACAGTTTGTAGAACTCCTTGTTGTGCTGCTTCTCTTTCAGGTGCGCCAGTTCGTGCACCGTGATCATCTTTAAAAACGCTTCGGGGGCTTTTTTAAATACCGAGGCGATGCGTATCTCGTTCTTACTTTTTAGCTTGCCGCCCTGCACCCGAGAGACGTAGCTGTGCAGGCCGAGCGCATGGTTGATGACGTGGATTTTATTGTCGTAGACGATCTTGCTCAGCGGGTCGGATTTTTTCAGGTAGCGATCTTTGAGTTGCATCACGTAGCAGCGTAGCGCTTTATCGTTGGCGATGGTGTGCGGCGCGGGGTACTTGTCGAGCAGAAAAGCGGCCAGTCGATCCTGATCGATCAACAGCTGCACCTGTTGCTGCAGTGCTGGCGGGTAAGTAGAGATGTATTTGAGCGAAGCGGTCATCGTGTTAGTCGGGTAGCCGGTCGGTAAGGTTAGTCGGTTTCGTCAGGTTGAAGTCGCTGCTGGTTGAGCGTTTTCGCCTCTATCCACTGCGACATATATTGATGACTCTTCATCGTGTGGTGGCGTAGCATCGCGCCGGTGACATTATCAAGCCGGTGTTGCTCAAGTTCTAGTCGAAGCTGCTCGATCCGCTGGAGCAGCGCATCGGCAATCGTTTGCTGATCGTAACACTGGTTAATAATCTCTGCGCCATGAAGCTGCTGTTGCTGCCACAGCGACGGGTCCTGGTATAGCCGTACCGCCTGATCGGCAAAAGCTTGCGGCTGGTTTTCGATCATACCGTTCCACGGCAGCGCATCGTGCATCGCCTCGGCACCGACTTCGGTGGTCACGCTGGGGGTTCCGCACTGCATCGCCTCGACCAGCTTGCCTTTGATACCGGCGCCAAAGCGCAGCGGGGCCAGGCAGACACGGGCGGATCGCATTACGGTATGGGCATCGTCGGCCCAGCCCAATACCTTAAAGCCCTGGGCGTCGTTGTGTAATTGGGTGGCTTTGGGAGGTGGGTAGGCGCCGTATATATGCAGTTCGGCCTGGGGTAGTTGTTGGCGGATCAGCGGCCAGATGGTTTGCTTCAAATAGAGTACCGCGTCCCAGTTGGGGGCATGGCGAAAGTTGCCGATGGTGATGAAATGCTGGCGCTGGTCGAACGTTGGCCATGCTGCCTGCGCTGACTGGTCGAGCGGGGGTAGCATAAAACGGCAATGATGCAGTAGCGATGCCGAGACGTTGAACTGCTGCTTGAGCAGCTCTATCTCCACATCGGAGATCATCAATGCCAAGTCACAGCGCAAGATGCTGGCCACTTCGCGCAAGGCTACGTCGCCAACCAGATCTTGCTGGCTCATCGTACGTTGCTGCTTGAGCGCTCTACGACGCGCTTGCCTTAGACAGTGCAGGTCTTCGGTATCGAGCAGACGCAGCGCTTGGGGGCACTGTTTTTCTACCCGCCAACCAAATTGCTCCTCCATCATGAAACGGTCGAACATAACGATATCGGGCGCGCAGCGGTTAACAAACGCATCGAAGGAGGAGTTGTTCAATTCGATATTGACCTTGCTAACCCCCATCGCTTCGATGTCGGCCATATGCTCACTGTCGGCTGCCGGGCTGGCGTAAGTGACCTGCCATTGCTGTTGCTGAAATAGCCGTATCAGTTGCAGCATCCGTGAACCGGCCGCCGAAGAGTTCGGTTCTGGCCAGACATAACCGATAATCAGTACTTGGGTCATAGGCGTTGAAAGGACTTATGCGTCGCGGCTTTTTGTTAGGTGGTCAGTCTGGCTTAACCGTGACGCAACGCGTCGATGCGGTCATCCAGCGGAGGATGGCTGGCGAATAGTGACGCCAGCCCCTGTTTGAGACCACCGGCGATACCGAATGCGACCAGCTGGTCGGGCATCTCAGAAGGCTGCTCCTGTTCGGCTTTGAGCCGTTGCAATGCGCCGATCATCGCGGCGCTACCTGCAAGTTTGGCCCCCACCTCGTCGGCGCGGAACTCACGGCGGCGCGAGAACCAGGCAACGATGGTCGAGGCAAGGATGCCCAGTACCACTTCGGCGAAGATAGTGGTGATGAAGTAGCCGATACCGTGCCCTTGCTCGTTCTTGAGGATCACCCGGTCGACGGTGTGGCCGATGATGCGGGCAAAGAACATCACGAACGCGTTGACCACGCCCTGGATCAACGCCAGGGTGATCATGTCGCCGTTGGCGACGTGGCCGATCTCGTGCGCCATGACCGCCTTGACTTCGTCGCGGCTGAAGCGCTGTAACAATCCCATACTGACGGCTACCAGGGCGTTATTTTTGTTCCAACCGGTGGCGAAGGCGTTGGACTGCTGCGACGGGAAAATGCCAACCTCGGGCATCTTGATACCGGCCTGTTGCGCCAGCTCGGCCACGGTGTCGTACAGCCACTTTTCATCGGCGTTGCGTGGTTGCTCGATCAGCTCCACACCGGTAGCACGCTTGGCCATCCATTTGGATAGAAGCAGGGAGATGAACGAACCGGCCATGCCGAACACGGCGCAGATGATCAGCAGATTGCCTAGATCCAGATCGATACCGTTAGCTTGTAGCGATGAACCGACACCCAGCAAGCTTAACGTGATGCTGGCAACCAGGACGATGGCCAGGTTGGTGGCGAGGAACAGCAATATACGCATTGTTTTTTCCTTCAGTGAGATAACCGTTTAGCTATCAATCGATGCAGCTTAGGTTCCTTAGATGGGGGCGGCACGAAAAAGTTTCAAGGTTATAATAGCCGTCCTTATTCGTAGAGAAGCTTCCATGCAGGCAATTATTCAAGCGTTATCCGAGCAGGTCTTTGACCCCGCTTCTACCGAAGCGCTGCGGCTGTTTCATGGTCGCGGTCATTGCTACGACGGCCTATCGCATATCAACGTTGACCTGCTGGGCTCGGTGCTGCTGATCACTCTGTATCAGGATGAGTCGAATCAAGCGTTGCAGCCGTTGGTTGAGGTGGCCAAGGCTCAGGGCATCGCTGACGTGCTGGTACAGCACCGCTACCAGCGTGGCGGGCCGGTGCAGTGGTTGTTGGGCGAGCCGCAAGAGACGCTGCGGGTGACCGAGGATGGTCTCAAATTCGAGCTGCAGCTGGGGCAGAGTCAGAATATGGGACTGTTTCTGGATATGGCCAACGGCCGGCGCTGGGTGCGAGAGCATGCCCGTCATTGCAAAGTATTGAACCTGTTTGCCTACACCTGTGGTTTTTCGGTGGCGGCGATGGCCGGTGGTGCCGACGGGGTGGTTAATCTGGATATGAGTAAAGGCGCGCTGAAGCGTGGTCAACGTAACCATCAACTCAACGATCACGACTCGCGCGGTGTGCGTTTTTTACCGCATGAGTTGTTTCGGAGTTGGGGCAAGCTAAAGAAATCTGGACCGTACGAGCTGGTGGTGATCGATCCGCCATCGTTCCAGCGCGGCAGCTTTGTCGCCACCGCCGACTATCAGAAGGTGCTGCGACGGTTGCCCGAGCTGCTACAGGCGCAGGCGGAGCTGTTGGTGTGCTTGAATGATCCCAATATCGGCAGTCAGTTTCTGATCGAGCTGATGAGCGAGCATTGCCCCAGAGCGCAGTTTGTCGAGCGGCTGGCCAATCCTGCTAGCTTTCCTGAACGCGATTCGGAGAGTGGTTTGAAGGTGCTGCACTTCAGCTATCAACATGGCTGAAGTGCTCATAGGCCGCGGTGAACGCTAGTAGATCTCTAGCTTGAAAATACTGGGGTTGAAGTAGCAGTCGTAAGCGTCACGGTAGTTGGGCTTGTATCGGTCGACGCAGCCATCGATTCGCTGGCGCTCGTCAACATTGGCATAGACGCGCTTGCGGGTGTATTTGATCCACTCCTGATAGTTGCGCTTCTCTTTGATGCAGTATGACTGCTGGCCCTTCTCTCCTGGCCACATTTTTTTGCATAGAGTGGCGATATTGCCCGGCGTTTCGGCAAGGCTGAGGGTTGATAGCGTCAGCAATAACAGCGCTGGAAGCAGTTTTAACATCGGCGAACTTTCCTTTTATTCCGACTGGTTGCGATGATAAGCCCATCCTAGAGCGTTGTTCTAGGATGGGCAAGCAGGCTGGTCTTGGGCCTGTTTCGATTACTGCTTGTAGCTTTGCAGGAAGTTGCCGATACGCTCGATCGCATCGCGTAGATCGTCTTTGCGCGGCAGGAATACGATGCGGAAGTGCTGGGTGTCCGATAGGTTGAAGCCCGAGCCTTGAACGATCAGCACCTTTTGTTGAATCAACAGATCCAGTGCCAGTTTTTCATCGTTGTGAATCGGGTACATCTTCGGATCAAGCTTAGGAAACAGGTACATCGCGCCTTTAGGCTTGACGCAGCTGACACCGGGGATAGACGTTAGCAGGTCGTAAGCGGCATCGCGTTGATCGTAGAGTCTGCCACCGGGGATGATCAGTTCGTTAATGCTTTGATAGCCCCCCAGCGCGGTTTGAATCGCGTTCTGCGCGGGAACGTTGGCGCACAGGCGCATATTGGAGAGCATGTCGAGCCCCTCAATATAATCGCGGGCGCGGTGCTTGGGACCGCTGACGATGACCCAGCCCGAGCGGAACCCTGCTGAGCGGTAGCTTTTTGATAACCCGTTGAAGGTCAGGAAGAGTACGTCATCGGCCAAGGAGGCCATCGGGATATGCTTGGCGTCGTCGTAGAGGATCTTGTCGTAGATCTCGTCGGCGAAGATGAGCAGATTGTGCTCGCGGGCCAGCTCGATGATCTGCTCCAACAGCGCTTTAGGATAGACCGCCCCGGTTGGATTGTTGGGGTTGATCACCACGATACCGCGGGTGTGCTCGGTGATCTTGCTGCGGATATCGTTAATATCCGGAAACCAGTCGGCCTGTTCGTCGCAGACATAGTGTACCGGGGTGCCGCCAGCTAGGCTGACAGCTGCGGTCCATAGCGGGTAATCGGGAGATGGGATCAGCATCTCGTCGGTATCGTTGATCAGCGCCTGCATCGACATCATGATCAACTCGCTGACACCGTTGCCCAGATAGATATCATCGATGGTGACGCCTGCGATACCGCTTCGCTGGCATTCGTGCATCACCGCTTTGCGGGCGGCAAACAGGCCTTTGGAGTCACAGTAGCCTTGCGCAGAAGGCAGGTTGTGGATCACATCCTGGATGATCTCCTCGGGCGAGTCGAAGCCGAACGGCGCCGGGTTGCCGATGTTCAGCTTGATGATGCGCTGGCCTTCCTCTTCCAGGCGCTTGGCTTCTTCCAATACCGGTCCGCGAATGTCATAACAGACGTTGATCAGCTTGTTCGATTTTCTAACGACGGACATGTCGAATTTTCCTGCAGGCTACGTATGCTCAGGGCTGGAGCCGTGAGTGATCAAACGCTACATAATACGCGCAGCGATTGGGTGTGGAAATAGTCTGAAGTGCCTAAGCGGTGGTTTTACACCAATAAAATAGGCTGCTTCGGCAGGGCTATTGAAATTAGTCATCAAAGTAGTTCTTAATCTACCCACTACACTGGCGAGACAGTAGGAGGCGCTTGTTATGAAAAACTTTGATTGGATTGTCCAGCATGTGCGCGATCGCGAGGATGGTGATCGGGCCTTTGCCCGGTTGCCCGAGCTCAGAACCGCCGAGCAACTGATCCAGCTAAGCGATGATCGCTATCTGTCGGATATGTGTCGGCGGGTGTTTCGGGCCGGCCTTAAGCATTCGCTGGTCGACAGTAAGTGGCCGGCGTTCGAAGAGGCGTTTTTCGGTTTCGATCCGCTCAAACTCAGTTATATGAACGACGAGCAGCTCGAATCGAAGATGCACAACAAAGCGTTGATTCGCCACTGGGGCAAGATCAAGTCGATCCGCGTCAACGCGATGCTGGTGAATGAGCTATCCCAAAGCCACGGCAGTTTTGGCCAATTCATCGCCGACTGGCCCGAGGATAATATTATCGGTCTGTGGGAACTGCTAAAAAAACGTGGTGCGCATCTGGGCGGTCAGTCGGGTGCGGCATTTTTACGTTTGGTGGGCAAAGACACGTTCCGCCTTAGTCCCGATGTGGTGGCCGCGCTGAAGGCGCAGGGTGTTGTCGACAAGATGCCAACCTCCAAACGCGACCTGCAGGCGGTCCAGCAGGCGTTCAATACCTGGCACCAGCAAGGTGGTCAGCCGTTGAGCCATATCAGTATGCTGTTGGCGTTTACCGTCGGCTGATTGGGGCTATTTATTTGAAACAGTGGTGTTTTTCTGGCGATAGTCTACCTGCTTATCCTCGCTGAATTGTGACTCCACTACTTTTGAATGCTTGACATGCAAACTAAATATTGGAACTATCGCCGCAACTTTGGGTCCATCGTTTACCCTGAACCGATCAACCCGCATTGGATGCCCCTTTGATCATTAGCCAACGCCAATCACAACAGCGCCATACCAGCCGCATGAACATCTTTGTGATGTTGATGATGCTGTTCGTGGTCAGTGGTCACTGCTCAGCAGCGGTGGCGATGGCTCCGGGGATGGCTGAACTTAGCGAATTGCAGTCAGCTTCTGCTGATCATTGCGGCGAGCACTCACCGAGCGTTGATGATCAATCTGGTAGCCCGCACTGCTGGGATGAACACTGCCCCAGTTCGGTGATCGGTCTGCAATCCCAAAGCGTCAATCAAACTAAGAATGATCAAGCCGACGCTCAGCTTTTAGCGGCGGTCGATCATGTCCGCCCGCTCGCTCGTGCCGGACCTTGCGCTGTCGAACCTCGAACGGCTTCTGCCGAATTTATTACCCCCCCTCTGTTCTATACCCTCTGCGTTCTGCGCCTATAAAACCTGCTCCTGGCCCTTTCTCGGGCTGTACCTGCTATTTCGTTTTTTGTTGTTGAAATAGACCGCTTGCGACGCTGGTTTTTGTCGATCTTGCGGTTGTGTACCCAGGAGTTTCCTGATGCGTGTTGTATTGCGACTCATCGTATTGATGAGTCTGAGTAGTGCTGTGAATGCGGCAGCTATCGAACCGTTATCGCTGGCAGAGGCGGAGCGCATCGCGCTTGCTGGCAGTCCGGTATTGGCCGAAATCAAAGCCCGTTACGAGGCGGCGCTGGAGGTCCCCGAGCAGCTGGGTGCATTGCCTGACCCCGTGTTGACCGTTGGCATGATCAATGTGCCAACCGATACCTTCGACTTGGATCAGGAGGCGATGACCCAGTTTCGAGTGGGGTTCTCTCAGGCACTGCCCTGGGCCAGCGAGCGTCGCTTGGCCAAATCTTCAGCCCAGCAGCAAGCCAAGGCGACCGCCGCCGAACTGAACGAGTCGCGCAATCGTTTACGCC
>JBALWS010000114.1:0-14063 GCA_036960405.1 Halopseudomonas sp. | reverse complement strand
TGGGTTGTTGGGGTTGCCGAGAATGATCAACCGAGTGCGCTCGGTGACGGCGGCCAACAGGCGATCCAGTGGGCATTCGCCCAGCGGGCAGGGCACTTCAGTTAGCTCACCGCCAGCGCGTTGAATCACCTTGGGATAGGGCACAAAACAGGGGGTGGCGATCAGCGCTTGGGCGGGCTGAGTGTCGAGTCGTCCTAGGCTGGCACGGGCGGCAAACTCGAGCAATTCGGTGGCGCCGTTACCCAGCAGCAGTTGCTGCCGGTCGAGTGAGAGTTTTACGGACAGGGCGTCGCACAGTGGATCGCCGTCGCGGGCCGGGTAGCGGTGTAGACCATCGAGGGTTTGTTGAATGGCGCTGATCGCTTTGGTCGATGGACCGAGCGGATTCTCGTTAGCCGACAAGTCGATAGCTGCCGCTACGGTTGAATTATCCATAACGCAGCTCCTGATCGCTCTGCTGCTGGTGGGGCTGTCCCAGGGTGTTGCGTAGCGTACCGATACCGCTGATCTCAACCCGTACTTCGTCACCGGGTTGCATCGGTCCCATCCCTTGCGGGGTGCCGGTTAGGATCAGATCGCCGGCATCGAGTGGCATCACCTGGCTGATAAAACTGACCAGTTCGGGGATGCTGAACAGCAGTTCGCGACTGTGCGTCGATTGTTTCAACTCGCCGTTGAGGTAGCTGTTTAGGTTGAAATTGTACGGATCAAAATCGGTTTCCAGCCAGGGACCGAAGGGGGCGAAACCGTTAAATCCTTTGGCGCGGGTATGTTCGCCTTCGGCCTGTTGGATATCGCGTGCGGTGACGTCGTTGGCGCAGCAGTATCCAAGGATATGATTGGCGGCTTGATCGGCCTCGATCTGGTAGGTTTCACGCGAGATAACCAGCCCCAGCTCGCCTTCGAAATCGATCTGCTGGCTCTGTGTGGGGAAGGGAATCAGCGCCTCCGGTCCGGTTGCGGCGCTGGCCGGCTTGAGAAAAATCAGCGGCTGTTGGGGCAGGGTATGGCCATCGTTTTGGTGGCCGCGATAGTTCAACCCAACGCAGATGATTTTTCCTGGCTGTGCAGGTGCTAGCAACTGCACCTCGTCGAAGCGGTAACTGCGGCTGTCGGTGCTAATCGCTTGCTGCTCGATATCGGCAACGCCACATTCGACTTGCTGGGGGTCTTTGCCAACAAGGTGAAACCGACACAGTTTCATGATGCCAGCTCCTGGGGCGACCGCGATGCTGATCGGGATCTTTGAGAATGCAGTAGAGGGTAGCGACTAGTCGCATCGTGCTGCGCTAGGTAGCGTTGCAGCGATTCGATCAGCGCCGGGTGCGGCTCAGCCTGAGGGCGGATCTGTTGAAGGCGTGTCTGCGCCTGCGCTAGGGTCAGATCGCAGAAGCTATCGCACGGGTGTTGTTGCAGGTAAGCCAGCACCAGCGCGGGAGAACGTGAAATTCCCATTTGGCAGTGCACCAGCACTCGTCGACCCTGGCGGATCTGCAGCTGGAGAAAATCGATCGCTTGTTCAATGGTGGCGTCGGGTAGCGCGATGCGGTCCTGTACCCGCAATATCATCTGACAGGAGACCTGCTTCAACAGGCGGACGGGCTCCAGGCTTAATACTGCGTCGATCTCAAAGCGCTGCAGCAGCTCAGGATTAGCGGCGTCGTCGCGGCTACCGATAGCTAATAGTGGCGTCACTAAGTGCATGACGATCTCCCTTTTATAATTGTTGTAGGGAGATGGTAGGCGCGAGTGGATCGGCAGCGTATTGGTGGGCGGATCGAAAAGGGCGCTACTTTGGTACTGCTGCTTAGGGTCTAATTGTCAATATGATGATTTATATCAATTATGCTTTTGGGTTTGGATGCAGCAGGTGACTCATCAGCGCGCGCAGCTTGCCGGGTTTGATCGGCTTATTTAGCCGCGCTAAGCCCTTACTTTGAAACAGTTGCCGTACCTCGTCGCTACGATCGGCGGTGATCATCATCGCCGGAGGTCTGCCAGGAGACGCAGCTGAATCCGTATGCTGATAGAGGGCGTCAATTACCTCGACCCCGGTGACTCCCTGGTCGAGGTGGTAGTCGGCCAGAATAATATCGGGTCTGTTGTGGTGATAGCTCGCCAGCGCTTGGTCGCCATCTGCGCAAGTTTCCACTAAGCAGCCCCATTGCTGCAGCAGTGCAGCCATGCCGATCCTGATCGATTCTTCATTTTCGATCACCAGTACTCGGGTTCCGCTCAGATCCGCCCCCATCGCGGTCGGGGCGGGTTGGATTAACGGTTGCAGCGGTTGGCGTTGGCTGATCGGTACCCGGATCGAGAAGCAGGAGCCATGTCCAAGCCGGGACTGGAGCTCAATGGGGTGGCCGAGCATGCTGGCGATTCGCTCGACGATCGCCAGTCCTAGCCCGACCCCCTGATCACGGCCCGATGAACGCTGGGCGTTATGGTGCTGCGGGGCGAGTTGATGGAATTCGCGAAAGATATCCTGGCGTTTTGCTTCAGGAATGCCAGGGCCGGTATCGATGATTTGGAATTCGAGTTGATCACCGCGGCGGCGGCAGCCGAGCAGGATCCGTCCCTGTTCGGTATAGCGAATCGCGTTACTGATAAAGTTGCGCAGAATTCGCATCAATAGGCGCGAATCGCTAAGCACGATCACTCGACAATTGACGGTGTCAAAGCCCAACCCTGCTTGCTGAGCAACCGGCTCGAACTCGCTGGCTAGCGCGCTGATCAGGTCGGCGACACAGAATAGACTCAGGTCGGCGGTGACCGCGTTGGCATCGAGCTTGGCGATGTCGAGCAGGTCGGTCAGCAACGCTTCGGCACCTTCGAGTGCCACGTGGGTTCGCTCGACCAGCTGTTGGTTGTCGGGCTCTAACGATCGACCCTGTAGTGTGGAGATCAGTAGTCGTGCGGCATTCAACGGTTGCAGCAGATCGTGGCTGGCGGCGGCCAGGTATTTGTCTTTGCTGACGTTGGCGGCTTCGGCATCCTGTTTGGCGGCTTGCAAAGCGGTTTCGATCAGGGTGCGTTCGTGAATCTCATGGCGTAGATGCTGGTTAACCGAACTGAGCTCCTGGGTACGCGCGGTGACGCGTTGTTCTAGATCGGCGTTGAGTCGGGTTAGCTCGGCTTCGGCGCGTTTGCGTTGGGTAATGTCCTGGACGAAGGCTTCGATCAACCCCTGCTCGCGGTCTTTTAGCAGGATGTTGGTGGAGATACTGACCGGTTCGCCGCTGTGGGTACGCAGTTGGGTTTCAAAGCCCACTTTCTGGCCATCGCGCTGTAGCAGCTTGAGCAGCCGCTGGTAGTCATCGGGGTAGAACAGTTGTTGGCTGATATCGCTGATCTGACTAAACGCTTCGGCGGAGTCATAACCGCAGATTCTGGCGATCGCCGGGTTAGCTGCGGTGATTGGGCCACCGATCTTGGCCTGAAAAATACCGTGTAGGGCGTTTTCAAACAACCATACGTAGCGCTCTTTCTCCTCTTCCAGTTCGTCGATTTTGCCTAACAGTTCTGGGTAATAACTTTTGCGAGCAGAGAAGTCGCCGAGGCCGATCAGGTTCTGCAGCAGGGCCTGATCGTCGGTGGGTTGTTTAGGCTTGTTAGGTAGTTGTTTGGGTTTGCTGAGTCCCGCTTCTACCGAAAATGGCGATGCCGCTGAAGGGGTGGCGAGGCTGGGTTTAGAGTGCTTCCTCATACACCACCTCTACGTCGCGTTTGTTGGACTTGCGCGGGTTGGTCAGAATGCACGGATCCTTAAGCGCCTGTTTTGATAGCATCGGGATGTCACTGCTGCTGACACCTGCTTCCTTCAAACGCTGAGTCAGACCGACCTCCTGTTTGAGCGTATGTACTTGGTGTAGAAGCCGCTGCTTGATCTCATTCCGGTTCATCCCACGGGTATCGATGCCGACGGTATCGGCGACGATCTTAAATTTGTCTTCGGCGGAGGCGTAGTTAAAGTCGATCACATGCTCGAGCAGGATCGAATTGCACAGCCCGTGCGGCAGATCAAGATAACCACCCAGGCTATGTGACATCGCGTGTACCGCGCCGAGAATGGCGTTGGAGAACGCCAGCCCCGCCTTCATGCTGCCCAGCATCACCGCTTCGCGCAGCACCAGATCTTGCGGATTTTTTACCAGTGCGGTGAGGTTACCCGAGACCAAACGGATCGCTTCGAGCGCATGCGAATCGGTCAGCGGGCCGCTGGCTGTCGATACGTAAGCTTCGACGGCATGCACCAGTGCGTCGACCCCGGTGCAGGCGGTCAAAAATGGATCCATCGTTGTTGTGGTTTCGGGATCGATCAGTGAAACATCGGGAACTACGGCTTTACTGATGATCGAAATTTTACAGCGAGAACTCTGGTCGGAGATGATCGCGAACTGCGACACGTCGGCCGAGGTGCCTGCAGTGGTGGGGATAAAAATCAGTGGTGGAATCGGTGCGTGAATCTGGTCGACCCCTTCAAAGGTCAGGATATGGCCCTGGTTAGCGCTGACAATGCCGATCCCCTTGGCGCAGTCCATCGGGCTACCGCCGCCGATGGCGACGATAACGTTGCAGCCCTCTTGCTGATAGAACGCCGCGCCGCGCATCACCTCTTCGCTACGCGGGTTGGGGCTGACATCGGTAAACAACCGGTAGTCTATATCCAACTCTTGCAGGCTAGCCTCGACATCGGCGACCCAACCTGCTGCTACAACGCCTGGGTCAGATACGATCAATACGCGTTGGGCACCAAAGGTGCGGGCAAAGTTACCGACGGTCTTACGGGCTCCGACACCAAAGATGATCTCGGGTGAGACAAACTTGCGCAGGTTAGAGATGGGGCTGCTCATCAGGGACTGCTCATTATTGTTATAAGTAGTTCTCTACTATACCAGTGCCGCCGAAAAATGAAGTGAGCAAGTAGTCGTAACTGGTAAAAATGGCGCGTTAGCTGCCCCTGTATCAGTGTTTAGACAGTTATCTTTGGTATGCGGCAACAGCCTGCATAGGTGTTGCTCAACGCCAATTACCTAGACAGGTTGCTGGGATTATTTTTTGAGTGTCGCCAGCACCGCTTCGGCGACTGCGGTCGAAGAGGCGGGGTTTTGGCCGGTAATTAATAAGCCATCCTGTACCCAATGCGGGGTCCAATCTGGGCCTTGGCTGTACAAACCACCACGGGCTTTGAGCTCATCTTCTAGCAAGAAAGGTACGATCTCGCTAAGCCCTACTGCGGCCTCTTCGGTGTTACTAAAGCCAGTGATGCGCTTATCGTTGAGTAGCGGCTTGCCCAGCGAATCTTTGGCATTGAGCAGCACGCTGGGTGCATGGCAGACGGCAGATACCGGCTTGCCCTGCTGAGCAAAGGCTTCGATTAGCGCGATCGAATTAGTGTCCGTGGTGAGATCCCATAAGGGGCCATGGCCTCCTGGGTAGAAGATAGCATCGAAATCATCGGCCGAGATTTCGCTCAATGTATGGGTGCTGGCCAGTTTGGTTTGTAGCGAGGTATCTCGGTCAAAGCGACGGGTGGCATCGGTCTGGAAATCCTCCAGGGTACTTTTTGGGTCGATAGGGGGCTGCCCGCCAGCCGGTGAGGCCAGGGTGATATCGGCACCCGCATCGGCAAACGCATAGTAGGGCGCGGCAAACTCCTCGACCCAGAAACCGGTTTTCTCGCCAGTATCGCCCAAGGCGTCGTGGGAGGTCAGAATTAAAAGGATCTTCATAGGGGGTATTCCTGTGATGGGGCGGTTAAATGCCCGGTCTTAAATTTTGCTGCTATCACGGTGTGGCAACTTGGCTCTAAAACAGACTGACTGCGGGTTGCAGTGTTCTATGCTGATGCTACACAAGCTTTGTTGGCTGTCATTACTGTAGATCAGTGCAGCTAGCTCAGGGGAGAATCTGAGGAACAATAATGAACAGAATACTGATGAGTCTGGTTGTCTTTATGGCAGTGAATACCAGCTTTGCCGCTTCACCTGTCAGCACTGGCCATTGGGGGTCGACGGCGATTGGTGGCCACGATTCGGTCGCCTACCATGCTGCAACCGTGCGAACCGAGCATGCTGAGATCAAGGGTGATAAGCGTTATCTGGTGGAGTGGCATAGCGCTGAGTGGTATTTCGCTTCCCAGGCGTCGGCCGACAAATTTGCTGCCGATCCGCAGCGCTATCGGCCCGAATACAACGGCCATTGCTCCAACGCGTTGAGCTTGGGAGAGGGATTGATCGCCACCGACGGTACGGTGTGGGAATTTTTTGACGATAAGTTGCACTTGTTTTATGCCGAGCGGGGTCGTCAACGTTGGTTGACGGGGGATTGGCAGGCGTATCGCGACGAAGCGGATCGAGCCTGGCAAAGGTTGAGTCATCGCTAGTCGATGTGCAATGTGATCATAACTCGTGTTCGGGATGTGAAAGGGAGTAGCCCGACCGCTCCATTCGATCGGGCTACTCTATTGCTAATCAGCCGCTGCTGCGTCCGGCAACAGCGGCATGGCTAACCTCCGCTGCCCTTCGGTTGAGGGCTCAAGATGCTGTGCTCTATTTCGGGCTGTGCAGTGGTGGCAGCTTCAGGCGTAGCAAGAAGCGCTGCTGATTGATGAGCTGAAGGCAATACCGGGTGCAGTGGCAGTACGCGATTGCCATCGAGTTTGAAGCCGATATCTTCTAATAGGTGTGGATCTAGCTTGCGCAGTTGCTGCTGGGTCAGATGTTCGCTGGCGCGTTGGTCAATCCGCTGAAAAGTGCGTTGTAACAGGCTTAAAAGGAACATGATCGATCTCTCCGTTTGGAGACCGGGAACCTATCGGGGACATCTGGAAGGGTGTGACAGAGGCCGCGATAGAATTCGCGGCCAATTTTTTTAGTTTAGGTAGCACACGAACGAGCAGGGGTCGGCATCCAAATCGGATTGGATACGTTTTTTCGGAATGACCATGTACAAATGAAGGTTTGCATAAGGGTTCGAAGCTGCTTGTTGCGTGACTAGATAGTGTTACTAGAGTGCCCGGTAGGGGCCTCGTCATTAAACGATGCGGGGTCGATAACGGTCAAGGGGGGGAGTGAAAAATAACCTACGTTTGTGAAACGCTTGGTTTGAGTCTGTCAATAACTCGCTAACACAGCCCGATAGTTGCTACCGGACTGTGTTAGCGAATATGTACCCGATCAGATGGTAAATTTGGCGATGTTGTCGGCGACAGCGTGCTCCATCGCTTTGAGTTGGTGAATGCGCTCGGTGATATGGCCAATCGTTTCTCGGTTCACCTCTGAGTGGTCTCTGATATGACCGATAATCCCCATCATATCGTTGCTCTTGGTCCGCGACTGGTCGGCGTTTACCGTGGTTTGATCGATCAGCTCGGAGGCAATCGATGCATCGGCTACGGATTGCTTTACCACCTCGGTAACGGTTTCCATACTGCCCAGTACATGTCCCAGTAGTTGGGTTTGAGTGTCCATCTGGCGGCTTGCATCTGAGGTAGCCTGGGTGATTTCTGCGATGATCTGGTCGATCTCTTCCAGGCTTTGCTGAGTCCTGACCGCCAAGCCTCTGACTTCATCTGCTACCACAGCAAAACCGCGCCCTTGCTCGCCGGCACGAGCGGCTTCGATAGCCGCGTTGAGCGCTAGCAGATTGGTTTGATCGGCAATGCCGCCTACCACGGTCAGCACTCCGCGGACCTTGTCTGCACTTTCATCGAGTCGACTTAAGCCCTGGGCCATGCTGGTGTTGCTGGCAGAATACTTGTCGAGCTGCTGCTCCAGCGCTGAAAAATTATCTTGGGTCTGAATCAGGTTATCGTTAACGCTATTGATTTTGCCTTGGGTTTCTTGAGCTTTGTCCGATACCGCTGCGGCCAACTGCTCCAGTTCGGACAGTTCGTGGTTACCCTGCAACACCAAACCGTCGGACTCGACCGTGCGCTGATGAATGTCATCGGCCATCCCCGCGATATCGTTGGCGTTGGCGGTACTGCTGTCGGAGTTCTGTTTAATCTCTAACAGCGAGCTGCGGATAGTGGTTCTGAATTCATCGATGACTAGCAGCACTTGATTGAGTTCGGCGTTAAAGCGCGAATCTACCGCGCACTCTTGCGACAGGTCCTTGCTGGAGAAATATTTCAGGTACTCGCGTACCTGTTTAAGCGTGTCGACCCCCCAGCGCTTTTCATCAAGGTCATGGACCAGAACGACTGCCGCGACGACCAGCTGTACAACCGTGGATATCAGGTTATCGGTTAATAAGAGAGCGTTAGCGACCAGTAAAACGATGCCGATCCAGTGGATCGATCGCATTCGAAGAAACAGAGACTTCATATTCTAGTGTGCCTATATCGATGAACCGAAGCTTGCCAAAGGTGGGTACAGGTCTGGCGTGCGTGGGGGCTTGATTTTTGTACGACTAGCATTAACGCATAAAAAGTAGGTGATGTCCTGGCTTATGGGTGCGATAAACCTGGGACCATTTGTGATGAAATTTAGGCAGCTAGGCTGCGGCCGCGTTAACGTTTGCGAACTTATCCACGGCTTCTGTGGATAGATTTGTGCACAGCCGTTTCGGAAGCGGCTGTATCCCCTATGGATGGTATGCTGCAGAGCTTTGATCGTGTTTTGTGCAGTCGCGTAAATTTACACCCAATAAGCTGAAAATCTAGCCGCTGCTGTGGTGATGTGCATCAGGACAGCTCCGCTCTGGTTGATCTGATTGTTAACCCAGTTCCACGGCCAGGGAGTCGGCTGCCGCAGAGCGCTGCTGCTTGGCTTGTTGTTTGGAATGTTGCAACGACAGCACGCACTGTTTGGGATCGTTCAGAATCACCACGCACTCCAGGCATTGGATGCACTCGTCGTAATCGATGCTTCCATCCTTACGGATCGCATCGATACCGCAACGGCGTTTGCACAGTTGGCAGGGCGCGCCGCACAGTTCGACCCGGTCCAGCCAATGAAACCGCCTCAGCCGACCGATGATCGCCAGCCCTGCGCCGAGCGGGCAGAGGTAGCGACAGTAAAATTTGTGGATGAACAGGCTCAACCCCAGCAGCAGCACTGCGTACAACACAAACGGCCAGTGCCGCACAAACAGCAGCGTCATGCTGGTCTTGAAGGGTTCGACCTCGGCCAGCTGTTCGGCCAACGTCAGCGATACAAAAGAGACCCCTAGCAGCCCGATCAGAATCGGGTATTTGAGCAGGATTAACCGGCGGTGCCAGCTATCGGCGACTCGCCATTGTCTGATCCCCAGTCGTTGTCCGAGCCACGCCAGCATCTCTTGCAGTGCGCCGAATGGGCATAGCCAGCCGCAGTACAAACCGCGTCCCCATAGCAACAGACTGGCGAAGGTGTAACTCCAGAGGATAAAGATTACCGGGTCGAGCAGAAACAGGGTGATGTTAAAACCGTCCCATAGTGCCAGTAGCAGGGTATAGATATTGACGACTGACAGCTGGCCTTGGGCGTAGAAGCCAATAAACAGCAAAGTGAAGCTGAGATAGCCCCATCGAAACCGATCAAGCGTCGTCCCCGCCATGCTGTAATGGCGCTGGCGGATAAACACCCAACTTAGCAGTCCCAGTGCGGCCAACAATATTACGATTTGCGGAACCTTGTCCCGCCAGATGCGAAGCCATAGCGGCGGCGGTGAGGCTTCGGCAGTGACCTCGACCCACTCGAAGAGCTGTTCGGGTAGTTGATAGCCATAGCTAAAGCGTACTTGATCACGGATCAAGTGATTTCGTGCCAGCTCGACATTGAGTGTTAAGGCGGCTTCGACTGCCGGGTTGAAGCCGGCGTGGCCTTTGATTCGAAACAGGTGGGCGCGGTCAAATTCGGGCATCCCGTCGATCGCTAACGGCGCCGATTCATCCAGCAGGTTGAGATCGCGCAGCTCAATCGCCAGACCCTGCTGTTGCAACGATATCCGCCCCGGCACGGTACCGGGTTTGAAATCATCGGGGACATGAGGGAACAGGCCGCGCGAGAAAACCGCCAGCACCTGTTCACCGGGTTTGAGGCTATCCAGCAGTTGTTGGTAAGCCGGACCACCGAGTAGATTACGGCCAATCATGGGGGCATTCAGATAAGCGAAATAGAATTCGCTGAACAGCTCCCGGTTAGACAGATTTTGCTCATCGTCTAGATCAAGGCTGGCATAGCTACAGAGGTCTTGGCCTAGCTGTGTCTCGACTTCGTCCCGCGGCAGCGGCCAGTGCTGGAGCAGGCCGCGATCGAGCAATTGCGACCAGTTTAGGGGTTCGAACAGGTCGGGTTTAGGCCGTGCTGCAGGCGCTTGGGCAAAGCCTTCGAGTTTTTTGCGGGCGACTTGCAGCGCAGAGGATAGAACCGTGTCGTTGATGATTATGACCGATACCGTGGCTTTGCTGACGCCGTCGATATAGACCGGCCCATCACCATCGGACGATGCTGAATTGCGGCTACCGATCACTATCGGATCGGTCAGCGAATGGCCTTTGTACTGGGCCACGAAATCGAACAGAGGTTGCTGTCCCAAGCCGTGCAGAAACACCGGCTCGTGGTGGTCGATGACGCTGACGCCGCTGAATCGACCCTGGGTGTCGAGCCCAACCATCAGCTTAATTGGCTTGCCAGCAAACCCCGGCAGGTCGCTCAGGTCATCGGATTCGTAGGCATAACCCAGCAGTTGCTGCAGTTGGTAGACCGGGTATACCGGGAAGTCGGGCTGCTTGGTGTCGATTCGAGTGGCTTTGGGAAACAGCGATTGAATCACGTCCTGTAGTCCTGCCTGAGTCTCAACACTCAGCAGTAACAGCCAGAAAGTGAATAACCAGTAGTGAAGATGGCAGCGGTTGATAGAGGCCTCCCCCTGATTTGCCTTCCATGACGTCGTGATCGAACAGTTGTGCTCCCATGCTAGGCCGATAGACGCTATCGCTGAATGCGACTTCAGCGTCATCTGACTGCGACTTAAGGGTTAGGTCACGGCACTTAATGGAGGGTTTTTGGCTGCGGGTTATGGATCACGGGATACTTAGGTTTAAACAAGGAGTACGACCGAGGACCCCCCGACCAATCAATCCAAGCGAGGCAGGCGGGCAGGGGTCAGCCGAGCCACAACCAAAGAGGGCGTCAAAACCCAGCAAAGGACGATGTTGCTAATTCACTGTTTTTTTAATACTGCCCCAGACGTTTTGAACGCATTCATAAACCTGTTTGGGATCTAACAATGAAAAATAATAAGTGGCTAAAAAAGATATTACCGGCAGCAGTGGTTTTAGGTATGAGCGCTCAGGCAGGGGCGGCAATCACCCTTTATGAGGCGGACGAGACCAGTTTCTCGGTTGATGGATTGCTCAATACCTTCTTGGTTAGCTCGGAGACAGACGATCTCGTTGCCGACACGACCACCAAGCAGTCGCGGGTCATGATGGGGTTCTTGCCCAACTATATCGGTTTTAACTATGCCAAGCAGGCGGGTGATCTGAAACTCGGGGCGCGTTCATCATTCTGGGTCACCATCAACGATAGCGATTGGGTTCGGTCTAGTAGCGCTAGCCATGGCGGCACAGACACCGGTATCGATGTGCGTCAATTCTACGCCACCGTGGGGTCTAGCTGGGGTGAAGTGTTGATCGGTAAAGATTTCGCACTGTTCAATCGCAGCAATATCCTCGGTGATGAGATGTTGCTGGGTTACGGCCAAACCCACACCGTTACAGCCGATGCTGCCAACGTATCGTTCGGTAATATCGGAGCCGGTTACCTGTATCCCTTCCCGGTATCGCAGGTCACCTACCGTTCGCCCAAAACCAGTGGTTTTCAGATTGCCCTGGGCTTAATGGATCCGAACAAAAGCTCAGCCGATTCAGAAGAGAGCTCCCCGCGTATTGAAGCCGAAGTCACCTACGATGGCGAGTTTGATGGTGGCTCTTACAAAGGTTGGCTGGGCGGCATGACCCAGGAGTCTGAAGATAACGTCGCCGACACCCAGACCGACTCCAACGGTGTTTCTTTCGGTGCTAATGTGAAATTTGCGGGCCTGTCGTTGACCGCTTCAGGGTTCGATGCCAGCGGCGTTGGTGCTGCCGGTCTGGGTAACACCATTACCGGTGATGATGCAGATGTAAAAGGCCATTTGCTGCAGGGATCCTACAGTTTTGGTAATGAGCGTCTAGTATTGTCTTATGGTGAGAACAAAGGAGGCTCTACTCCGGGGGCCAGCGATCTGGATTTGGAAAACAGCGCCGTTGCCTGGTTCCATAAGGTTAACGATAACTTCCAGTTGGTGGCGGAGTACGACAAAGCCGAAAGCTCCACCAAAGAGGTCAGTTCTGTTGCTCTGGGCGCGGTGCTGAGCTACTAAGAATAACCTTAGGCCGCTGGCATCCCCAGCTTAGTGGCGTCACCGGGGCCCGTACCCCCTTCACGGGTTCCCGGTTTTTTCTGTTTCTAAATCGTGACACAAAGCGTCGATTTAAGCTGCGACCTCAAATGGCCTAAAAGAGACAAATATGCTGGTGCCTTTGCCTAGCTCGGATACGATTTTCATCTCGCCTTTGCTCTCATCAATCAACGTGTTGCTCAGGGCTAGCCCCAGCCCCATCCCCTTGTCAGCGGGCTTAGTGCTAAAAAACGGTTCTCTCGCTTTGGCGAGAGTATCCGCGGACATGCCTTGCCCGTTGTCGCGGACCTCCATCTTTACTCGACCATGATCAAACCAGGTGTGGATCAAAATCAGTGCATTGCCGGGGGGAGTATCGCAAGCATCGACGGCATTGCTGAGTAGATTCAGCAGCAGTTGGATGAAGTGGTCGGCCACCAGCTCGACCGCAGGAATCGAATGGCTGAGTTGGAACTCCAGCGACACGTTTTGCATCCTTTCATCGTGTTGCATCAGGCGGCAGGTCTGCTTGATCAGGTCGTTGAGGTTTTGCGGTTCGAACTCGGCATTCATCATTGGCGCAAAACGGCTGACATCCCGGGTGATCCGAGTCAGCCGGTTAAGTTCGTTGTGAACTGTTGTCAGGTAAGAGTGATGCTTCTCGGCTTGTTCATCGAGAGGTATCTGAGACGGCGTATTATCGTTGATCAGCTCTTGGACTAGGCTCGATATGCTGGCCACAGGGTTGTTGATTTCGTGTAGCAAGCCGGCCGCCAGGGTGCCGATCGATGCCATCTTTTCTCGATGGAAATACTTCTGCATTGTCTCATCGAGTTTCAGCTCGGCGTCCTTAAGGTCGTTGATATCTAAGCCGGTACCGATAAACCCGGCGAACACGCCGCTCTCGAGAAAGCGCGGCACCCCTTGGAGTATCATCCAGCGATAATCCCCTCCGGATCGAAGCAGGCGGCACTCCACCTGAAAGGATTGCCGTTGGTTTAGCGCATGCTGGAACGCTTGGATGACTTGCTCGCGCTCAGAAGGCCGCAGTCGCGCTTGCCAGCCATCCCCTAGCTGTTGGATACGGCTCTGACCGGTATAATCGAGCCAACCTTTACTGAAGAAATTCCATCTCCCTGCAGGGTCTGTACCCCAGATCATCAGCGGGGCTTGGTCCGCCATAAACTGGAAGCGACCTTCGCTTTCTAGCAGGCTGGCTTGCAACTGTTTCAGTTTTAAGCCGAGCAGAGCCGTCACCCAGATAGCGAAAATAGCCAGCGCGCGGTTAGCCAGGACCATCCAGTAGATCCCCCCGGTGTCGGAAAAATACAGTCCGGCCAGCGTTAGCAGTGTATCGGCCCAGGCAAAAATTGAGGCATAACGATTATTGGATGCTTGAAGTGCCAGTAGGATCACCAGCACGTAGGGGACGCCACCGGCTACGCCGAGCGGGATCGACAGGTCGATGACGAAGATTATCAGGCTCAGCAGAGAGCACAGTAGCAACAGCTGGGTATCACTTTTCTTACTTAAAAACATAAATCGTCCGAAGAGGCTGTTAGTAGCCGGCTACAGGTTAACTCGAGCCTTTGTACTATTTTTTTAATTTAGGAACCTGCGCACAAGCCCCAGTTGAATTCTGGCCTTCAGCTTGGTTCACAATCCAGGCGCAGCTTTGCAGTAATGTCTAG
>JBALWS010000113.1:0-14559 GCA_036960405.1 Halopseudomonas sp. | reverse complement strand
CCTCCTCTTACCGATCCACTCAAAGTGTCGCACTTATTATCTGAATCCCCGCTGCTCTAGTTTCCTTATAATCAAGCTGTCGTACCGTTAGAGCATGGCCGATGAACGCTCCTAAAACGATCGTTATAAGGCTGTCTAAGCTGAAAAGACCTATCTCAAACATGTGACTCCAAGACCTGCGTAGCAGGGCTGATCGTTGAACGCTTTGTTAGATTATTCAATTTCCATAGTCGTAGAACTGTTAGTCCACAATGGCAAGTTGTTCATCTCTGATTCAGCTAATTTTTTTGGTACAACTTCTAGATTGTATGCCCTGGATTTATACGCCATGATCCTTAAATAAAGCACCTCACCTCCGGGCGTAGAAATATCAAGATTATTCTTTCCGTATTGTTTCTTATTCTTCAAGCCTGCCTTAACCACTTCCGTTACTGTCACATGATGCGGTCCTGATTTGATATCTAGATAGAAATAACTTTCTCCTCCAAACCGATAGACTTCATTATCAATGCTAATAAAATCAATAACTCCGAGAGTACTTATTATATCTGGACCACCTTTTGGAACATAAATAAAGACTCTACCTTTCCCTGCTTTAACATCCGAAATATTATGCAACGTCTCCTGATAGGTTGTTTTATCCGTCATTCCTCCTCTTAAAACAGATCCTGTACAACCAGACAATATAGTAACTAAAGCAAGAATAATTAATGGGAACTTATATAAACTCTTCACATCATTTCTCCTGTGTAACATTGGTTGTTTTAAAATCTAACGCCGCAATAACGGGCTGGCGCTGCGCAGCAGCGACAGTCCAAGACCTGCGCTAGCAGGGCTGAAGTTGATTGCCTTGTTATATGCTTTTATCACTTGGTGAATTTTCCGTTAACAAGTTGGCCTGATATTTCGTCGATCTCGTAAGAGTAACCAGACCAAGACCCCACCCCCAATTTATCTGCATTAACGTAGGCGTTAACATATCCGTCCCACTGTCCATCTACTTGAATCGGTGGTTTTGGCCTGTTGAGTAGTTCGCCCGTACTGCTACGAAATATGAGCAAGTTAGACTCTGGCTTAAGATTTTCAGTCGATTTCAGAATGACTAATTCAACCGTCTTGAAGATGGTAGTGCTTTCGATGGCTGAGGATTCTATGTCTGACCTATGCACAGGCGTACCTCAGCATATAACACTTTAATACTGAGTCGGCTCGTTTTGTCGTATTCACACTATGAATAACAGCAGCGTAAGTGGTTGAATACGGAAAGAAATTTGAGATCACCTGTCATTCTTCTCCGATGAAACGAGCCAGCGCATATATCTGCTTGGGTTGGCACGGTATCTCGGTGCCATTTTTCCTTAAGGGTCTGATAATGCTGTAATGTCAGATTTGTTTCCAATGCAAAACAAGCCTACCCGCCGGACAAAACGAGCCACTTTTCTCACGTTCGCTCAATATGCTGTATAAAAAAACCATAAGTTGGTGTCACTGGAATCAGTGATTAAGCGTTCGCTCTGTCGTAACGAGAGACGCTGGCCAGATATCTGGCCAGCGTCACGGGGTGGTAGGTTACTCCAGTCTCTATCCGTCTTTCCTCTAGAAAGCCTACTGAGCAATACACACGAAAGCGCAATGGCTTGCTATATCAGGTGGCTTTTTTTGTTTATCTCCGGTCATGGTCAACAGTGCCATTTCTTACTTGGCAGCATGTTGAGGATGGGCACAGTAATAACACTGTCGTAACAGGCCGAAGATGATCCGCATTAGAGGGTTGTCGGTTCAAAATCGTCGAGCCAGCCACCGGTTTCGTTGAGCTGATGGACCATCATGCGTGAAGCCTGCTGCTCCTCGCCAGCACGGGCATGGATCTGCTTGAGGATCACTTTGTCTTCAATACGGCCGCAGATCTCAATCTTGCCGATATCGTGCCCCATGATGTAACGGAATCGTTTGGCATAGCCGTCAAGCTGCCGCCGCGCTTCGTCCACCATGTCGATACCTTGTTTGAGCGGTATCTGGAAGTGGTGACGAACCCGTGCAACTGGCATGCATTGGTACAGGTAATAGGGGGCGATACCAATCCGTACCATCTCATTCATTAGCTCCACTAAGGTGTCGCTGTCATCGTTAACGCCTTTGAGTAGCACCGCCTGGTTGTGAAGTGACACGCCGGTGGCGCGGATGCGCTGAATCGCTTCTTCCGCTAACGGAGTGACTTCGCGGGGGTGGTTGAAGTGAGTGGGGATATAGAGCGTCTTGTGCAGGTTGAACTCGCGCAGCAACTCCAGCAGTTCGTCATCAAAGAAACGTGCCGGGTAGACTACCGGCACGCGAGTACCGATTCGAACGTAATTGAGGTGCGGAATATCTTTTAACGCGTCAAGCATCGGGCGCAGCACACTGGTCGGCAGCATCAGGGTATCGCCGCCGGAGATGACCACATTGGTGATCTCCGGGTGCGAAGCGATATAGCGGGCGGCAGCTTTGAAGTTTTCCACAGTTTTGTCATTTGGCAGACCGACCAAGCGTTTGCGGAAGCAGTGACGGCAGTACATGGAGCAATACTCGGTGGAAACCACCAGCGCGGTATAGCCGTACTTGTGGAGGATACCGTTGCCTTTATCGTGTTTGTCGTCGCCGTAGGGATCTTTAGTCGTCTCACCCATGGCACCGGCCACTACCAACTCCTCGGCCTCGGGCACGCAGAGTTTTCGGATCGGGTCGTCGGGATTTGCAGGATCGATCAGGCTCAAATAGTAACGAGGAATATTCATCGGGTGTTGTTCGATGATCTCCTCCATCGCTTGCGCCTCTTCAGGAGCAACAGGAAGGTACCGCTGGAGGTCGGTCACCGAGTGGATATTGTTCTGTAACTCCTTCTTCCAGGGCAGTTCACGCCAATCGATACCGGCTAGTTCGGTGAAGTTTGTTGAAGAGAGTGTGTCGGATGATTTGGCTAAAAGCATGGAGGTCCAGTTCGGAGCAGGTCAGGTACCTGTATTATCGCAGGTATAATCATTAGACATCAAATCATTACACCTCTAAGTAAATCGTGGGTCACTAAATGATATTGGTGCTTCAGCCTTTAGGCTGATGCTGCACGTACAGTGATTAACAACGTGGCTTACGTGGCGACTGCTGCTGTTGGACAAGTTTATTTAAAGTGGCGGCTATGAGGCCGACAGCTACCACTGCTCTCTACAACTGTTGAAGTCCGGTTTGTTCGTGTAGCGGATGGATCGGTTTCTGCATTTGGCCCCACTGAGGGCGATTAGTAAAAGGCTGCATAATAGGCAGCTACCGATAAATAGCGGTCATCGGTGGGATGATTGATTCAGCGGTTTCCTACAGTTCCTTATGCCCAAGTACCAACAATGAAGACTGATCAGCCTGAGCTGCCAACCTTCATCCCATTTTTTTGTTAGCAGACAACCACTCTAGATCTATCGGATCTTCACTTGCAGCAGGACACGGTCGGTAGTACCCGTCAGCGCTGGTAGATTGAAATTTCCGTTCGCAACCCCTTATACAGGCTGACGCACATCAGCAGCAGCACCAGGGTGAAAGGCAGTCCAGCGGTGATGGCGCCGGCCTGCAGAGCCCCCAGAGCCTGAGCACCGCCGCCAAATAGCAGGGTACCGGCAATGACACCTTCCAGTGTCGCCCAATAGATCCGCTGGGGGACCGGGGCATCAATTTTGCCGCCGGCAGTGATGCTGTCGATGACCAGTGAGCCCGAGTCGGATGAGGTCACAAAGAACACCAGTACCAGCAAAATCCCTATCGCCGAGGTGATGCCCGACAGCGGAAGGTTCTCCAACATCTGGAACATCGCCAGCGATACCTCGCCAATGCCGTTCGACAACTCCCCCACGCCATTCTTTGCCTGATCAAGGGCTGTACCGCCAAAGGCGGCCATCCACAGGGTGGTCACCAGAGTGGGTACCAGCAGCACGGCGGTCATAAATTCGCGCACGGTCCGGCCCTTGGATATGCGGGCGATAAACATCCCGACAAAGGGAGACCAGGAGACCCACCAGGCCCAGTAAAATACGGTCCAGCCGTGGAACCAGGTCTGGTCTTCCCGACCGATCCAGTTGCTGAGCGGAATGATGTTCTCAACGTAACTGGCGGCGGTGGTCCCCACGGTCATGAAGATCGCAGCAGTCGGTCCCGCGATAATCACAAACGCCAGTAATAGCGCGGCCAACCCCATATTGATATTGCTGAGCACCTTGACGCCGCCATCGAGTCCACGCACAACGGAAATGATTGCCACCGCGGTGACACCTACGATAATCGCCAACTGGGTATTGATGGTGTTGGGTATATCGAACAGAAAACTGAGACCGCCAGCGGCCTGTTTTGCTCCCAGACCAAGCGAGGTTGCAAGACCGAAGATCGTGGCCAGCACCGCCACGATGTCGATCAAGTCGCCGATGCGGCCCCAGCAACGGTCGCCAAGCAGTGGGTAGAACGCTGAGCGGATGGTCAGCGGCAGCTTTTTGTTGTAATGGAAAAAAGCCAGCGACAGGGCGACAACGCCATAGATCGCCCAAGGGTGTAACCCCCAATGGTAGAGCGTGGCACCCATCGCCATCCTCGCCCCCTCCTCGGTATTGGGGGCCGCCTGCAACGGGGTGCCGTACCAATCGGTGTAATACGCCACCGGCTCGGCCACGCTCCAGAACATCAGCCCGATGCCCATGCCGGCGGCAAACAGCATGGCGAACCATGACCGGGTGCTAAAGTCAGGTTTGGCGTCGGGGCCTCCTAGGCGAATTTTTCCCACCGGCAGAGCGATCATTGCCAGACAAAACAGCACAAACGCATTGCCGCCGGCCATAAACAACCAGTCGAAGTTGTTGATCGACCAGCCTTTGGCGCCATCCAGTGCGGTTTTTGCCTCTGCGGGAAAGATCAGCGTAGCGATAACAAAAATAAGGATCAACAGGGTGCAGATAACGAAAACCGGGTTATGGAAATCCATACCCATCGGTCGTACATTGTCTTGGCCGATCGAGTAGTCCGTGTCGTATTCGTCGGTAGTGGTATTTTTCATGAGGTCCTCACAATTACTCAGAAAGGTAGTTACAAGTCTAAGTACTTGGACGTGATTCTGCACACTGTCCTTCCTCAATTTTCCAAAAGCTTACCTATTTGCCATCGAAGTTTGACTGCTTGCTTGTATGAGCAGACGTGTGAATCACGCTAATACCTGCCATTAAAAACCTGAATAGAGGAGAGTAAGTCTTGTTCGGGCGAGTTGTTCGTCCGTGTGGCGGTTGGACAAGTTGGACCGACTGCCGCCGCTCGTGTCGCAAGGATGCGAGCGTCCGCTCTGTTCGCAATTGCAGATTTTATTCTGAGTACAGGTCTGAAGAGGTCTGCGCTGAATCTCTTTATCAGCGTGATGGCAACGACCTGATCTGTCCAGCCGGGCACAGAGATTGTCGAATGAAACCGTCATAGCCGCACAGCGTCGAGTGCCATCGATCAAAATCGAAAGCCTAGTCATCGAAGGTGGATGATTCCATCGATTCCCGCCAAGCTGGGTTAGCTACTTCAAAAATGGTTATGAACGAGTAAACAGGCAATAAAAAGCCGGGATTGGACCCGGCTTTGTTAATGTGGTTGAACGGCAGCGATTAGCGGTATTTACCGACGATGCTCTGCCATTCTGCATCCTGTGGCATGCCATTGACCACGTCAGACAGGAATCCCTGAACTTCGGGCAGTTGTTTCATTACCAGAAAACGTCGGCTGTACTGGGTATGCGGCTTGCTGGAGAAATGAACCTTGTCGGTCAGTCCCATCTGGGCCACCAAGAAACGTGAAGCGGAGTTGGCGGCGCTGGAGAAGTCGACCCGACCGGCGGCCAGTTTCTTTAGGTTGGCATCGATGCTCTGAGCATCCTGGCGCTTGATCTTACCTGCATCTACGGCCTCATCGATTCCCTTGTAGTGGTGACCCCGTACCGCACCAAACTTAAGGCCGTGCAGGGAGGCTACATCGCCATCGAATTCAACTTTGTTGCTGGCCGGAGACAGTAGGGCGTTGCCGTCTTCAAAGAAGCCACTGGTCCACAGATAAGTGGTCTCTTCCTTATCCTTGAACCAGGCTGCAGAAACCCAAGGTACCACGCCGGATTGATCGCTCTTGATCACCTCGTTGAGGCGCTTGCGCGGCAGTTCTTTCACCACAAATTCAAACTTGCCGGCGGATTTGCTGGTTAAGTAGCTAGCCATATCGTAGGTCAAGCCCTCTCCCTTGCCGGAAACGAACGGCGGGGTCAGGTGATAGGTGTAAAGGTTTACGGTTGCGGCGTAGGCCGAGCTGGCTAGGGCGGAAGTTAGTAGCGCCGCTGCCACCATCATGCTTTTAAAGATTTTCATCGTTGTAATCTCACACTGGGGTGACGAGTGACTCCTTCGCTCCCACCCTAACAGGCTTATTCCCCAATCCCTTTGGGGTAAATAATTGATCGGTTAAATCTTGAAAACACTGACCAGCTGCTGCAAACGTGACGACAGCTGGGCCTGCCCTTCACTGGCGCGAGCCGCTTCTACCGCACGTTCGGCGGATTGGTCGACAATGCTGGCGATATGGGTGACGCTGGCATTGATCTCTTCGCCCACTGCGCTCTGTTCTTCGGCGGCCGTGGCGATCTGGATATTCATGTCGTTGATGACCGTGACGGCCGCACCGATCTCATTGAGTGCTTCTCCCGCTCGTCCGGCATTACTGACACAGTCTTCGGTGCGCTTGCGGCTGCTGTCCATCACGGAGACGGCTTGACCGGCCCCGTTACGTAAGCGTTCGATCATCTGCTGGATCTCTTTGGTGGCTTCAGAGGTGCGCTGTGCCAGGCTGCGAACCTCATCGGCGACAACCGCGAATCCACGCCCCATCTCACCGGCACGGGCCGCCTCGATTGCGGCATTAAGCGCCAACAGGTTGGTCTGTTCGGAGATGCCGTTGATGACATCCAGAATCGAACCGATGTTTTGGCTATCGGCAGCCAGCTCACGAATCACTTCGGTGGTGCTTTCTAACTCGGTAGCGAGCTGGTTGATCGAAGTGATGGTCTCTTCGGCGATCTGACGGCCCTGGCGGGTTTGCTGGTCCGCTTTCTGGGCGGCTTCGGATGCCTCGGTGCTGTTCTGGGCGACCTCTCGGACCGTTGCCGCCATCTCGGTGGTCGCGGTGGCAACCTGGGTCATCTCTTGCTGCTGGGCTTTGAGGCCGTCACTCGATTCCTGGGTAATTTGTGCTGTTGTCTTTGCTGTCTCAGATAAACTGACCGAGACCTCGATGATGTTGCTGACCAGCTCGCGTAACTTTCCGGTAAAGCGGTTGAAGCCGCGTGCCAGCAAGCCGAATTCGTCCCGTTTGGCATCATTCAGGCTGCGGGTTAGATCGCCTTCGCCTTCGGAGATGTCCTCGACTGTACGGGTGACTTCACGAAGTGGCTCCACCACCAGGCGGTTGAGCAACTGCGAGATCAGTACAAATAGGATAATGTCCAGCAACACTGTCTGGATCGCCAGCTTGATCAGTTCGGCGCGCAGCGCTTCATCGACAAAACGTTCGTCCATATAGAGGGTGGTTTTACCGGCGACCTGGGACTCATCGCCATCGTTAAACAGCACATCCTGGCTGACGCTAAAGCTACTGTTGGTAGGCTTCGATTTGGTGCTCGCTATCTCCCAGCTATTGTCGCGCCCCCGAGCTGCACGCAGCTTACCGTCGCTTTCGACCCAGATGGTATGGATACCTTGCTCGCTCATCTCTGATTCGACGATGCCGCTTAGCAGGCTGTCGTTGAAGTTCCACAGCGGGTCACCCAACGACAGCGACATCCGATCCAGAGCTGCCTGGGCGTTGCTGCGCAGTTGTTCGAGTTGGCTGTTGCGTTGATCGGTGTAGTTGTAGCCGCCGAAAGCCACCAGCACCAGGGTTACCAGCGTGACAAGCAGGGTGTTGATCTTGGTGCTGAGTTTGCGTAAGCGACCCGCGTCAGCAAGATCAGAGGTTGGGGCGTTCATATCGGTGCACTCCGGGAAAAGGGGGTCATGGCAGGTATAGCGAGGTTGTTCCGTTTCCAGCCTGCTGATGAGTGTGCTTGGAAATCAGTCATCCTTGTTGATGGCGGCGAGTATAGGGAGATTCTGCAGGGGTTACGCTGATGCAGATCAACTTTATCCGCAGAGTCAGCTTTTTTAGATAGTCATGCTGATGGCAACGCTAAGTTGCGTTTCTGCACCGTTGAACGGGCTGGATTCAATCGTTCAAATTGGGCGGGTCGGGTGTTGATTCCGCTGGCTGTCTGGCGGAAGGAGGTGGTCCAGTCGTTGTTGGAATAGCTGGGTTTCTCGGCAACAGAGATAACGGGGCTGAACAAGCTGTATTACGATGTTTTGTATCAAAAATGATACCAAAGGAATCAAAAAAGCGTATTTACCCTTGTTTTGGTGGGGTAAAGGTTGTTAACCTACTGGGAGTGCTCGGATCAACCAAAAATAAAAATATTGATGGTGTTTCTATGTCTACAAAGGTTTACGACTACATCGTGGTAGGGGCCGGATCTTCCGGATGTGTGATGGCCAACCGTCTTTCTGAAGACCCCAGCAAGCGGGTCTTGTTGCTTGAAGCGGGGGGGAAGGATACAAACCCCTGGATTCATGTTCCCATCGGTTATTTCAAGACCATGCATAATCCCAAGACCGACTGGTGTTTCAACACCGAAAACGATCCCGGGTTGAATAATCGCAGTCTGCAGTGGCCCAGAGGTAAGGTGCTGGGTGGTTCTAGCTCCCTCAACGGCCTGCTCTATATTCGTGGTCAGGCAGAGGATTATGACAACTGGGCGGCTTTGGGCAACAAGGGCTGGTCATACAACGATGTGCTGCCTTACTTTAAAAAGTCTGAAAATAATGAACGCGGTGGTAATGCCTTCCACGGTGCGGGTGGTCCGCTGAGTGTCTCCAATATCCGGGTTAAGCGTAAGATTTGTGAACTGTTTATTGACGCGGCTGAGCAGACTGGGATTCCTCGCAACGACGATTTTAATGGTGCTGATCAGGAAGGGGTGGGGTATTTCCAGCTAACCATTAACCAGAATGGTACCCGTTGCAGCACCGCCGTAGGCTTTCTGAAACCTATCAGAGACAGGGAAAACCTAGACGTGGTGACCAAAGCGTTGGTGCACCGGGTCAACTTTACCGGTAAGCGTGCTAGCAGTATCACTTACTCGGTTGGCGGTGAAGAGCAGACAGTATCGTGCCAGCGCGAGATCATCTTGTCGGCGGGATCGATAGGATCGCCGCATATTTTGATGCTATCGGGTGTCGGAGACAAAGAGGCGCTGGCCAAACATGGTGTTGAGTCGGTACATCACCTGCCAGGAGTGGGGAAGAACCTGCAGGACCATCTGCAGATCCGTAGCATCTATAAGGTCAATAAGCCGGTGACACTCAATGATGAACTCAGGAACCCGCTGCGTAAGGCGATGATGGGAGCCGAGTACGCCTTGTTCCGCACCGGTCCGCTGACCATGGCGGCGAGCCAAGTGGCTATCTTTACCAAGACCGATAAGAGTATGGACCGGCCCGATATTCAGTATCACCTGCAGCCGCTGAGTGCCGATAAACCGGCCGATGGTACCCATAAGTTCTCTGCCTTTACCGCCTCGGTGTGCCAGCTAAGGCCGACCAGTACCGGCCATATTGAGCTTAAGTCATCAGACCCGGCGCAATACCCGGCGATACACCCCAATTACCTGGCCACCGAAGAGGACCAAAAGGTCGCTATCGAGTCGATCAAGGTAACTCGGCGTATCGTCGATGCACCGGCTCTCAAACCGTTGATTCAGGAGGAGCATGAGCCGGGCGTTCAGTATCAGACCGACGAAGAGTTGCTGCAGTATGCTCGCGACCGGGCGACGACCATCTATCATCCTACAGGCACCTGCAAAATGGGGCTGAGCGACGACCCTAATAACGTCGTTGACGATCGTCTGCGGGTACACGGCTTGGAAGGCCTGCGAGTGGTGGATTGCTCGATTATGCCCGAGATTGTGTCGGGTAATACCAATGCTCCGGCTATCATGATCGCCGAGAAAGCCTCGGATATGATGAAAGAAGATGCCGCGATGCAGGGCCAACAGGCGGGCTAGCGTTTTAGCGGTTGGCTTATAACTTGTTTACGCCTCGGCTTCTGGTCGAGGCGTTTTTGTATGAACAAGCGTTTCGTATATCGATTATTTACGCGCAAAGCTATTCAGTTTGTGGAAGAGGCGTAGCTTAGGTTTCAAACAGCTCGACAAGCTCGCTAGCAGCGGCTTGCATCTTTGGCACCTGCTCAAGGGCTATCTCCAGTCTCATCCGTGCACTGGGCGCGTGGACCGCCAGCGCGCCATAAAACTGCCCCTCTTGGTTTCGTAACGGAACCGCTACGGCCACCATTCCCTGCATGAACTCCTCATTATCGATGCCGATATCGTCGCGACGAATCCGTTTAAGCTCGGCTTTAAGCTGTTCTTTGTCGTTGATGGTGTTCGGTGTGCGGCGTTCAAAATGTAGTTTGTCGATCAATCTGCCGCGCTTGGCGCTGGGAAGGTTGCTCAGAAATAGCTTGCCGCTGGCGGTGCAATACACCGGTACCCGGTCATTGATCTGTAGCTGCACCCGTAGCGGCCAGTGGGTTTCAACCCGGTCAAAATAGACCATCTCTACCCCGTCGGGGATCGATATGTTGCAGGTTTCGCCGACTTCGTTGGAGAGCCGCTGCAGAATAGCGTGGCGCTCGGTGCGTAGGTGGTCATTGTTGCTGAGCACGCCCATCGCCATCTTCGATAACCGGTTACCAGGACGATAACCGCGGCCATCCAGGCTCGGCTGCAGGTAGCCCTCCAGCTCCAGCATCTGGCAAAGCCGGTGCATGGTGGGTTTGGGCAATTTTAGTTTTTGATTAATCTCGGTGGCGGTAATCGGCTCGGCGGAGGAGGCGACCGCTTCCAGCACACTGAGGGCACGAAGCGCGGCGGAGGATTTGTCCTTGGAATCGGGTGAATCAACCATTTGATAAGCCTTTTTGATCATTGCGGCTTAAAATGGAACCGCGAGTATTAAGGCGCGTAGTTTATGGTGGTTTTAGGTTGGAGCAAAGAGGTTTTGTCAGTTCTACCGAAGACCGATGCTTCAACAGGGAGCAAGGGCTAACCCGCCTCGCCGAAACGGGTGGGCGTAGCCTTGTGTGTGGAGGTTATTGCAGCGTGCGAAGCAGTTCGGCAAGCTTGGCAATACCGGGTTCGATCTGGTCATCGGGTATGGCCGAAAACCCGAGCTTGATGTAGTTCTGTGGCGCGCTGTCTTGGTGGAAATAGAAATCACCCGACTGTATCAGGATGCCATTTTCCCGGGCCATCTCTTTCAGGCGTCGGCTATCGATATATTTCGGTAGCCTTATCCAGATCGACGAGCCGCCTTCCGGTACCGCATAGACGCCGCTTAAGTGGGTCTCCAAGGCATCGCTCATCCGCTGGCAACGCGTCTGAAATTCTTGAGCCAGCTTGCGGGTCAGCGAATCATGAAAACCGCGTTTGATAAACAGAGCAACCGCTCGCTGATTGTTTACCGGTGGGTGTTTGAGCATCAGATGCCGCAGTTGTCTAGCGCGTTTGATCAGCGCAGCGGGTCCCACCATGATGCCGATGCGAAGTCCTGGTGCGAGGGTTTTGGACAGGCTGCCGAGATAGATAACCCGATCGTCACGGTCCAGGCATTTGAGGGCCGGGGTGGGTTCGGAGTCAAAGTTGATCTCACTCTCGTAGTCGTCCTCGATCAGGATCAGGTCCTCATCGCGGGCTTTCTTCAGCAATTGATGGCGCCGCTCCAACGACATGGTGACTGTCGTGGGGCACTGATGACTCGGCGTGGTGTAGAGTAGGTCGCAGTCATTCATCTCATCGCTGACCACCACCCCCTCACCATCAACCGCTAAGGGTTGGATGCGGGTACTCTGTAGCCGAGCGATATTGGCGACCTGCGGGTAACCGGGGTCTTCGATGCCGAGAGTCGTGCTGCTATCCATCAGCAGCTGCGCCAGCATATACAAGCCATGCTGTGAGCCAAGCGTGACCAGTACTTCGTCATCGCGGGCAAAGATGCCGCGGCGTGGCAAGATGCGCCGACGAATCTGTTCGATCAGCAGCGGGTCGTCACCATCGTCGTGATCGGAGGTCCAATCTTGAATATCGCGCACCCGTACCGCATCGCGACAACATTCGCGCCATTCGTTTACCGGGAATAGCAAGGGATCCAGCTGGTTGTAAATAAAGGGGTAGTCGAAGTGTTTCCAGTTACCGGTATTGGCCGATAGGGTGTCGGGTAGATTATCGGTATGCAGCCGCTGCTCCCAATCAGGCCGCGATCCCTGGCTGCTCTCATCGACCTCAGGCTGCGAGGTGTTGCCGAGCTTCAGGCTAGGGTTGACGAAATAGCCGCTACGCTCTTTGGATACCAGATAACCTTCGCTGAGTAACCGCTCGTAAACGTTGACCACGGTATTGCGTCCCACGTGCAGTTGCTGGGCTAATTTACGAGAAGGGGGAAGCGGGGTGGAGTTGTCGAGACAACCATCGAGAATGGCGGTGACGATCTGCTCGCGAATCTGCACCTGCAGCTTTTCGTTGGGGTTGGTCAGGGGCTGGAAAAGTTGATATGTCATTTGCGGCCTCACTGGAAATTTTAGTTTATTGTTTTTATGGTTCGGTCTGTTGGCTCTAGTGGTTTTGTTGTTTTGGGTTCTCGCCTTCCTTGGCGCGATGAACGGCTGCGCCGCTCGTTTAACAAGCGACGCTGTGGTCCTTGTTGGCTAAATAGTGGGCGTAGATCGAGGCCAAGGCACAGGACGCGACCCGGGCTTCGGGTGGATCGGCACGCGAGGTCAGGATAATCGGCACCTTGGCGCCTAGTATGATTCCGGCAGCTGTTGCGCTCATGAAATACACCATCTGCTTGAACAGGAAATTGCCCGATTCCAGGTTCGGTACCAGCAGAATATCGGCATTGCCTGCCACCGGGCTGTCGATCCCTTTAATGTTAGCCGCCTCGAGCGATACCGCGTTATCGAACGCCAGCGGTCCGTCGACGATGGCGCCACGCAACGCTCCCATCTTCGCCAACTTGGTCAGTTCAGCAGCGTCCACACTGGACTGCATGCTACGGCTTACCTCTTCGGTGCCCGACAGTATCGCCATATGTGGTTTGGGGTTGCCCAACGCATGCATCAGGTTGATCGCGTTCTGGGCAATATGGATCTTATCGATGACCGTCGGTGCGACGTTGATAACGGCATCGGTGATGCACAGCGCCTTGTCGCTGCCGGGTAGGGTCATATGGAATACATGACTGAGGCGGCTAGCCGTTCGCAGGCTGCCGATGACGGCACGCAGCAGCGTATCGGTATGCAGGTGACCTTTCATCAGCGAGGCGGCTTCGCCTTGGATGACCAGTTCAACAGCACGTTGTGCCGCCTGGGTCTCATCTTCAGCATCGACCAGTGGAATGCCGTTTAGGTCCCACTCCAACTTGGCAGCAGCGTCGGTGATTTGAGCGATGTTGCCCACTAAGATGGGACTGATCAACCCCGCTTCTGCCGCCAGTTTGGCGCTGGTCAGGGTGACTTCGTTGACCGCATTGGCGATCACTGTGGGGATGGCGGGTAGCGCCTTGGCTTTTTCAAGTAGTAGACCTGGGTACTCGGTAGGGGTATTGCTTAGCATCCCAAAACTCCACTGAAAATGGCTGCTGACCGTTAGCGACAGATCAGCATGGCCGAATAGGAAAAGGGCCGCGGGTCCTGAGACCCGGGCCAAAGGGTAGATAAGAGTCCGTATCTACCCTGTTGCCGCGAGAGACTGTGCCTGTGACGATGCTGGGAGAGCCATCGCCGCACCTGCTTCCTAGCGTAGAAAGCAGACCTGCCCGAAGGCATATGCAGCATTCTCATGGGGTGAGGCGGCGTTTCGGTAGTGCTGCCGGACTGTTGATCTAGGCAGCTTGGTGCCGGACTGTTGATCTAGGCAGCTTGGTGCCATCAACAACAGTCCGGACGGCTGCTACTGGTAGTCTTTGTACTTGTCGAGATGACGTACCGGCTTGGACAGTGCATCGCGGCGGAACGGGTCGCCCAGCTCGCGCGTACACATGATCTCGATTACGGTAGTGACACCATCCTTCTGTGCGTCGCAGGCTGCTTTCAAGGCTGGGCCGACATCTTCGAGCTTGTCGATGGTGATGCCCTGAGCACCCATGGAGCGAGCGATCTCGGCGAAACTGGGGTTCTCCAGTTCACCGGCAACAAAACGACGGCTGTAGAAGTCGACCTGGTTCTTCTTCTCGGCGCCCCACTGACGGTTGTGGAATACGATAGAGGTCACAGGGATCTGCTCACGTACGCAGGTTAGGATCTCAACCATCGACATGGCCCAGGCACCGTCACCGGCGTAGGAGATGGCAGGACGCTCGGGTGCGGCGACCTTGGCACCGATAATAG
>JBALWS010000112.1:0-14560 GCA_036960405.1 Halopseudomonas sp. | reverse complement strand
TCGTCCATGTTGATGTCGATGATCTGTGCGCCGTTCTCGACCTGCTCGCGACAGATATCCAACGCGGTCTCGTAATCCTGCTCTTTAATCAGCCGCTTGAACTTGGCCGAACCGGTAACGTTGGCGCGTTCGCCAACGTTAACAAACAGGGTGTCGGGATTGATGTTGAACGGCTCTAAACCCGACAGCCGGCATTGAATCGGAATCTCCGGCAATGCACGTGGCGCATGAGAGCGAACGGCTTCAGCGATCGCTTTGATATGTTCTGGGGTGGTGCCACAGCATCCACCGACGATATTGAGTAGCCCCGATTTGGCCCATTCGCCGATCTCTTCGGCCATCTGCTCGGGCGTCTCGTCGTAGCCACCGAAGGCGTTGGGCAGGCCGGCGTTGGGGTGGGCCGAAACAAAGCCGGAGCTAACGCGAGAAAGCTCTTGCAGGTAGGGGCGTAGCTCCTTGGGACCTAAGGCGCAGTTCAAACCCACTGCTAGCGGGTTGGCATGCCGAATTGAGTTCCAGAATGCTTCGGTGGTTTGTCCGGACAGGGTGCGACCCGAGGCATCGGTGATGGTGCCGGAGATGATGACCGGCAGACGCAGATGGTTATCGTCAAAATATTTCTCGATGGCGTAAATAGCAGCCTTGGCGTTGAGGGTATCGAATACCGTTTCGATCAATAGCAGGTCGACACCACCCTTAACCAGACCGTCGATCGCCTCGAGGTAGGACTCAACCAGCGCATCAAAGCTGGTATTGCGCGCTGCGGGGTCGTTGACGTCGGGCGAGATCGAGGCGGTACGGTTGGTCGGCCCTAGTACACCGGCGACATAACGCGGCTGTTCGGGGGTCAGGGCGCTGAACTTGTCGGCACTGGCGCGGGCCAGTTTGGCTGCTACCAGGTTGATCTCATGAGTCAACGCTGCCATGTCGTAATCGGCCATGGCGATCGAGGTGGCGTTGAAGGTGTTGGTTTCGATGATGTCGGCACCGGCTTCAAAGTAAGCGTCGTGAACCTCTTGGATGATATCGGGCGCAGTCAGTACCAGCAGGTCGTTGTTGCCTTTGACATCGCTATGCCAATCGGCAAAACGCTCCCCGCGATAATCGGCCTCTTCGAGTTTATGGCGTTGAATCATGGTGCCCATGCCGCCGTCGAGTAGAAGAATGCGTTGCTTGAGGCTATCGAAAAGAGGGTGGTTCGGGTTGGGCTGCACGAGTTTGTCCTTTAGCTGCTAATCGAGATGTCGCTGAGCGTGGTTAATGATCGACTGTAAAAGTCGGGCATTGTACTGTGAAAGCGGCCGCAAAGGGCTGAATTAACTTCAATTCGTCATGAATTTGATTGGTGTTGAACGGCCGTATAGCGCATATATCAGGGTGTGGCGTTGCATTCGCCGAACGGCTTTGGAATACTCGGTGGTTATTGCGGCAGTGCGGTATGTCATCTCGCTGCTTTCTCAAGGTCGTGTTTAACACGGTATCGGTAGGTTCGAATCCTTATGAGTCATAGTTTGGAACATGCTAACGCCAGCCTTGATAACCTGCTGCGCATCTTTACTATCCCCGAAGCGCCGGAATCGACGTTAGGGAAATTAGATCAATCGATCTCGCAAAACCTAGCCGGTTTTCTGCAGCAACATATCGTTGCCGAAGAGGTTGACCTGGGGGAGATCGAAAAGGATTTTACCAACACCTTGATCGCCGAAGCGCCGCTGTTTGTTTCTGAACAGACTCAGTTTCTGCTCGATAAGGTGGTGTCTCAATCGGTCCATACTTCGTCTCCTAGCTTTGTCGGTCATATGACGTCGGCGTTGCCGTATTTCATGATTCCGTTATCCAAGATCATGATTGCGTTGAATCAGAATCTGGTAAAAACGGAAACATCCAAAGCGTTTACACCGCTGGAAAGGCAGGTGCTGGGGATGTTGCACCGATTGGTCTACGATCGCGATGAGAACTTTTATAATCGTTGGCTCCACGATGCGCACCAACATCTCGGGGCATTTTGCTCGGGCGGCACGGTGGCAAACCTGACGGCGCTCTGGGCCGCGCGAAACCGTGCATTTGGTGCCGATGGTGAATTTCAGGGGATCGGCCACGAAGGAATATTTGCGGCGTTTAAACATTATCAGTGCGATGGTGCTGCGGTACTGGTTTCTGAACGCGGCCACTATTCGTTGGGTAAGGCTGCCGACGTATTGGGCTTAGGCCGCAAAGGGCTCGTGGCGGTAGAAACCGATGGTCGTAACCGCATCCGCCCCGATGCTCTTGAAGCCAAACTGGCGCAACTCAAGTCAGAAGGGATTAGGCCGTTTGGGTTGATCGGCATCGCGGGTACCACCGAAACAGGGCATATCGATCCACTGGATACGTTAGCCGATATCGCCGCCGAGCATCAGCTACATTTTCATGTCGATGGCGCATGGGGTGGCCCTACGCTGTTTTCCGATCGCTACCGTGGCCGGCTTAAAGGGATAGAGCGGGCCGACTCGGTTACCCTCGATGCTCATAAACAGTTATACGTGCCAATGGGGGTGGGGCTGGTGCTGTTTAAAGATCCCGCTACGTTGAACAGCATCGAACACCATGCTCAATACATTATCCGACAGGGCTCTAAAGATTTAGGGAGTCATACACTCGAAGGTTCACGCCCGGGCATGGCGATGTTGGTTCATTCAGCCTTGCAGATCATTGGGCGTCGCGGCTATCAGTTGCTGATCAATGAAGGGATCGAGAAGGCGGCAGCCTTTGCTGAGATGATCCGGACAGATGAGCAGTTTGAGCTGATCACCGAGCCTGAGTTAAATATCCTGACCTATCGCTGGCGTCCTAGCGAGGCTCAACCGCTGCTGGCTGGGGAAGCATGCGATGCGCGGCAGCAAGTTAACGAGCTGCTTAACAGTACGACCCGTTATATCCAAAAAGTTCAACGAGAACACGGCCGTGCGTTCGTGTCTCGAACCCGATTAACGCCGGAATGTTATCAAGGCCAACCAACGGTGGTATTCCGAGTGGTACTTGCTAACCCGCTGACAACCCTTGAGGTGTTGCGCAATATTCTCGACGAACAAAAGCAGATCGCCACCGATGCGGCGCTGTCTGATCGAGTCGATAAAATCCGTCAGTTGACCAAAAACGCTGCGGCTTAGCCTAAGCTATATCCCGAGTTGGCTACCCGCCTCTATGGGTGGTTATACACTCGCGTGTAAATATTTTACAATCGCTTGTTTTTTTTGACACTGATGGCAGTCATGTTGGCGGGCTCGAGCCTGCTGTGGCTGCAAAGGGGAGCGGTATGGCGGTCTACGAGATTAAACACCCACTGGTTCAGCATAAGTTGGGGCTGATGCGTAAAGAGGGTATCAGTACTAAGCATTTTCGCGAATTGTCGGCCGAAGTCGGAAATCTTCTGACTTACGAAGCCACACGGCATCTCGAAACAGAGCCGACCCAGATCACCGGTTGGACCGGTGAGCCGATGATGGTTGAACATATCAAAGGCAAAAAAATCACCGTGGTGCCGATTTTGCGAGCAGGTCTGGGTATGCTCGATGGTGTACTGCAGCTGCTGCCCAGCGCCAAAGTCAGCGTGGTGGGGCTGTATCGCGATGAGGAGACGTTGGAGGCGATCCCTTACTTTGAAAAACTGGTTGGTGATATTGAAGACCGTACCGCCCTGATCATTGATCCGATGTTGGCTACCGGGGGCACGCTGATTGCGACGATCGACATGCTCAAGAAGGCCGGCTGCCGTTCGATCATGGGGCTGTTTCTGGTGGCCTCTCCTGAAGGGATCGAGGCAGTAAAAGCACTCCACCCCGATGTCGATATCTATACCGCTTCGGTCGACCAATGCCTAAATGATAAGGGCTATATCCTGCCTGGTTTAGGCGATGCCGGCGACAAAATCTTCGGTACTAAATAATCCCCCTGTTTCTGTAGTACGGCAGCCGAGTGGTTGCCGATTTGGAGAGCGTTACCATGTCGAATCGTTTACATCCCAGTATTCTGGGAGCCCAGATGCTGTTTGTCGCCTTTGGTGCATTGGTGTTGGTGCCTATTCTCACCGGACTAGATCCTAACGTCGCACTGTTTACCGCAGGCTTGGGGACCTTGATATTTCAGCTGGTGACTAAGCGTTCGGTACCGATCTTTCTGGCCTCGTCGTTCGCGTTCATTCCGGCGATTATGCACGGGGTATCGACTTGGGGCATCGCCGGAACGATGTCTGGTCTGATCGCTGCGGGTGTGTTCTATATGCTGCTCAGTGGCATGGTGGCGTGGAAGGGAAGCGACTTTTTGCATCGCCTGTTGCCCGCTGTAGTGGTGGGGCCGGTCATTATGGTGATCGGTTTGAGCCTCGCACCGGTTGGTGTGTTCATGGCCTTGGGTAAAACTGGTGACGGTTCATTCCAGCTGGTTGATGGCGACATCGCGTTGACGATTTCAATGATTACATTGTTGGTAACCGTGTGCGCGGCTGTCTTTGCTAAGGGGATGCTCAAGCTGGTACCCATCTTGATCGGTTTGGTGGTCGGTTATGTCGTCTCCTTGGGTTTTGGTATCGTCAGCTTTGAGGCTGTGGGCCAAGCAGCTTGGTTTGCGGTGCCATCTTTTACCGCTCCCGAGTTCAACCTTGAAGCGATTCTGTTTATCTTGCCCATCGCGATTGCTCCGGCGGTTGAGCATATCGGCGATATGATCGCGATCAGTAACGTAGCGGGTAAAGACTATCTAGAAAAGCCCGGTCTAAAGCGGACCTTGCTTGGTGATGGTTTAGCGACCAGTGCGGCTGGTTTTTTGGGTGGTCCGCCTAACACGACTTACTCTGAAGTTACTGGCGCGGTGGCGCTGACTAAGGCGTTTAATCCGGTGATCATGACCTGGGCGGCAGGGTTTGCGATTGTGCTATCGTTCTCGGGTAAAACGGGTGCCTTACTGGCCTCGATTCCGGTGCCAGTCATGGGGGGGATTATGACGCTGCTGTTTGGTGCTATCGCCGCGATCGGTCTTAATACGCTTGTCAAAGAGGGCAAAGATCTTACTGAACCGCGTAATTTGGTGATTGTCTCGCTGACACTGGTGTTTGGTATCGGCGGTATGCAGATTGGTGTAGGTGAATTCACTCTGAAGGGGATCGCACTGTCAGCGATCTTAGCGATCGTGCTAAATCTAGTGCTACCCAAAGAGCAAAGCGATAACGCTTGATCCCGATTTTTCTCGATGAGCCCTGTTCAGGGCTCATCGGTTGACTCCTTTCTGTTGTTTTTCCTGAGTTTTTTGTTGTAGTGCAACTACATAAAAATTAAATCAATTTGTTTGTTTAGATTACCCAAACGCTTGAGTGCATGTGTTTCTAACACAAGGTGTGGAGTGTAACCCTTTGTATTTGTTGGTTTGCTACTGACTGTTTGATAGGTGGGAAGGACCACTCTCTAGGAGTGGTTGGTTTTGTAGTTGATAGAAGAGTAGTCTTTTGGTCGAAATTGTCGACAAAATTTAACATTGGTACTTCAGTATACCCACCAAGGTGCAATACAATATGTCGCAAAGTTTACAAGCTGCGGTTAATGGGTGGCCAAAAGTCGCCTGATAGCAGTTTTTTGGCTACCAGCCAGAATCCAACAGGGGATACTATGACTACAAATAATCAGACCATCTATTACACGCTAACCGACGAAGCGCCATCACTGGCAACCTGCTCACTGCTTCCGATTGTTCGCACCTTTACTTCAGCGGCCGGAATCGATGTACAAGTCACCGATATCTCTTTGGCGGGCCGTATCCTTGCTTCTTTCCCTGATTTTTTGACTGCAGAACAGCAGGTTGAAGATGGATTAAAGTTCTTGGGTGCGTTAACTCAAGACCCCAATGCAAACATTGTTAAACTCCCTAATATCAGTGCTTCGGTACCACAGCTTAAAGCTTGTATCGCAGAGCTTCAGGGCCAGGGCTATCCTCTGCCGGACTTCCCCGAAGCGCCTCAGAATGACGAAGAGAATGCGCTGGCGCTCCGTTATGGCAAGCTGTTAGGTAGCGCGGTAAACCCGGTATTGCGTGAAGGTAACTCTGACCGTCGCGCACCGGCTGCCGTTAAGCAGTTCGTACGTAAGTTCCCGCACAGCATGGGTAAGTGGAGCATGGCTTCGCGTACCCACGCCGACTACATGCGCGATGGCGATTTCAACTCCGCTGAGCAGTCATTCACCATGGCGCAGGCTGGGGATGTTCGGATCGAGTTTGTTGATACCGATGGCAATGTCACGGTTAAGAAGAAACTGCAGCTCGAAACCGGTGAAATCCTCGACAGCATGCGCATGAGCATCAAAGCGCTGCGTGCATTCTTCGAAAAGACTATGGAAGAAGCCAAAGAAGACGGCGTTCTGTGGTCTCTGCACGTTAAAGCGACCATGATGAAAGTTTCGCATCCGATCGTATTCGGTCACGCGGTCACCGTTTATTACAAAGATGTGTTCGAGAAGTGGGGCGAGCTGTTTGACAAGCTTGGCGTTAACCCCAACAACGGCCTGAGTGACGTTTACGACAAGATCGAGACGTTGCCGCGTTCCAAGCGCGAAGAGATTCACCGCGACATTCTGGCTGTTTACGAGAACCGCCCACATATGGCGATGGTTGATTCCTACAAAGGTATCACCAACTTGCACGTACCCAGCGATGTGATCGTCGATGCTTCCATGCCAGCGATGATCCGTAACGGCGGTAAGATGTGGGGTGGTGACGGTAAGCCACAAGACTGTAAAGCGGTCATGCCTGAGTCTACCTACTCGCGGATCTATCAGGAGATGATCAACTTCTGCAAGACCAACGGTGCGTTTGATCCCACTACCATGGGTACTGTGCCTAACGTGGGTCTGATGGCTAAGAAGGCCGAAGAGTACGGCTCGCACGACAAGACGTTTGAGTCGGATGCCGATGGTGTAATGCGCGTTGTCGATACCAAAGGCCACGTGTTGATGTCTCACGAAGTTGAGAAAGGTGACATCTGGCGTGCCTGTCAGACCAAGGATGAGGCGGTACGTGACTGGGTTAAGCTGGCTGTGACTCGTTCACGTCAGTCTGAGACGCCTGCTATCTTCTGGCTGGATCGTAACCGTGCACACGATATCGAACTGATTAAGAAGGTTAACTGCTACCTGCAGGAGCATGACCTGACCGGCCTAGATATCCGTGTGCAGACTTACGAAGAAGCGATTCGCCGCAGCATGGAGCGTATGTTCCGTGGTCGTGACACCATCTCGGTGACCGGTAACGTTCTACGTGACTATCTGACCGACCTGTTCCCCATCATGGAGCTGGGCACTTCGGCCAAGATGCTATCGATCGTACCGATGCTTAAAGGCGGTGGTATGTACGAAACGGGCGCTGGCGGTTCTGCACCTAAGCACGTTCAGCAGGTTCAGGAAGAGAACCATCTGCGTTGGGACTCACTGGGTGAATTCCTGGCTCTGGCGGTATCGCTGGAAGATCTGGGTATCAAGAACGACAACCCACGTGCCAAGATTCTGGCTAAGACGCTGGATGCCGCAACAGGCCAATTGCTGGAGAACAACAAGTCACCTTCGCGCAAGGTCGGTGAGTTGGATAACCGTGGTAGCCACTTCTACCTGGGTATGTACTGGGCGCAAGCCGTAGCGGCGCAGACTGACGATGCCGAACTGGCGACTGAGTTTGCACCGTTGGCTAAAGCGTTGACCGACAACGAAGCTAAGATTGTTGGTGAGCTAGAGAAGGCGCAGGGCAAGCCGGTTGAGGCTGTTGGTTACGGTTATTACCACGCAGACCGCGCGACGATCAAAGAGATCATGCGTCCGAGTACTACGCTGAATAAGTTGATCGAAGACGCTCACCGCTAAAGGCGATTAGCGCCCGCAAAGGGTGAGCTAAAAAAACCCAGGTATCAGTTTGACTGACCTGGGTTTTTTATTGCCTGTTTAAAAGCGACTGAGTACTAATTTTCTGACAAGTTCAGCGCGAATAGGGCGGCGTATTGACCGTAGCCGGCACTTTTTAGCTGCTCTGCAGGGATAAATCGTAGCGAGGCTGAATTGATACAGTGGCGCAAACCGGTGGGTGCTGGACCGTCATCAAACACATGCCCGAGGTGCGAGTCGCCAATCTTGCTCCGCACTTCGGTACGGACGCTAAAGAAGCTCCGATCGGTATGGGAGGTAATGGCTGCTTCATCGATAGGCTTGGTGAAACTCGGCCAGCCGGTGCCCGACTTGAACTTATCCGTTGAGGAGTAGAGCGGCTCACCGGTGACGATATCGACGTAGATCCCCGCTTTCTTGTTATCCCAGTATTCGTTGCTAAACGGGCGCTCGGTGCCGTCTTTCTGGGTCACCTTGTATTGCAGCGGCGTCAGTTTCTGGCGTATCACTTCATCCGAAGGTTTGCTGTAGTTCTGCACCGTCATTGACTGCTGCATCGCTGCGCCAGCGACCACCGAATCGCCTCGATACTGGGAGTAATCGACTTTCAGATCTTTGCCCCATGCTTGTTCGACGAACTGAGTCCGGCCCGAACCGTTGGTATAGAGGTTGTAACGGATAGGATTCTTTTTGTAGTAATCCTGATGGTAATCTTCGGCCTGGTAGAAGCTGTTAAACGCGGTTATTTCAACGGCGATCGGCTTGTTAAAGCGCTCCGACGCGTCCAAATTATCACGTGATCCTTCGGCTAATTGGCGTTGGGCTTCACTGCTGTAGAAGATCCCTGGGCGGTATTGGGTGCCTCGGTCGTAGAAGGAGCCGCCGCCGTCGGTTGGATCAAAGATCCGCCAGTAGGACGCCAACAGACCGTCATAATTGATTTTTTCAGGATCGTAATACACCTGTACGGCTTCGGTATGGCCGGTTCGACCGCTCGATACCTGCTTGTAAGTGGGGTTTGTTTCATCGCCGCCGGTGTAGCCGGATATCACCTCCTTAACCCCTGGTACCTTCTCAAAACCGGATTCGACGCACCAGAAACAGCCGCCTGCGAAGGTCGCGACGGAGAGTCCAGCAAGTGCATCCTTAGGTGTGGTATCCATCGTGTCGGCGGTACTCAGGGTATTGATACCCAAACCGGCTATTACAGCGGCGACCCCGGCTAAGATAAGTTTTTTCATGGCGATGCCTCTATTTTCATTGTTTTGACTATGGATCAGTGTTTTGTGACTCACTGTTTAAGACGAGGATGCCCGACTGGCGTTACGCAACCATCACGCAAATATAACAATTTGGTAACGGGGGCTCTGTTCGTCCGCCCCCTTGTCGATCTTTTTTGCAAGCCAGACAAGCCGTGGTGAGCAGGTTTAAGCGTACTGTAAGGGTAGTTCGAAACTGAAGATAGAACCCGACCCTGTAGCGGCGTTTGCCGCGCTGATGGAACCGTTTTGCATATCCATGATGCGCTTGGCGATGGCCAGTCCGAGACCGGCATGGTGCGCAGGTTTATTGCCGTTGTCGCCACGATAAAAAGGGTCGAATAGGTGGGGCAGATGGTCGGGTTGAATTCCAAGCCCGCTATCAGCCACCGATACGCAGGCCTGGTTGTTGTTTACGCTGGCCGTAATCGTAATAGTTCCCTGCTCGGGGGTATGTTCAATCGCATTATCAAGCAGGTTATCGAGGACTCGCTCGGTCATGGCGATATCTCCGATGGCGAATGGCATATCGGCCGACACCGATAAGTTGATAGTTATATGCCGACCTTGTGCCTTGAGTCGGTGTTTTTCTGCTGCGTCGTAGATCAGCTCCGGCAGTGCGAAGGGTTCGAGCTGGGGAGGCGTCTCCTTTGCCTCTAAACTGGCTAGTTCAAACAGCTCACCCAGCATCTGCCCTAAGCGATGCCCCTGGCGCAGGGCGATGCGCAGGAACTCGTCGCGCTGCTCTTGGCTAAGGCTCTGTTTTTTTATCTGCAGCGATTCCAGATAGCCAAGCATCGAGGCCAGCGGCGTGCGCAGATCGTGTGATACCTGAGCCACCAGACGACGGCGCAGCGCGTCCTGTTGCTGTAATAACTCTATTTGCTGACCAATCTGATCGGCCATCCGGTCAAAGGTGAAAGAAAGTGCTTCGACCTCGTCTCCTTTCGGAAGGGCGATATGGTCGGGTTGCTGTTTGACTGTCTGCCTGACAAAACTGTCCATACGTTCGGCCAAACGGCGCAAACGGCCGGTTAGCAGGTGAAACACGATCAAACCGGCGAGCAGACCAAAACCCAAACTGGCCGCCATCGCCCAGCCGCTCATCTGCAACAGGTAGCTAGTACGGGCCAGGGTTTCGGCCGAATCATACTGCTCGCCACGCAATACCACATAGAGGTAGCCTTCCGGGGTTGCGCTGCCGGGGATCTCCGTCACGGAAAAGGCCTTTTGTCGATCATGACTGCGCGGATCGTCGCCAAGCAGCGGGTAGGGGTCTTCCATTTTTAAAAACGCTTTGATCGGCGTTAAGGAGACCGATTTGCGCTTTATTTTGTTCGGATCCGCCGAGTAGGACAGAATCTTGCCGGTGTTATCGAGCAAGTAGATTTCGATGCTCGGGTTGATCGACATATAGAGGCTGAAGGTCTCTTTGAGCGCCTTTTCATTCAGCCGCCCCTCGGCGACTAAATTCCGGTCGGCGACTAAATTTTTCGCCAGGTGACGATTCACTTCTTGGTTGAGTTGGCGCAGGTAGCGGTCGGTGATGGTCAGGTTAATGGCCGAGTAGATGACACCGATGGCGATCAGCAGAATCAGCAGCCCCACCGCAAGTTTTGCATACAGAGTGCGCAGCATAGCTACCTCAGGTCGCGAATTTGTAGCCGACGCCCCAGATGGTCTGGACGTATAGCGGCTTGGCCGGGTCGATTTCGATCTTGGCGCGTAGTCGATTAATATGGGTGTTAACGGTGTGTTCGTAGCCTTCGTAGCTGTAGCCCCATACTTGATCAAGCAGTTGAATGCGGTTGTAAACCCGGCCGGGATGACTGGCGAGATGCAGCAGCAGGTCGAACTCTCGGGCGGTCAGCTCGACCGTCTTACCATGGACTAGCACCAACCGCTTCTCGGCATCGATGGTTAGACCATCATTTTCAATGATGGGTGTCGAAAGCGGTTTGGTTTGCGGGGCGGATAGCGCGGCTACCCGTCTTAACAACGCTTTCACACGGGCGACCAGTTCGGGCAGGCTGAAGGGTTTGGTTAGATAGTCGTCGGCGCCCATTTCTAACCCGAGCACCCTGTCTAGCTCGGTCGATTTGGCTGTTAACATCAAGATGGGAATGTAGCGATCACCTGCGCGCATTTCACGACAGAGTGTCAGGCCGTCGAGGCCTGGCAGCATCAGGTCTAGCACCACCAGATCGAAGCTGCCATTGCTATAAGCGTCGAGCCCGGTATCGCCGCGATTTTCTAGCTGCACCTTAAATCCATTGTCGCTTAGGTGCATCGAGATCAGCGCGGCGATATCGGGATCATCTTCTATCACCAGTACTTGGCGAGGTGGCAAGGCAGGATGTGCCTCTTTGTCAGTTGTCACCATAGGTGATCGGTTCTCGTTGGATGCTCTAAAGGGGGCTACTTTTTATCTCCCATCATAGTGCTGTTTGTTTTCATCATCGGATCTTTTTTTATGTTTGCGTCCATCTTTTCGGTCGCCATCATCGACTGCTTGTCCATCGCCATCTCATTTTTCATCGTGTCATGCATGGCGTCACCCTTGTGCATGGTACCGTCCATTGCCTCTGTCTTACTCATATCCTCGGCCATAGCAGGCTTCATCATCTTGTCGTGCTTCATTTGATCCGCCTGAACGGACGCGAAGGGTATTGCCATAGCAAGCGCGAAAGTGAACACAGAAATTTTGCTGTACATGATAGAACTCCTGAATAATTAGTCAGTATCCAGAGGTCCCGAGCAACAGAATCCTCTGTACTGAGGTTATTAAGCAGGGCTCAGGTAACGGGCTGATAACGCAAATATCACGTTTTGATAACGGGTGTATTTAGGGGCTACTTAACGTAGCTATTGGTCCAGCAATGCGATCTTTTTATAGCTCAGGTTGAGACGAGCCGCTTCGGTTTGCCATTGGCTTAACATGCTGATCGGTAGGGCGATCTGTAGCACGACAGCGTCTACATAGGTGACCGTCGTAATCGAACCGTTATGGCCCGCTAGCCAGTGCCGTAGCGGTTGTTCTTTAGAAAAGTCACAACGTACTTCGAGGGCTTGCTGCCGCTCAAAAAGCCGACCGTCAAGTTGTTCCATAGCGGTTTGTGCCGACTGGCTATATGCCCGGACCAACCCGCCTGCACCGAGCTTTATACCGCCAAAATAGCGGATCACAATCAGCATCGTATCGCCGAAATTACCGTGTTGTAATACGTTTAGAATCGGCTTGCCTGCAGTGCCACCCGGTTCTCCGTCGTCAGCGAATGCTTGGCTGCGGGGCGATTGGGGAGAGCCTAATAGGTAAGCCCAGCAGTGATGGCGCGCATCGGGATAGTCGCTTTTGGCTTGTGCCAGTAACTGTTGTGCCTGCTCACGGTCAGCTGCAAAGGCCGCACGGCTAATAAATCGACTTTTCTTTACCACCACTTCGGTCTCAACCTCAGCGGCCGGTACTAGGTAAGCGTTGTGTGTAGAGCCGTTGGGGGTAGAACAGTGGCGTGTCGACATTAGCGTTCCTATTCTGATTGCGGCAGGGTAACACCGTCGACGATTGTTGGCGATTTAGACCGAGCGATAGACACACCTACTGTCAGTCATCAGTGTTGACCGATGGCTAGCCAGGTTCCAGCCCCGATAAATAGACCACCCGTGAGCCGATTGAATAGCTGCATGCCGCGACGGTGGTTGAACCAGCTAAGAATCTTAACGGCACTCATCGCTAGTAGCAGTTCGACCGCAAACTCTACCAGCGCGAAGGTCGAGGCCAGTATCAGAAACTGTCCCAGCAGTGGTTGCTGAGTATCAATAAACTGCGGCAGAAAGGCCATAAAGAACAGGATCACCTTGGGATTGGATATGGCGACCGAAAACCCTTCCGCCGCTCGGCGGCGCTTAGAGGGGCCTGTAGTGTTTTCAGCAGTGGCGGTCAGTTGCAGCGGGGCAGCCCGCCACTGGCGAATACCAAGGTAGATCAGGTAACCGGCTCCGAGTAGTTTTAGGGTGGCGAAGGCGGATTCAGAGGCTAGCAGCAGGCTACCCAAGCCCATCAGCGATAACAGCATCAGCAGGATAAAGCCGACCGTTCCGCCAAGGATGGTGCTGCAGCTATGGCGGGCGCCGTAACGAGCGCCATGGCTAAGCGCCAGCAGACCGTTGGGCCCCGGTGTTAAAGACAGTAAGGTGACCGCGGCTAAATATAGTAGCCAGTTATCCAATGCCATATTGTGATTCCTGTTGCTGGGTGCTGGGTGCTATTTTAGGGTCGGTAAGTGTTATCAGCTGCTGCTATCTATGGTGCTAGCTAGACGGCTCTATTCAGGAGCCGCTTACCACGCTCGAGAAACCCGGCCTGCTCCGTTGCGGGAACAAAACTGCCACCGGTGGTCCAGACAATATGACGGGCTCGATCCATGACGCTATCCAACCCCTGCTGTTGCAGATAGGCGCGGCCAGCGTCGGTCTGACTCAGCAGTGCCGGGCCGGCAAAGCCTGCGGTGGCCGAAGGTTCTACATCGATCCCTTCAAGCTGGTGTAGTTGGTAGACCCAGCGAAACAGATCGTCGTCGGTCACGGTAAAGATTCCGGATAGAAGAGCTTGCATCCGTGTCGCCACCAATTCGGATGCGCAGCCCACCGCTAAACCGTCGGCTTCGGTGGCAATGCTCAAACCCAGTTCGCTGACAGGGGCCACCCGGCCTGTCGCCATGGCGTAGAGCATACAAGGTGCCTGCACTGGTTCGGCAAAGAAACAGTGAACATGATCGCCGAACAGTTGCTTGAGGCCATAGCTGATGCCGCCGGGGGCGCCGCCTACGCCGCAGGGTAGGTAGACAAACAGCGGGTTGTTCTTGTCTACGGCAATCGCCGCATCTTGGAGTTGCCGCTGCAGCCGCAGGGCGGCAACGCTGTAGCCGTAAAACAGCCGCTCGGAGTTCTCATCGTCGACGAAATAGCCATGCGGATCGGCTTCGCTCTGGCGACGACCTTCGGCCACTGCATCGGCGTAGTCGCCTAGATGCTCAACCACTTCGACCCCCGCATCGCGCAGCCGTTTTTTCTTCCAGGCCTTGGCATCACGGGACATATGAACGCACACCTGAAAACCCAATTTCGCCGCCATGATGCCGATGCTTAGCCCCAGGTTGCCGGTGCTTCCCACTGCGATCCGATAGCGGTTGAACAATGATCGTGCTTCGGCTGTGGCCAGTGCCAGGTAGTCACCGAAGTGAGATGGCTCGCTATGGTTATTTGCTACGTTGAGCAGTAATTTGGCTTGAATCGCCAATTGCTCGGCAAAGCAGAGCACTTCGTAGATACCACCGCGTGCCTTGACCGAACCGGCTACCGGCAGCGCATGATCGCACTTGATCAGCAGCCGGTTGGCAGCAACACTTTGGC
>JBALWS010000003.1:0-103015 GCA_036960405.1 Halopseudomonas sp. | reverse complement strand
TAAATTGGTGGAGCCTAGCGGGATCGAACCGCTGACCTCAACACTGCCAGTGTTGCGCTCTCCCAGCTGAGCTAAGGCCCCTATACAAAACGTGGGCGTATTCTATAGGCACACTGGTCAGAGGATCAAGGAGTTTCTAAGAAAATATCCTGGCACTACGTTCTATCACCTGATCCTAATCAATACTCCTTGCTCGGCTTAGAATTAAAATAGCGGCAGTGAAATCCTTAACTGTTGCTGCAAACGGACATCGCTTCATGACCAGCCTTAGACGCCTATCAGCACTCTCTTTGTTAATCGCCTTGACGCTAACAGGCTGCAAGGAAGAGCCTCAACTACACCCCGCTCAAGGTCGATGGAATGGTGAAATGGTGTCACAAGGAGTGGTTATTGATATTGGCGAGGTAGAAATCGGGGCTAATCACATCTACTTGCCCGACAGCAACATCTATCACGGATCTTTAAACACCGTTGTCACAACCGACAAGATCAGCTTCAGCACCTCGAACAGCCCTGACTTCAACGCCAGCTTACGGTTAATTGGACAAAACAGCGCATCTTTACAAATGCAGGGGATCAACGGCTATATAGAGCTAACTCGAAAGCTCTAAAATTAGAAGTCACATTCGAGCGAGCGAACCAAGTCCTTAAACGCGTCTCGATTATTATCGTTAAGATCCATCAGTGTACGATGGGCATCCAGCACCCGCACTCGTACCTGCTCTTCCGATTCCTGCATCACATCCAGCTCCTGCAGTGCAGAATCGCTATCGACAGAGTCTTCGATCAAAACAAAGACCTTATCAAAGCCCATACTGAGCAAAACACGCGTGATATCATCGTTGGTGGAAACTATAGTAGGAAGCTGCTGATGCCGGCGTTTCATTTTGACTGAAATCTTGGCTAACAATCCCAGCGAGGTACTGTCTATTCCTTCGGTTTCTGTCAGATCAATAATGACTGTTTGAAAGCCTTCATTTTCAAGCGTTGCAGCCAAGAACTGATCAAGCGTCGAACAGAGCGTCAAACGCACATCACCAACAAGCTTGAGCACATAAGTGCCCGCTTGTTCGGCAAAAAGTATTTTTCCACTAGACATGGCTAACTACTATAACCGCCTTGAAACGCTAAGCGCGGCAATATCATCCGGCGCTTCATCGACACGATCGACGCCTAGAATACGCGCCAGATCACCCAGATCATCATAGCCCCCTGCCGCAGCATCCAGCAAGCACTTTTCCTTAGCTTTCAAGTTTGGTTGATCCATCACTTCAAGCACGCCGTCGGAAAACAGCGTAATGCAAAATTCATCTTCTAACTCGACAATTCGCCCCTCGAACTGGGCATCATCAAACAGCCCAACCGGCATGCCACTTCCACCCAGATATTCCGCTTTATCACCCTGCTTTAAAATCGGCATCGGAAAATGACCACCGACCCCATACTGCAGAGTATTTTCTATTCGATCCAGCAGCCCCACAAAGATGGTCATATGCTTGCCTAGCCCGGTATCCAATAGCTCTTTATTAACCCGCTCCAGCACTGCAATCGGCGATAAAATATCGAAGCTCGAACCTCGATTGTAGTTACGCAGTAGCCGGTTGGTCATATTTTTCAACAACACCGTAACAAATGCTGACGAGGCGCCATGACCTGAGATATCGGCCAAATAAAACATCGAGAGCGATTCTGAGATACGGAAATAATCGACAAAATCACCACTAAGAAATAACGAAGGCTTAATCCGATATTCAAAATGATAGTCATTAATAACGGCTTGATTCGGCGGCAGCATCTTCTGCTGGACGTGTCGACCGGCCTGCTGGTCTTCTTGCAACAACCCCAGGCTCCGCTCAAGCTCATCGCGAAAATACTGGCTCTGTGAAATAAGCCCTGCCCGCTCTAGCTGGCGCTGAAGCGATGCTTGAAACGCGCCGCGATCACTGATGGGGAGAAAAAAAACATCGCTAACACCTTGCCGCAAAGCTCGCAGAGTAAAACCGTCATCACGATCTAGCTCAAGCGCCACCACGGGGTTGGGGTGCATCTCTTCACAGGCCTGGTTTAACCAGTCTGAATGACCTTCTAACTGCGACAGTGTCAACAACAACTGAGGCTTACGTCGGCGAATAGACTCCAACGCCTGCTCAGCAGAGTCAACCAGCTGCAACTCAAGCGAATGGTCGTCTCCGATTATCTCAACAACTTCCTGCAATGCTCGCTCGGCGGGCATGTCTGCCACTAACATACAGTAACGTTCGGAATTCATCGCGCCCTCAAATCAACACTGCAAAAACCCTATTAGTAACAACAAACGCATTAAAAATCGTCGTCACCAAAAGCATCATCACCAAAGCCGTCTACGATCATACCATCATTGACCAAAAACTCTCGGCGCTGCATATACGCATCGCGAATAAAACTGTATTTATCACCGCTAATCAACCCCTCGGCCTGAATCAGACCGGCGCGTTTGTCGATCATCCAAACCGAAAACAGCGCCCAATAGACGCGATTCTGCTCGGCATAGGAGGTAGGATGCAACATCGCATTGGGATACCAAGACAAGCCATCACGCACATTACTAGGCCCTAGAAATGGCAATACCAGATACGGTCCAGACGGCACTCCCCAATAACCCAGCACCTGACCAAACTCCTCGTACTGCTTCGGCACCCCGATCGGCGTCGCCACATCGATCAAACCGCCCAAACCAAAAACGGTATTCGCCGCTATACGGCTGCCATCCTGCGCCGCATTATGAAATTTTAGCTGCAACAGGTTACTCGACAACGACACCACGTCATCAAGATTTCCAAAAAAATTACTGACCCCAGTTCGAACCGGCTGCGGTAACACCGCTATATATCCACGGGTTATAGGTAACAGCAGATGACGATCAAAATATTCGTTAAATACAAAGGTTTTACGATTAAACGCCTCCCAAGGATCCACCTCGGCATTATCAGCCTGAACCAGAGAACTGATAGCCAACAACCCAACGACTAGCAGCGCCTGAATGGATTTATACAACAACTCGCAACCCCTCTTTACACCACTCGATACTAGACCAACACACTAACGTTCAATGACCCCTCGAGCCAACGAGGATAACAGAAAATATGGTTTATCAAACATACGACGAGATTAATTCATTTCCTCTCAAACACAAAAAAGGGCTCCCGAAGGAACCCTTTTTACGCGTTAACTAATTTCTTACGAAATTAGAAGTCTACGCGGTAACCAACATTCCAAGAACCGAACTTACCAGCGTTGGTTTCACGATCGCTGTTTACATCGGTGAAGTTGATGAAAGTACGAGCTTTCTTACCTAGCTTGTACCAAGCTTCAATTGCGTACTGAGTACCCTGATCCGCAGAAGCGGCTTTACCAAAGTCAACGTAGTTAGCCAGTAGCTTCACGTTGTCGTTAACCATGTAAGAACCAACCAGCTCGTAAGACTTCTTACCAGTGCCTGCATTACGCATGTCTGGATCTGCATCGCTGTAAACACCAGCCAGGTACAGAGCATCCATAGTGTAGCTAGCAGCTAATGCAGTCTTAGCCTTATCACCAACGGCATCGTAGTCAGTGTGAGACGCGGCTAGACGAACACCAGCGATCTCGTAGGTAGCAGCCAGGTTGTATGCATCAAGATCTTTCTCACGTGTATCGCCATCGCGGTGAACAGTGGCCAGTGCAGCCTGGAAACCACCCATTTTAGGCGTGGTGTAAGACAGTGTATTAGACTGACGACCTTCAGTGCCGTAGTCGTGAGTTGGGTTAGAGCTGGCATCCAACACGTCAACCATAGAACCAACCATCAGGAACGCAGGCGTCCACTGACGACCGAAGTTGAAGTTACCAGAACCTGTATTAAGCCCCACGTAAGACAGGCGAGGAGTGAAAGCAGCGCCGCCAACAGTAGGATCGGTAGATACAGTAGTTTCGAAACGGTATGTTGCAGTAACACCGTCAATACCGGTTTGCTGCTTACCACGAACACCCCAACGTGAAGAGTTATCGGTAACATCGATAGTCGAGCCGTCTTTATCAGATGAAACAGCCTTAACACGTAGTGAACCGTACACAGTAGCGTCGGCTTGAGCGATCATTGGAGCAGTCAGAGCGCCGGCAACTGCCAGTGCGATAAGTGACTTCTTCATTTATGTATTCCCCTTCAGTTTTTAACGTACTAGTAGTTAAAACAATTTTTTTAAACTTTTTGTTTGGTAGGCCTTCAATCCATTCCCCAATGGATCTCGACGAAAGCGCACCTTATATTCCAAGCGATTCCAACTCTAACCCAGCAAAATTCAAAAATGTAGACCCTGATTCAAAAAAAAAAGAGATTTTGTCCATTTTTTTGATCATTTTCGCTTATTTCTTAACCAACCCATCGATCAGTTAACTAAATATGCATCAATCCGTGAATCATTTTCAACTTTGCTGCTACGACCTATATTCAGGTAAACCACCATTAATAGCTCGCCATTATTAATAAAATCGCTTGTTGCTCTTTGAAAACGTAATCGCTAGCTCCTCAAAACTATCCTTTTGCCTCTGAGCATTTATCCTTTTTTATTCTCAGCCCGGAGGGAACTGCCCGCATTGCAGCATGGAGGACTGATCAGGGTCAAGCATACTTAAGCCTAACAGCCGCATTTACGACCTCTCTGTTAGCTGCCACTGCTGCTTCAGCCGTTTTTCCGACACCGGCATCAAGGTACCAAGCTGCTGGGCAAATTGTGATACCCGGTACTCCTCCAGCATCCAGCGATAGGTGTAAAGTTCGGTCAGGTCTGCGCCCGACTGCTGGCATTGTTTTAAACGCTTGTCGAATTGAGACCACAACTGCTGTAATTGCTCGCTAGCCACTCGCTGCCGCTGCAGATCCTGTTGAAACTTATTCAAACGAAGATCGATGGCCTGCAAATAAACAGGCAACCGCTGCCACCATTGATCTGTTGTCGCCATAATAAAGCCACTATATATAAGCTGACTCAATTGCTGATTGATGTCGTTTAACACCGGAGCCCATTGAAGCTGAATTTTGCCAGATAGTCTTTTCGATATGGCGTGGTATTGAGTTAATACGCTGTAGAGTTTTTTTGACAACGATTCAGCCGACGGCCAAAGTTCCGCACGGTGTTGCTCCAGCAGCTCCGCAAAGGCCTCTGCGGTATAGGGTAAACAGTCCTCGCCTACACTACTTTCTTTAAGAAAAACCCGAGCAAACAGGCCATCATAGAAATCATCATAGAGTGCGTTCTTCTGGCCCAATTTGGAAAACAACAGCGCACTGCGTTCCAACTCGGGTAGTTTGCGCTTTAACTCCTTTAATTGCCGAACCGACTGCATTTGCAATAAGCGAACGACGCCCCAGTAGTGTGATTGCCGTGCTTGCGCCGGGGTCGAATGCAACTTAATGGCAAGTTCTTTACCTTGCACCGTCAGAGCGGGATAGGCAGGGACCTTCATGCCAGCTTGGTCCAGTTCGACCCTCTGCGGCAGCTCACCAAAGTCCCAGCTTTGGATATCACTTCGCTGCCATTCCGACTCAACCGCCAGCTCAACGGGCTCTGTTCGATCGTCAAACTGTCGAACCAGCTCAGTCCAATCACGCCCTTGAGCCAAGACTTTACTCTGCGCATCCAACACCCGAATATTAAATCGATAATGACTATCCAGGTTTATCTCATCCCAATCCTCGGGTTTTACCACCAGGCCCGTTTGCCGCTTCAGCGAATACGCCATCGCTTCGGTCAGGCTGGTATCGTCTACCTGAGCTTGGGCTAAAAACGTATCGACACGATCAGGCACCGGGACACACTGTTTACGCAGATTTTTGGGCAGCCCCTTAACCAAAGCGATGCATTTATCCCGCAACATCCCCGGCACCAGCCACTGTAGCCGCTTAACCGGCAACCGATTCAGCGCCCCGACCGGCACATCGATCGTCACACCATCGTCTACAGCACCCGGTGAAAAATGGTAATGCAACCTAAACTGCAACCCTTGGCTTTCCAGCATATCGGGATATTGATGATGGCTAACAGCCGCTGCACCGTGGCGCATCAGCGCCTCTTTAGTTAAAAACAGCGCTTTAGGATTCGCCTGCTCCAGGGCTTTTCGCCACTTCTCGAACGACGCACCGTTAACAACTCGCTCGCCAGACTCCTTGAGCAGTAACTCACGATAAAACTCAAACAGTTGCTCTTCATCGACCAAGATATCGCGGCGGCGCGATTTGTCTTCCAGCGCGGCCACTTCCTCGAGCAACTGACGGTTATGGGCAAAAAACGGAGCCTGGGTATGAAATTCGCCTTCGACCAACGCCGAGCGAATAAATATCTGTTGCGCCAGCTCAGGATCGATAGTGCCAAAATTAACTTTTCGCCGCGGCACGATCACCAAGCCGTACAGGGTCAGTTTCTCATGAGCCACAACTTGCGCCGCCTGTTTTTCCCAATGCGGCTCACCGTAACTTCGCTTGATCAGATGCGCCGCCAGTGGCTCGACCCAGCCGGGTTCAATCTTGGCAGCAGTTCGGGCAAACAACCGACTGGTCTCGGTCAGCTCAGCGGCCATCAACCATTTTGCCTTACCTTTGGACAGACTCGAACCGGGGAACACCATAAACTTGCGGTTACGCGCGCCGAGGTATTCACGATTTTCCTGCTTAAAGCCGATGTGACTGAGTAGCCCCGCCAGCAATGCTCGGTGAATCACCTCATAACCAGCGGCTTCGCTATTCTCTTTTAACTCCAATGCCTTGCAGGCCAAGTGCAGCTGGCGGTGCAGATCGCGCCATTCGCGCATCCGCATAAACGATAGAAACTGTTTCTGGCAATAACGGCGTAACTGCCCTTGGCTCAGCTCTTGCCGCTGCTGCTCGTAATCATTCCACAAGTTAATAAAACTGCTGAAATCCGAATCGGGATCCTGGTGCAGCCGGTGTTTTTCATCCGCCTGCTGTTTTTTGTCTGCGGGCCGTTCGCGCGGGTCCTGAATGCCTAGCACCGAGGCGATAACCAACACCTCTTTGAGACAATTATGCTTGGCCGCTTCGATGACCATTCGGCCGATACGCGGATCGACCGGCAAACGACTCAATTGCCGGCCCTGCTGGGTCAACTTATCATTCTGGATCGCGCCCAGCTCTTCGAGCAACTTGACCCCATCACGTACCTGGCGCGGATCGGGCGGATCGATAAACGGGAACTGTTCCATCGCGCCCAAGCGCAATGCTTCCATCTGCAGGATGACGGCAGCCAGATTGGTACGCTGGATCTCGGGATCGGTGAAACTGGGACGACTGTTAAAATCGTCTTCATCGTAGAGGCGAACACAAACCCCTTCGGCAACCCGGCCACAGCGCCCTTTGCGCTGATTCGCACTGGCTTGCGAAATCGGTTCGATCGGCAGCCGTTGCACTTTCGAGCGCACACTGTAGCGGCTAACTCGCGCCACGCCGCTATCGATTACGTAGCGAATCCCCGGCACCGTCAGCGATGTCTCGGCAACATTGGTGGCGAGCACCACCCGCCGCCCCCGCCCCGACGGATGAAAAATCTTATTCTGCTCCGCTTGGCTCAACCGGGCATATAACGGCAGTATCTGAATATCACGTAGCTGATTAGATGCTGCAGCCTTACGTAGCTGGTCGGCCGCTTCGCGAATCTCACGCTCACCACTAAGGAATACCAGCACATCTCCCAGCTTGTGACCTTTACCCGTACGCTCGCGCTGTTCAATCTCCTGTAATGCAGCTTGTATCCGCTGCGGCAGGTCCAACGCCTGCTCGTCACTGTCCGCTCGCTGGACTTCGGGAGGACGGTACAACACCTCGACCGGATAGGTACGACCCGTTACCTCAAGCACCGGCGCGTCATTGAAGTGTTCAGAGAAACGCTGCACGTCGATAGTCGCCGAGGTGATAATCAGCTTAAGATCGGGCCGTTGCGGCAGCAGTCGTTTCAGATAGCCGAGCAAGAAGTCGATATTGAGGCTGCGCTCATGCGCCTCGTCGATAATCAGGGTGTCGTACTTCTCCAGCAGCCGGTCATGCTGAGCTTCGGCCAGTAAAATACCGTCGGTCATCAATTTGACCCGGGTGGATTCGCTCAGGGTGCCGTCGAACCGGACTTGATAACCGACGCTATGACCGGGAGCCTCTTCTAACTCCTCGGCAATCCGACTGGCAACCGCCCGAGCAGCCAAACGTCTCGGCTGAGTATGGCCGATCAGGCCGAGCTGCCCTCGCCCCAGCTCGAGGCAGAATTTGGGCAGCTGAGTCGTCTTGCCCGAGCCGGTTTCTCCCGCCAGCACCAACACCTGATTATCACGGATCAGCGCTAAAATCTGCTCACGCTTCTGGCAAATCGGCAGCAGGTCATCATAACGCGGCACGATAGGCTTAAGTCTCGGCGCCAAGCGCGCCTGCGAACGCTCGACCAGTCGGTCAAATTTGGAGCGCAACCGATCAAACGGCTTTTCGGCTTTGGCATTGCGCTGTATCGCCTGCCACAATTGGCGTAGTTCGCGCTGATCAGACAGTAGGCATTGATCGATTTCGTTAACGAGCTGATGCAGAGTGTTACTCACAAAAATCCCAATGCAGAGGTGGGCATTACCCACCGATATAACAACAAGGCGTCATCCACCCACGGTAAAGCCGAGCATTATACGCCGATTCAAAGCGGTGCTTAAATTCCTGAATCCGTAATTTCCTAGCGGCGCATAAGGCCAGTCATTGATTCAGGAAATTGACATAAACCGATTTTCTCAGGGACTGGTATAATCGCCGCCCCTGTTATCCATGCTGTACGTTTACTGCAAGAGTTCGAGTTACCATCATGATCCCAAGACTTGCCGAAGCTAACCCCGTCCAGGTGCGTTACCTACAATTTATCGACGCCCTTAAACAGCAGGGATTTGGCGGCGACCTCAATCCCGACTACGCCAACAGGGTGGTTCTGGCGACCGATAACAGCATCTACCAGCTGCTACCGCAAGGGGTGCTCTACCCGCGCAGTATGGCCGATATGGTGCTGATCACGCGACTCAGTAATCAACGTGAATTCCATGGCATCGTGTTGAGCCCGCGTGGTGGTGGCACCGGCACCAACGGTCAGTCGCTGACCGACGGCCTAATCGTCGACCTGTCCAAGCATATGAACCAGATTCTCGAAATCAATGCCGACGAGCGCTGGGTGCGGGTTCAGACCGGTGTGGTCAAAGATCAGCTCAACGCCGCGCTAAAACCCTACGGCCTGTTTTTCGCGCCGGAACTCTCCACCAGCAACCGAGCCACGATCGGCGGTATGATCAACACCGACGCCAGCGGCCAAGGTTCGTGCTTGTACGGCAAAACCCGCGACCACGTATTGGAGTTGGATTCGGTTCTGCTCGATGGTAGTCGCTGGCACTCCGAAGCGATCGGCGATAGCGCTCTTGCCGAAATCCAGCAGCGTGACGATCGTATCGGCGAACTGCACCGTTTGGCCGATGCGATCCAACACGATAACGCCGAGCTGATCGAAGCCAAGTTCCCCAAGCTCAACCGCTGCCTGACCGGCTACGATCTAGCCCATCTAAGAGATGCGCAAGGGAAGTTCAACCTCAACTCGCTACTGTGCGGCAGCGAAGGCACCTTGGCTTTTATCGGCGAAGCCAAACTCAACGTGCTGACTATTCCTAAATACTCTGCGCTGATCAACCTGCAGTACGACAGCTTCAACGACGCCCTGCGCGATGCTCAGGACCTGATGAAAGCAGCCCCTTCATCGATCGAAACTATCGATTCCAAAGTACTCAACTTGGCGATGGGCGATATCGTCTGGGACAGCGTCAGCGACTATTTCCCCGCCACTGCTGACCGTGCGATTCAAGGCATCAATCTGGTTGAGTACGTCGCCGACGACGAAGCATTGCTGAAGCAGCAAGTCCAACAACTCACCGATCAGCTCAGCACCAGTCAGGGCCAGCCGGGCAAAAGTTTCTGCCATACCGTGGTTTACGGTGCCAGCGAGATCAACAAGATCTGGGCGATGCGCAAAAAATCGGTGGGCCTGCTCGGCAATGCTCAAGGGGAGGCGCGACCGATCCCGTTTGTCGAAGACACCGCCGTGCCGCCAGAGAACCTGGCCGATTACATCGCCGAGTTTCGAGCCCTGCTGGATGGCATGGGGCTGCAATATGGCATGTTCGGCCATGTCGATGCAGGCGTGCTGCACGTGCGGCCCGCTATCGACATGAAAGACCCCGAACAGGAGGAGCAGATCCGCACCATCACCGACCAGGTGGTGGCCCTAACCATCAAATACAAAGGTCTGCTGTGGGGCGAACACGGCAAGGGAATCCGCTCAGAATACGCCCCCGAGTTATTCGGCCCCGAACTGTACCGCTGCCTGCAGCAGCTTAAAGCAGGCTTCGATCCGCGCAACCAACTCAATCCGGGGAAAATCTGCACCCCGCTCGATAGTGCGGCCGAGCTGTATCGTGTCGATGGCGTTCCCACTCGTGGTCAGCATGACCGCCAGATACCAGTGGCGGTGCGCGAGCAGTTCCACGACGCAATGACCTGTAACGGTAACGGCGCCTGCTACAACTACGACCCTAACGATGCCATGTGTCCGTCCTGGAAGGGCACCCGCCAACGTATTCACTCCCCCAAGGGGCGAGCTTCGCTGGTCCGTGAATGGCTCCGCCTGCTAAGCAAGAGCGGCAGCAACGCCAAGACCGAAAGTCGCAAATTGAAACTGGCGCCATCCTGGCACAATCTGATCTCAAAGATCCGTAACAGCTGGAACAAGCGCCAAGGCGAATACGATTTCTCGCACGAAGTTTACGATGCGATGCAGGGCTGCCTAGCCTGTAAGTCCTGCGTTTCGCAGTGCCCAATCAAGGTCAACGTGCCCGAGTTCCGCTCCGAATTCCTAGAGCTGTACCACGGCCGCTACCTGCGACCGCTGAAAGACTACATGGTCGGCACACTGGAGTTTATGATCCCGTGGCTAGCGCGCTGGCCGGCTCCGTACAACTGGCTGATGACCAACAGCACCGCCCAACAACTGATGAAAAAACAGCTGACAATGGTCGACAGCCCGCAGATCTGCAGCCATTCGCTTAAACAGGGGTTGGAAAGCCTGGAGATCCCCTGGGCCAGCGAGCAGACCTTGCAGCATCTATCCAAGGAGCGGCGCCAACGGTCGGTGATATTGGTACAGGATGCCTTCACCAGCTATTTCGAAACGCCACTGGTGCTCGATAGCTGCGACCTGCTACGCCGACTCGGCTTCGAAGTGTTCGTTGCCCCATTCAGTCCCAACGGCAAGCCGCTGCACGTTCACGGTTTCCTGAAGCAGTTCGAGCGTACCGCTCGAGCCAGTGCCGAGCGGTTGCAAAAACTGGCACAGTTTGGTGTGCCATTGGTCGGCATCGATCCATCTATGACCCTGAGCTACCGCCAGGAGTACGCCAAGACCCTCACCGAAATGGATCTACCCAAGGTTGAGCTATTGCAAGAGTGGCTAGTCACCCAAACCGCGCGACTTGAAGGACTCGAGCTGAAACTACCGGCGCAGAGCTTCCAGCTGATGTCGCACTGTACCGAACGCACCAACGCGCCAGCTTCTATCAGCCAGTGGCAACAGGTATTCGCCGCGCTAGGGTTGGAGCTGCAACATCAAAATCTGGGCTGCTGCGGTATGGCCGGCACATACGGCCACGAAGCGGCCAACCAAGACACGTCGAAGCAGATCTACAACCAGAGCTGGGGCCCCGTAATCGACGCGGCCAAAAAACAAAACACGGAAGACACCGCTAACCCGACGCTAGTTGCGACCGGTTATTCGTGTCGCAGCCAAGTTAAACGGATTGATCAGCAGCAGATTCCGCACCCGCTGCAAGGGCTGTTAGCGGCGCTTCGCCAGCGCTAATTCGCAGCTCTCATCGAATAGTCTGAGGCGAGTAGCGGCTCGCCTTAGGCTGTTTTCAGTTCGATGCCTAGCGCCGTCCACACGGGGTCGATATCGCCTTTGAGCGGCGGGTACTTGCCCAGCGCGGTCCAGTGAAACTCGGGACGGTGGAAGTCACTGCCGACCGACATCTTCAAGTTAAAGCTCTGTGCTAGACGCACCAGATCGATCACCCGATTCGGGTTCTCACCGCCGTAGCTGACTTCGAGACCGCCACCACCCGCCTTGACAAAGTCGGCCAGCATCAGCCGCAAACGGGTCCAGTTGAGATCGTATTTGAGCGGATGAGCCACCACCGCGACGCCACCGGCATCGACAATCCAGCCCACCACCTTTGCCAACGTTGGCCAGTGACAACGCACATCCCCCGCCTTGCCTGAGCCCAGATAGCGGTTAAACGCTTCGGGTTCGGTCTCGACATAACCCAGCTCAACCATCGCCCGAGCAAAATGCGGCCGTCCCAGCGAATCACCACTGGAAAACTGGCGCGCCCGCTCCATCACCCCGGTCATCCCGCGCTGCTGTAGCAGCTGGTCAATTTCAACCGAGCGCCGCGCACGCGCTTGAGTTTGCTCGCTCACCGCCTCAAGCATCGCCGGATGCTTATCATCAATTCCTAAGCCCACCACATGGATACCACTATTGGCCCAAGTAGTAGACAATTCTATCCCGGCGACCAACTGGACACCCTGCTGCTTGGCCGCCAGACGGGCTTCATCGAGCCCCTGACAAGTATCGTGATCGGTAATCGCTAGGTATTGCAGCCCTTTCGCGGCAGCCATCTCAACCAGCTCGGTGGGTGACAGACCGCCGTCGGAGGCGGTGGTATGGCTATGCAGATCGATGGCGGGGAGCATAAGAAAACCTACAGCGGCAAGATAGAAGAAGAGGGCCGAGGATACTGCTTTTTAGCGCATGCCGATAGGCGCGTGCAGCGGAACTCTTTATACTCAGCGGTATCTCACAAGGATACCCCCTGTCAGCTATTGGACCCCTTTATGAAACTGCTGTTCGATTTTCTGCCGATCGCGATCTTTTTCGGCGTGTATAAATATACTGGCGATATCATCATCGCCACCGCAGTGCTAATCCCCGCCACCATCATCCAGATGCTGGTCACCTGGATGCGCACCCACAAGATCGAAAAGATGCAATTGGTGACACTGGGGTTGGTAGTCGTACTCGGCGGTGCCACCGTGTTACTACAGGACAAAACCTTCATCCAGTGGAAGCCGACCGTGGTCAACTGGCTGTTTGCGGTAGCCTTCTTCGGCAGCCAGTTCATCGGAGCCAAGACACTGGTGCAACGTATGATGGAGAGCGCGGTCGAATTGCCTAGCCCAATCTGGACCCGACTCAACTTGGCTTGGGTGGTGTTTTTTATTGTGATGGGCGCTTTAAACTTGTATGTCGCCAAGACGATGAGTGAGGAGACCTGGGTCAACTTCAAGCTGTTTGGCATGCTCGGGCTGACGCTGGTGTTTATTATTCTGCAAGGGATCTACCTCAGCAAACATATCACCAATCGGGATGATGATCCGACCGATCCCAGCGCACCCGTCGAGCAGGATAAGTAGCCCACCCTTACCCGACTAAACCAAATAATAACCTTACGAGAGCCACTATGTACTACGCCATCATCAGTGAAGATATCGAGAACTCGTTAGACAAACGCCTGGCGGCTCGCCCCGACCATGTCGCGCGCCTGGTCGCACTCAAAGACGACGGTCGGCTGCTGGTTGCCGGTCCGCATCCGGCTATCGACAGTGAAGATCCGGGCCCTGCTGGCTTTACCGGTTCGCTAGTGATCGCCGAGTTTGAATCCCTAGAAGCAGCTCAGAGCTGGGCCGATGAAGACCCTTACATCGCCGCAGGCGTATACGCCAAGGTTGTGGTCAAGCCGTATAAGAAGGTGCTGCCGTAACGGCAACAGACATGGCGGAGCCAGCTAACCGCTTGCTCCGCCAATGATCGTTAACCGGTAGCGCTTAACGATAGAAATTTTCAAAGCAGTAATTGGTCGCTTCGACGTATCCCGGCACACTACCGCAGTCAAAACGCCGCCCGGCAAATTTATAACCGATCACCCGTCCCTGCTGAGCCTGTTTCATTAAGGCATCGGTGATCTGAATCTCGCCACCTTTACCCGGCTCGGTATTAGCGATCAGTTCAAAGATATCCGGTGTCAGCAGATAACGGCCGATAATCGCTAGGTTGCTCGGTGCTTCAGACCGAGCGGGCTTCTCGACCATCGAGCTGATCCGGTAGATCCCCGGCGCCTCCTCTTCCCCTGCAATCACGCCGTACTTGTCGACCTGATCCATCGGCACCTCTTCGATGGCAACAATTGAGCACTGGTATTGCTGATACAACTCGAGCATCTGTGCCAGCACGCTATCGCCCTCAGGATTCACACACAGATCATCGGGTAGCAGCACCGCAAAAGGCTCATTACCAACCAGCGGCTCGGCGCAACCGATCGCATGCCCCAAGCCTTTGGCCTCCAACTGTCGAATGGAGCTGACCTGGCAGCTGTCGATCAGGTGATTGATCCCTGCTAGCAACTCCGCCTTGGAACTGCCGGCAATCTTGTCTTCCAGCTCTACGTTACGGTCGAAGTGGTTCTCGATCGCCTGCTTATGACGGCCGTTGATCAGACAGATCCGTGTCAGCCCTGCGCTGGCCGCTTCCTCAACGCCGTACTGGATCAGCGGCTTATCCACCACCGGCAGCATCTCTTTGGGTACCGCCTTGGTCGCTGGCAAGAACCGGGTTCCTAAGCCAGCAACAGGAAATACACAGGTACGCACCTGGTTGCTCATCATCACTCCTTCATTGTTCATTGAACCGAAAAGGTCATTGGACCGAAAACTCGCTCGAACGGCCAATACCGATATAGTTAAAACTTAATGATTTCATATACGCGGGATCGTAAATATTACGGCCATCGAGAATCAGCCGGCTTGGCATCAACTGAGCTACCCGCTCAAAATCTGGACTCCAGAACTCTTTCCATTCGGTCACGATCAACAACGCATCGGCACCTTCTAATGCCTGATAGAGGTCGTCACAACAACGCAGATCGCTACGCGTTCCAAAACGCTGCTCGACTCTAGGCATCGCCTTAGGATCATAGAGTCGAACCTTAACCCCTTGGGCCCAAAGCGCCTGCATCAGTTCCAGGCTAGGCGCATTATCGATCCGGTCGGTCCCCGGTTTGAATGCCGCCCCCCACAGAGCTACGGTCTTGCCACCCAAGTCCGCCTGCCAGTATTGCCACAGCTTACGAAACAACAGTTCTTTCTGCTGTCGATTGGTCTCGAGTACCGCACTCAGCAGCTTAGAATCCTCGACGCAGCTCTCGACCGTTTCGGCCAACTGCATCACGTCTTCGGAAAAGCTTAAGCCACCGAAGCCGCATCCAGGGTAGATATAGTCGTAGCCGATTCGCGAATCGGAACCGACCCCTTTGCGTACCTGCTCGATATCGACCTGCAGTTGATCGGCCAAATTGGCCATCTCATTCATAAAGCTGAGCTTGGTCGCCAGCATACCGTTGATGGCGTACTTGGAAAATTCTGCCTCACGGGTCGACATCAGCAGCCATTGTTCATGGTTACGGTTAAAGGGGCGCAGTAGTTCACGCGCCAGTTCCAACCCCGAGCCGTTATCGATGCCCAATAAAATTCGACTGGGTCGAGTAAACCCTTGAATGGCAGCCCCTTCCTGCAAAAAACTCGGCAACGACAGGCAGGCCACATCTTGATTCAGGTTGTGTTCTGCTTGAGCCTGGCGCATCAATTGTTGCAGCCGCTCGGTGGTGCCTACCGGAAAAGTGGTCTGGTTAATCACCGTTATCGGTGTGGTAGCGGTCAATGCTAACTGACTCAACAAGGTTTCGGCTAACGATAACCCATCCGCCTCCAACGCCAAGCAATGCAGCTCGCCGTGGCAAAACGCCTGAGAATCGGATTCGGCCCACTGCAACCGACCGACTGCCAACTGCTTTTCCAGCCGTTCGGTTAAACCCGGCTCGTCAAATGCCAGCTCCAGTCGGCACAGGTCGGCCAGCGACTCCTCGTCGGCCGGACGCACCAGTACCTCGTTCCCCACATCGGCCAACGCCCAGGCGGTCACTAACGCGGTCAGTCCCGACCCGTATACCGACACTCGCATCTAACGCTCCTCTCCAGAGTAGGACTCACGGACCTTGCGGATAAACGCCAACAGCCCATCGGTAGAGCTCTCATCAAAACGATAACCCGGATCTTCGATCGCCTTGCCTGCTTGATGAGCAATCTGCTTACCCAGCTCGACCCCCCACTGATCAAAGGGGTTAATCTCCCAGATCACCGACTGAACAAACACCTTATGCTCGTACAGCGCCAGTAGTTGACCCAGCGTAAAGGGAGTCAGTTCTTCGATCAGCAATGTGGTAGAGGCCTGATTACCCGGATAACGTTGATCGTTGCGGGTCAACTGAGCTTGCTCCTGCTCGCTTAGTGCTTTATCGCCAAGCATCAACACCCGCGATTGAGCCAAGCAGTTGGCCAGGGTTAATTGTTGCTGTTGCTGCAGGGTATCTTGGGTTCCAGCGGCGGTATTACCGCGATAGCGCAACACCGGTGCGATAAAATCGCAACTGACCGGCTGCGTTCCCTGATGTAAAAGCTGGTAGAACGCATGCTGAGCATTAGATCCGACCTCACCCCAGATAATCGGGCAAGTATCGTAATCGACATGCTGGCCCTGCCGGTTAACCGACTTGCCGTTGCTCTCCATCTCTAGTTGGGTCAGATAATTGGGTAGGTATTTGAGCCGACCATCGTAAGGCAGTACGGCATGACCGCGGGTACCGAGAAAGTTATGATTCCAGATTCCCAGCAAGCCAAGCAACACCGGTATGTTTTTGGCCAGAGGCGCCGAACAAAAATGCTGATCCGACGCATTAGCGCCTGCCAGAAACTGACGAAAACCGTCCATCCCTACCAAGAGCGCAATCGGCAGACCGATCACCGACCAGATCGAATAACGGCCGCCAACCCAATCCCAAAATAGCAGTTGGTTGGCCTCGGCAATGCCCCATTGGCTCATCTTCTCGGGGCTGGCCGAGCAACCGATAAAATGCTGCTGCAGCAGCACCTGAGGGTTATCGATCTTTTCCTCCAGCCAGTGTTTAGCCGTATCGGCATTAGCTAGAGTATCGATAGTGGTAAAAGACTTAGAGGAGAGAACAAACAGAGTGGTTTCTTGATTCAGGTGCTTCAGCAGCTCGGACAGCTGCGAGCCATCGATCGACGACACAAAATGCAGTTGTAACCCTTGCGCCGCGTCGACCCGATACTCTTCTAGCGCATGGCAGGCCATCAGCGGTCCAAGATCCGAGCCACCTACTCCCAGGTTGATCACATCGGTGATCGGTTTACCGCTATAACCGCGCCACTGATGCTGATGGATGCGTTCGACCAAACCCGCCATCTTGTCGAAATTTTGATGGATCGCGGCAGCGACCGTCTGTCCATCGACCGTCACATCACTGTCACGCGGCGCTCGCAACGCGGTATGCAGCGCGGCGCGGTCTTCTGAGGCATTGATCGGTTGACCGCTGAATAGTTGCTTGATCCAGCTAGCTAGTTGTTGCTGCTGCGCTAACTGCAACAACAACGCCAAGGTTTGGTCGCTGATGCGCTGTTTGGATACGTCCAGCAGTAGCTGATCGGCGATAGCCGAAAAACGCTCAAAACGATCGGGCTGCTGCTCGAACAACTGGCTCAACGTAACGCCGTTGAGCTCCTCATTACAGTGCTGTTCGATGGCCATCCAAGCCGGGCTTTGTCTAACCGACATTACAACTCCCTATCTGCAAACCCCTCAAAAAATCACCGTCTATTGCTCGAGCTAAGGATGGATTAGTCCACCCACACCCGCGCATTACGGAACATCCGCAACCAAGCGCCGTCTTCCTTCCACTCAGCAGGAGCCCAGGAGTTCTGCACCGCACGGAACACCCGTTCCGGATGCGGCATCATAATGGTGACGCGACCATCAGGCGTGGTGATACCGGTGATGCCATCGGGCGAACCGTTAGGGTTGGCGGGATAGGTTTCCGTCACCTGACCCCGGTTATCAACGTAGCGTAACGCCACGCTGCCCGAACCCTGCAAACTACGCTGGTGGCCGGTATTTTGAAATTCAGCCTGCCCCTCACCGTGAGCCACAGCAATCGGCATCCGCGAACCGGCCATACCGCTCAACAGGATCGACGCGCTCTCCTGCACTTCGACCATCGCCACCCGCGCTTCAAACTGCTCGGAGTGATTGCGGACGAAATGCGGCCACAGCTCGGCACCGGGAATCAGATCATGCAAATTGGATAGCATTTGACAGCCATTACACACACCCAGAGAAAAGCTGTCGTCGCGTTTGAAGAACGCTTCAAATTGATCACGGGCGAGGCTATTAAATAGAATCGATTTAGCCCAACCTTCACCGGCACCCAAAACATCACCGTAGGAGAAACCGCCGCAAGCAACCAGGCCTTTGAACTCATCCAGCGCTCTGCGACCCGACAAAATATCGCTCATATGCACATCGACCGCATCGAAACCGGCACGGTCAAACGCCGCTGCCATCTCGATCTGACCGTTTACACCCTGCTCACGCAGAACGGCGATCTGTGGTCGGACACCGGTGGCGATCATCGGCGCGGCAACATTGTCATTCACATCAAACTTCAGCTCAGCCTGCAGGCCAGGGTTATCCGACTCGAGCAAGCCATCAAATTCCTGTTTGGCACAATCGGCATTGTCACGTAGCGCCTGAACTTGGTAACTGGTCTGCGCCCACCAGCGTTGCAGTTGGGTCCGACTCTGACTGTAAACCTCTTCGTCGTCGAAGCAGATATTGAAGCTGTCGTCATCGTTAAGGCTGCCGATCACCTTGACGCAATCACCCAAACCGGCGGCGTTGAACTCGGTCAGCAGTTGCTCGGTATGTTCACGTTTGACTTGCACCACCGCGCCGAGTTCTTCGGCAAACAGCGCCGCGGTCAGTTCGCTACTGTCACTGGCCAACAGGTCCAGATCCAGATCGATACCGGTACGCCCGGCAAACGCCATCTCGGCCAGGGTGGTGAACAGACCGCCGTCAGAACGGTCGTGGTAGGCCAGCAACAGCCCCTGCTGATTCAGTTCCTGGATTGCCGCAAAAAACGTACTCAGTTGCGCGGCATCATCGACATCGGGCACCCGTTGACCAACCTGATTGTACACCTGCGCCAGCGCCGACAGTCCTAGACGATTCTGGCCGTTACCCAAGTCGAGTAGTAGCAGATCAGTGTCGCCGGAATCGGTACGCAGCTGTGGCGTCAGGGTCTTGCGCGCGTCGAGTACCGGAGCAAAGCCCGAGATTATCAGCGACAACGGTGCGGTAACACTCTTGTCTACACCATCATCGCTCCATACGGTACGCATCGACATCGAGTCCTTACCCACCGGGACGGTGATACCCAACTCCGGGCACAGTTCCATGCCGACCGCTTTGACGGTGTCGTACAGTTTTTCATCTTCGCCAGGGTGGCCAGCAGCGCACATCCAGTTAGCCGACAGTTTGATATCGCTGAGCTGACCAATCCGGGCACCGGCCATATTGGTGATCGTCTCACCGATCGCCATCCGTCCCGATGCCGGTCCATCGACCAGCGCCAGCGGCGTCCGCTCGCCCATCGCCATCGCTTCACCGGCGTAGGTGTCATAGGCAGCAGTGGTGACGGCGCAGTCGGCAACCGGCACCTGCCAAGGGCCGACCATCTGATCCTGAGCCACCTGGCCGGTGATCGAGCGGTCGCCGATGGTGATCAAGAAGCTCTTGCTGGCTACCGCAGGCAGTTTCAGCACCCGCTCGACCGCCTCTTCAATATTGATCTGGCTGGCGTCGAACTCTGCTACGTCGTATCCGATGCGTTCGACCGAACGGTGCATCTTCGGTGGCTTGCCGAACAGCACGTTCATCGGCAGGTCGACCGGTTTATTGTCAAAATGGGTATCACCCAGGGTCAGATGATGCGCTTCGGTTGAAGTGCCCACCACGGCATAGGGGCAGCGCTCGCGTTGGCAGATCGCCTCAAACTCGGCCATATTTTCCGGCATCACCGCGATCACGTAGCGCTCTTGCGCCTCGTTACACCAGATCTCCAGCGGCGACATGCCCGGCTCGTCGTTATTGATATTGCGCAGGCCGAAATCACCGCCGGTACCGCCGTCTTTGACCAGCTCGGGGAAGGCGTTGGACAGCCCTCCAGCGCCGACATCGTGAATGAAGGCGATAGGATTATTTTCACCACGCTGCCAACAACCGTCGATCACTTCCTGGCAACGACGCTCCATCTCAGGATTTTCGCGCTGCACCGAAGCAAAATCCAGATCCTCACAGCTAGTGCCCGATGACATTGACGACGCCGCGCCGCCGCCCAGACCGATCAGCATCGCAGGGCCACCGAGACAGATCAGTTTGGCACCGACCTCGATCGGGGTCTTGATCACATGCTGGTCGCGGATATTGCCCATACCGCCGGCGATCATGATCGGCTTGTGATAACCACGCACCTCTTCGCCGTTAGCACCATTGACCGATTGTTCGAAGGTACGGAAATAACCGGTCAGGTTGGGGCGACCAAACTCGTTATTGAACGCGGCGCCACCAATCGGACCTTCTACCATAATATCCAACGCCGAGACGATCCGCTCGGGCTTGCCGTAGTTGGATTCCCACGGCTGTTCAAAACCGGGAATATTGAGATCGGAGACAGTAAAACCGGTCATCCCCGCCTTCGGTTTACCGCCGCTGCCGGTGGCGCCCTCGTCACGGATCTCACCACCCGAGCCGGTCGCCGCGCCCGAGTGCGGTGCGATCGCGGTTGGATGGTTATGGGTCTCGACCTTGATCAGAATCTGAATCTGCTCTTGGGTATAGCCGTACTGCTTCGATTGCGGATCGGGGAAGAAGCGTCCGCCCTCGGAGCCGGCAATCACCGCCGCATTATCGGAGTAGGCCGACAACACGTTGTCACCGGATACCTGGTGGGTGTTACGGATCATCGCAAACAGCGACTTTTCCTGCGCTTCGCCGTCGATATCCCAACTGGCATTAAAAATCTTGTGGCGGCAGTGCTCCGAGTTGGCTTGGGCGAACATCATCAGTTCAATGTCGTTGGGGTTGCGTCCCAGTTCGACAAAGCTAGTGACCAGGTAATCGATCTCATCGTCAGCCAGTGCCAACCCCAGCTCACGGTTAGCCGCCGCCAACGCTTCGCCACCACCGCCGAGTACGTCTACCTGGCTCATCGGCTTAGGCTGCGCATGGCTGAATAGTTCGCTAGCCTGGTCGGCGTCGGTCATTACCGCCTCGACCATCCGATCGTGCAGTTCGGCCATCACGGCTTGGCGCTGCATCTCATCCAACTCGTCACTGCTGCTAACGTAATACACTACACCGCGCTCGAGCCGTGAAACCGCAGTCAAACCACAGTTATGGGCGATATCGGTCGCTTTACTAGACCAGGGAGAGATCGTGCCGATGCGCGGCACCACCAAAAACAGTTCACCCTCTAACTGCTCCACATCCGCTTTAGGGCCGTAACGTAGAATCGTTTCCAGAACTGTTTGATCCTGATCATTAAGCGTGCCGTGAAGCTCGGCAAAATGGATGTATTCAGCATATACTGCGCTGACCATCGGCACTTGGGCCTGCAACGAAGCGAGCATTTTTTGACGACGGAAGGAAGAAAGAGCGGGAGCGCCACGCAGTTTAAGCATGTGGTTTTCAAGCCTCTGGAAGAGCAGTTTTAAGGAGAACAGCAAGCCTTTTGAGCCGCCTTGAAAGTGAGGCCAAATGATACTGGAATCGCCTCTGCGTTACCACGTATGCCCCGTGATTTTTAGGGCTAGAAATTGTTCGCCGGGATAGCTCGATGAGACAAGCAATATATCGAAAACTACCACTACTGATCGGCACCGGCCTGGCTCTTACCTTGGTCCCGGTTATCACCGAATACACGGCCCAATCTCAGCTAGAATCGATTATTGCTCGCGATGAACTGCGCGTTGCCAGCCGCTTGAGCCCCACCACGTATTATGTTGAGGAGGGCAAGCCAGGCGGTTTTGAGTACGAATTAGCACAAGCCTACGCTGACTACCTCGGGGTCACGCTCAAGCTAATGCCGCTGGCCAGCATCGACGATATTACCGAAGCGCTACGCCTCAACAACGCTCACTTGGCGGCGGCAGGCTTGAGCCGCACTCAAGAGCGCGCCGAACAGTTCGATTTCGGTCCCAGCTACCTGCAAAGCCAGATTCAATTGATCTACCGCAGCGGCAATGGTCACAGCGCACCTAAATCGCTATCCCAAATCGAGACACCGATCAGCGTGGTGGCCAACAGCAACCACGCCCAGTACCTGCGACGATTGGATCAGCCTCCACCCTGGCAGGAAGCCGAACCCGGCATCGAAGCACTAGAGCTGCTCAAGGCGGTCAACCAGACAGATATCGACTACACCCTAGCCGATGCCGAGGCGTTTGAAGTCAGCAAGCCATTTTTTCCTCGGCTGCGTATCGCCTTCTCACTGCCCGAGCCACAACCGGTGGCTTGGATGCTAAAACAGAGCGCCGATACCAGCCTGCAACAAAGCCTGATCACTTTTTTTGACCAGCCCGGTACTCAAGATCTTATCCAAGACCTGAAAGAGCGCCACTTCGAGATCGACCACCGGCTCAACCTGGTCGATAACCTGACCTTCCGCCACCATATGAAAACTCGCCTGCAGGCTTTACGCCCATGGTTCGAGCAAGCCGCCAGCGAACAAGGGATGGAGTGGGAACTACTGGCCGCGATCGGTTACCAGGAATCCCACTGGAACCCAAAGGCGGTGTCGCCAACCGGGGTCCGCGGAGTGATGATGCTGACCCAAAACACCGCCCGGTCGATGGGCGTCAGCAAACGTACCGATGCCAAACAGAGCATTTTTGGTGGCGCTAAGTATTTTCAGAATCAACGAGCACGTATACCCGAGCGGATTAGCGAGCCTGACCACACCTGGTTTTCACTCGCCGCCTACAATGTTGGCCGCGCCCACTTGGAAGATGCCAGGATCCTAACCCAGCGCGGCGGCGACAACCCCGACAGCTGGGAAAATGTCGCCAAACACCTGCCCAAACTGACTCAGGCGCGCTGGTATAAAACGGTAAAACACGGCTACGCCAGGGGTTACGAGCCGGTTCAGTATGTTCAGAACATTCGTCGCTACCAAACCATGCTCAAACTGGAGAGCCGCTACCAGGCGATTCAAGGGGTTATCGATCAATCAGAGATTATGGGGCCGCCCGCACCGTCGATCTTGCAGCAAGCTCCCAGCACGTTATAACACCTCAGGGAGAGCGCCTTTCAAGCGTTTTTTGGCCGCTCTACGCTGAGCAAAGAAGCAGCTCAGCTGCTCACCACACTGCTCGGCCAACACCCCTCCCGTCACCGCGATACGCCAGTTAAACCAGTCGCTAGATAATAGCTCAGCGCGGCTCTCTACCACACCCCCTTTAGGCTCCGTCGTGCCATAGACCAAACGTGAAATACGCGAATGAATCAGCGCGCCACTGCACATAGTGCAGGGCTCGAGCGTGACGTAGAGTGTAGCCCCCGGAAGGCGGTAGTTCTGCAACCGTTGCGCCGCCTGACGCAACGCTACCAGCTCGGCATGAGCGCTCGGATCGTGACTGCTGATCGGTTGGTTCCAGCCTTCACCGATCACCTCGCCATCGAGTACCACCAGGGCCCCAACCGGCACCTCACCCTGGCTGGCACCCTGCTCAGCCAGCTGCAGTGCTCGCGCCATCCAGCGCTGATCTTGCTCAACCTGATCGCTGCCAGACTGCTCTAGACTACTCGTCATCGGGCTGAATCCGCTGAACGATACCCATCAACTTATACAGCAGCATCGCGGCAGCAAAGTCGTAGCCATGAAATCCGGCAATCGGAGCGTGCTCCATCAGATCAAAACCGATTATCTGCCGCTGCCGAGTCACCGATTCAAATAGAGCCAAGGTTTGGTACCACCCCAAACCGCCCGGCACCGGTGTACCGGTAGAGGGGAACACACTGGGATCCAAGCCATCGACATCGATGGTAAAAAACACCTTGCTCGGAAAATCCTTAGGCAGTTCGATACTATCAACCCCCTTCGGCACCAACAGGTCGGCATCGAGATGCCGCACCCCCAACGCGCTGCGCGTCTCTCGCTCTTCGTCACAAAAAGCACGCACCCCTAGCTGAAACAACGGAATGCCCTGATCAACCACCCGTTTCATCACGCTGGCATGGCTCAAAGGATTGCCCTCGTAAGCTTCACGCAAGTCGGCATGGGCGTCGATCTGAACCACCCCGAAATCCTTAACGCCGGCATCGAGCAGCCCCTTGATGATGCCCCAGGTCACGGTATGTTCACCGCCTATCCCAACCGGCAGCTTGCCCAGCTTCACCACTTCGTAGGCGAGCTCGGAGATCCGCTCGATTACCGATTCGGGCTCACCGTGGGTATTGATCGGTAAGTGTGTATAGATACCTTGCTCGCAGGGTGCGCTATAGCCATCCCAGGTCTCAAGCTGCCACGATGCTTGCAAGATAGCCTTAGGGCCGTCACCGGTACCGCCACCGTAGGAGACGCTGTGCTCGTATGGCACCGGAATAATATGAAAACGTGCCTGCTGCGGACTCGGTTGCTGGATCTCAGATCCCAAAAATACCGGGTAGCCCGGAGCCACCAACTGGTCGAACTCTTCGTTATGATCGTCCATCTACCTTGTCTCCAGTACGAACCACTTTATGAAAGACGGTCACGAAAATCTTGATAGCCAAAGTCGCGCACCACTCGACACTCATCGGTTCGCGAGTCCCAGATAGCGATCGACGGCAAGCGGATACCGTTAAACGTGGTTGTCTTGACCATAGTGTAGTGCGACATATCGTCAAACATCAGCCTTTGCCCCGGCTGCAACGGCGCATCAAAGCTGTAATCACCGATCACATCACCCGCCAGACAGGTCATCCCGCCCAAGCGATAACTGTACGATTTTTCACTAGCCTCAGCGGCACCGAAGATATCAGCCCGGTACGGCATCTCCAGCGTGTCGGGCATATGGCAGGTAGCCGAAGTATCCAAAATGGCCTGATCGCGGTCGGTATGGATCACATCCAGCACCTCGGCCACCAGCACGCCGCTATGAATCGCCACCGCTTCGCCAGGCTCCAGATAAACCTGCAGACCGTACTTGGCAGAAAATTCACGAATCCGGGCGATCAGGGCATCAACCTGATAGTCGGGATGGCTGATATGATGACCGCCGCCAAAGTTAACCCACTGCATCTGTTTAAGTAGGTGGCCAAACTTCACCTCCACCGCATCTAACGTACGTTCAAGCGGAGCGAAACCCTGTTCGCACAGGGTATGAAAATGCAGCCCACTGATCCCTTCCAGGCTCTGGTCTTCAAACTGCGACAACGGAACCCCCAACCGCGATCCCGCCGCGCAAGGGTCATAGATCTCGACCTCGCCTTCAGAATGTTCCGGGTTGATCCGTAGGCCAAACTCGAGCTCGGGTCGCTGCGCCTTAGCCGCTTGGATCAATGGCTGAAACCGCTGCCACTGGCCGAAAGAGTTGAACACCACATGATTGGCGATCGTGAGGATTTCGGCCAGGTCGGTTTCGGAATAGGCGGCCGAATAAACGTGGATCTCGCCACCGTATTCCTGCTTGCCCAATAACGCTTCGTGCAAGCCGCTGGCGCATATTCCGGACAGGTAGCTGGCGGTCAGCGGGCCCAGCTGCCAGCAGGAGAAGGCCTTCAGTGCTGCCAGGACCTTAGCGCCACTAGCTTGCTGAACACGATGCAGTCGCTGCAGGTTTTGCTCGACCACAGCCCGATCCACCACAAAACAGGGAGACGGCACGCAAGCAGGATCAAAGGCGTGGAAGCTACCACATTTCAGCGAATCACGGGTCATCATCGGGTATTCATACACTCGTAAAAAATAAGGCCCGACAACCGTCGAGCCCCGCGCTCATTTCATCAGTGGGCCAGATCGTAGTCAGGGTTTTCAATCACTTTCCAGGACAAGCCATACTGATTCATGTCGGCCATAAAAGGATCCGGATCGAGCTGTTCCATATTCCAGACCCCCGGCTTCATCCATTTGCCTTCGAGCATCATCTTGGCCCCGATCATCGCCGGTACCCCAGTGGTGTAGGAGACAGCTTGCGACTGCACTTCGGCATAGCAGGCTTGATGATCACAAGTGTTATAGAGGTAAACCGTTTTCTCTTTACCATCTTTGATGCCACGCACGACACAACCGATACAGGTCTTGCCATGGGTACGCGGACCCAGCGAGGAGGGATCGGGGAGCAACTGGGCCAGAAACTGGATTGGTACAATCTGCTGACCGTTGTAGTCGACCGGCTCGATCCCCGTCATGCCGACATTGCCCAACACCTCTAGGTGTTTGAGGTAGCTATCGCCAAAACTCATCCAGAACTGCGCTCGCTTGATTGTCGGGTAATGCTTGGTCAACGATTCCAGTTCTTCGTGATACATCCGATATATATTATAAGTACCGACATCTTCCGGACAGGTAAACGACTGCTTCAGTGACATCGCCGCAGTGGTGACAAATTCACCATCCTCCCAGTGACGACACTCGGCGGTGACTTCGCGAATATTAATTTCGGGATTGAAGTTGGTCGCAAACGGGTAACCGTGGTCGCCGCCGTTAACGTCGATGATATCCAGATAATGGATCTCATCAAAATAGTGCTTGGCAATATAGGCGGTGAACATATTGGTAGCGCCCGGATCGAAGCCCGATCCCAGCAACGCCATCAAGCCGGCTTTCTGAAACTTTTCCTGATAGGCCCACTGCCACTTGTACTCAAACTTGGCGGTATCGAGCGGTTCGTAGTTAGCCGTATCGAGGTAATGCACCCCGGTCTCCAGACAGGCATCCATGATGGTCAGATCCTGATATGGTAGCGCCACGTTGATCACCAGCTTAGGCTTGACCCGATTGATCAGCGCCACCAGCTCGGGCACGTTGTCGGCATCGACCTGCGCCGTCTCGATCGGACGATCCAACTGCGCTGCAATCGCCTTACACTTGGCTTCGGTGCGACTGGCCAAGACGATTTCAGTAAACACTTCAGCTAAAGCGGCGCACTTTTTCACCACCACACCACTGACGCCACCGGCACCAATAATCAGCACTTTAGACATGGTCACTCTCTCCATCCCCGCTCAGGGGAAAATCATTTCAAACAAACAATCCATCAAACATTGATCGCTAGGATAGGTGCGATTAGCTATGTTCGTAGTAGGTATAGCCCCGCAAACTATCACTAAAACTCTGCAGCACTTCACGTCTCTCAGCCGGGCTGATCTTACCCTCGCGTACCGCACGTTCGGCGACAGAGCGAAAGTTTTCCTGCAGCGCTTGCGGCTGATACTCAACATAGCTCAGCACGTCGGCGATGCTATCGCCCTCAAGCTCCTTCATCACATCGAACGAACCATCTTGGTTAATACGCACGCTAGCTACAGCGGTATCACCCAACAAGTTATGCAGGTCACCCAACGTCTCTTGGTAGGCCCCGACCAGAAACACTCCCAGCACGTAATCTTCATCGGCCTTAAGCGGATGCAACGGCAACGTATTACGCACCTCGTGTGCATCAATAAAACGGTCGATCTTGCCGTCGCAGTCGCAGGTAATATCGGCGATGATCGCTTCGCGAGTCGGTTCCTCATCGTGCCGATGAATCGGTATCACAGGAAAGACCTGATCGATCGCCCAGATGTCGGGCAACGATTGGAACACACTGAAGTTGCCGTAGTAGATATCCGCCAGGTACTCGCGCAACCCATTCAGCTCGGGAGGGACCCGTTCGCACAAGCGCAGCTGGGCTGAAATCCGCTGCAGCACCTCTAAAAACAGATTTTCCGATAGCGATCGATTGCGCAAGTCGATCTGACCGCGCTTAAACAACTCGCCGAGTTCGTCACGGTAATAGGTGGCGTCGTTGTAGCACTCCTGAAGATTTTTAGGCGTGATATTAGCCAGCACTTCCTGCAGATTATGGATCAATTCGTGAGCGCTATCAGGCAGCGTTTCAGGTAATGCCGTGGCCTCGAAGTGTGTCACTTCAAGGATATTGAACAACAGGATCGACGAGTAGGCCACGGTCGCCCGCCCCGATTCGGTGACGATACACGGATGGGCTATCTCCTGAGGGTCGAGCATACTCATCACCACCTCAATAATGTCGCCGCAATACTCATTCAAGCTGTAGTTCTTGGAATGCTCCTGATTAGTGTTGGCACCGGTATAATCCACGGCCAAGCCACCACCGAGATCTAGATAGCCCATAGCTGCGCCCTCTTTGACTAGATCGACATAGTAGCGGCAAGCTTCCATCACCCCGTTACGAATCTCCCGAATATTAGGAATTTGCGAGCCAAGGTGATAGTGCAACAACTGCAAGCAGTCGAGCATGTCTTGGGCCTTAAGACCATCGATGACTTCGATCAATTGATTGGTGGTCAAGCCAAAGATGCTGCGATCACCACTGGTCTTATTCCACAACCCACTTACCTTAGAGGCAAGCTTGACCCGCACGCCAATCAACGGTCGAATCCCTAGCACCTTGCTACGTTCGATAATGATCGGTAACTCGGTCGGGGTTTCGATGACGAACAGGCAGCGATAACCGAGCCGCTGTGCACGCAACCCGAGATCGATAAACTCCTGATCTTTATAGCCGTTGCAGATAATCAACCGATCATCTGCCTTGAGCACCGACAGCGCGATAATCAACTCTGCCTTGCTACCGGCTTCCAGACCATGCTGGTAGCGACCACCAAACTGAGCGATCTCTTCGATCACCTGCGCCTGCTGGTTCACTTTGATAGGAAACACACCACGATAGGCCCCTTGATAACCCAGCTTATCGATGGCGCCAGCAAAGGCTTCGTTGAGTTTGTGGATCTGCGCATCGAGCAGGTTTTCGATCCGCAGTATCAACGGCAACGGCAAGCCGCGTTGACGAATACCGGACAGAATTTCAGGAATGGAGACTCGCACATCGGAGCCATTAAACGGGACTTTGACCATGACGTCGCCCTGCTCGGACAACTCAAAATATCCCGCGCCCCAGTCATCGATGCCGTATAGTTCGGCAGACTGAGCGGTAGACCAACTTTTTAAATGGTTACTTTCCACGGCATAAAACCCCCAAAACAGCGACTGATTAAGGCATCAACCACCGATTGTCGTGAGTTTGACCTATACAGAGATCAACGTCGAAATTGGACTCAATGACAGAGCCCGAAAAAGGCGCGAAATATCGCACAGAATGTGCAATATGGGTACTACTTTTTAGCCAAAATAAATTTTTCAGGTCATGTTGCAGCGATCGCCTCAGGGCTCCACTTTACGACGCGTAATAGAATCAATCGTTCGCACCCAAGGCTTATCACGCAGCTGGTATTCGGTCATCAACCCACCCGCCGCTTGCTGTGCAGTCTTGATCGATCCATAACGACCAACCAGCAACACCTGCCACAATTGATTATCGTTTTTGATCTCGACCTGCTGACTAGCAGGAATCTTTTTTAGCTGTTCCATACGCTTCAGGCAAGGAGCGCTATTACAGGCCAGCAGCTGCAGCGTGTAGCTACCCTCCCCAGACACACTCGAAGTATTATTGATCCCTGACCGCGCCCCAGTCATCGGAGCCAAGACCGAGCCTGCGTCAACCTCACCGCTAAACTCAACACCCGCCACATAATGCTGGCTACGATAAACCGCCATCCGATTATCTTTCCAGCTAGCACAGAGCCACACCTCGCCTTCAGGCTTGCAAGCGGTGATGCTAGACACCTCTGTCGCCCACAAAGAGGGGGCAAACAGCAATATAAACAGCGCTACAACGGGTCTATACATAATGAATATCCAACGCGAGGACTTGTTAACAATCAATACCAAACTAGCAAGCAGAGTAGAGAATCTACCCAGCGTGCGCAACCACCGCATCACCCAATAGCCGATCAACGATACACCTGCACCGCGGCGATATGCTTAAACGCGATCGGCAGGATCGCATCACCCAAACCGACCTCCTGATAGATCCGCAACTCGCGCGACCTTACTCGCAACAGGCGCCCTTCGACCAGATGGCCATTCTTGGTTTCAATCCGGATACTGCTACCCAGATAAGCCTGCAACTGGTCAAGCTCTGTTGTTTGATAACCACTGGCTTGCGAATAATTAATGGGAGGAGCCTGCAACAGCACCTGATCAACGCCAGCATCGACCTCCGGCTCGGGTTCCACAAACGGCGCTTGCAGCAGAGACGTAAATGCCTCAACACTGCTACGCATCTGCTCTTCCAACGGTTCAGCCAACTCTTCTGATGGCTCCCACGCAATCGACAGCGGCTCGATTTTTTTACCGTTTACCGTCAACGAAAAACCAAACAGCTCTAGCAACTGTTCTGGCGAGTATTGTAACAACGATGCTAGCTGCAGCGACTGACCCTCAAGCATCTGCAACTGGACGTCGCCATTGCCTAGCAAGAAATCACGGTAAGCCACGACCAGCGAATCCGACAACACCAGACCTAGCTCTCGAGCGCTCTCCCGCTCCAGCCCGACATGCCGGTCAACGAACTGCGCAACACTTTCCCCAGTTGCCTTAGCGCAAAAACTCAGATGACGCTGATTAAACGAGCGGTCACGATAGTGCAGCGAGGTTTGACCAAGCGAGGGATTGGCCAAGGCCAGGTTGTAGCGATTGAATTCATTGATACCCAAATCGATCGAGCTATCCATTTCAAAATCGAAATGATCCGGCATCGATTCTTGCAACGACAGAGTTAGCAGCTTGGTCGCCTTGTCGAAGCGATAACTCATCGACAGGTTCAACACCAGCTGCTGATAGCCGAGCTTCTGTAACAACTGAATATCGCTCAACCCTTCAGCAGCAACCTCACAGCCCAGCATCCAATCCGCCATCGACCCATCCATCTCGGAGGCCTGAGCAGCCAACTGAGTCAGCATCGGATGAGTGAGATCGACACTGATACCCTGGACTTCGAAAGCCAGCGACTGCGGCAGCTCTCCTTTATCTAACCGCGACCGCATCCCCATCAATTCGAACACACTCGCGGCCTTGACCCGCACCGCATCGATACTGATGCCTTGTTCCTGCCCCAACGGCGTCAGAGTCAGATTTCGCACCCCTGCCTTACCGTCAAAACCGGTTTCGATGGCGCCGTATTCGAGCTTGGCAAATAACGATAATTGCTGCGCCACCTGCTCCACAGCCGAGCGGACTTGGTACCAGTAGTAACCTTTGACCGCCCCGAAACCGAGCAGCGGTAACAACAGCAGAGTTAAAATAATCCGAATCAACTGACGATGTCTCATGGCGTAAACCGGTACCTCTTCCTTGTATCGCGTCAAACAGTTTGGCAACTGTAAAACAATCCCGCTGCCGGCACAAAGCGCGGGCAAAATACAGCCATAAAAAAACCCGCTATCGAGCGGGCTCTTATACTGCTACGAGTGCTTATTCCCACTCAATCGTGGCGGGCGGTTTGCTCGAAACATCGTAAGCAACCCTTGAGATGCCCGAGATCTCGTTGATGATCCGGCCCGAGACTGTTTCCAGCAGTTCATAGGGCAGATGCGCCCATCGTGCAGTCATGAAATCGATGGTCTCAACTGCACGCAACGACACGACGTACTCGTAACGACGGCCATCCCCTACAACGCCGACCGATTTAACCGGCAGGAACACCACAAACGCCTGACTGGTCTTGTGATACCAGCCCGAACGATGCAGTTCTTCGATAAAGATCGCATCGGCTTCGCGCAGGATATCAGCGTACTCTTCCTTCACTTCACCCAGAATCCGTACACCCAGACCAGGGCCAGGGAACGGATGACGATAAACCATATCGTAAGGCAGTCCCAGCTCGAGACCGATCTTCCGCACTTCGTCTTTAAACAGCTCACGCAACGGCTCGACCAACTCCAACGCCATATCATCGGGTAAACCACCGACGTTGTGGTGCGACTTGATCACGTGCGCTTTACCGGTTTTAGAGGCCGCTGATTCGATCACATCGGGGTAGATAGTCCCTTGAGCCAGCCATTTAACATTATCAATCTTGGTCGACTCGTCGTCGAACACCTCAATAAAGGTGTTGCCGATAATCTTACGTTTCTTCTCCGGATCCGCTTCGCCTTTGAGCTTACCCAGAAACAGCTCCTGAGCATTAACACGGACCACCTTGACGCCCATGTTCTTGGCGAACATGTCCATCACCTGGTCGCCTTCGCGCTTGCGCAGCAGACCGTTATCAACAAACACGCAGGTCAACTGATCGCCAATCGCCTTATGCAGCAGCGCTGCGACGACTGAGGAATCCACCCCACCAGACAAGCCCAGCAACACATGGTCGCTGCCCACTTTCTGACGTACCTGCTCGATCGCATCCTTGACGATATTAGACGCGGTCCAAAGCCCTTCGCAGCCGCAGATATCACGCACAAAACGCGACAAAATTCGTTCGCCCTGCTTGGTGTGCGTGACCTCGGGGTGGAACTGGACACCGTAAAAACGACGCTGCTCGTCGTACATTCCGGCGATCGGTGCGCTTTCGGTAGCAGCCATCAGGTGGAAGCCTTCGGGCATCGTGCCGACCTTGTCGCCGTGGCTCATCCACACATCGAGTAACAGTACGCCATTATTGGCAACATGGTCTTCAATGCCTTCCAGCAGCGAGCTCTTGCCTTCAACCCGGACCTGCGCATAACCAAACTCTCGCTGATCGGAGCTCACCACCGAACCACCGAGCTGCTCGGCCATGGTCTGCATGCCGTAGCAGATACCCAGTACCGGCACACCCAATTCAAACACCACCTGCGGAGCCCGCGGCGTATCGCTACCGGTGACCGACTCAGGACCACCAGCCAGGATAATCCCCTTAGGATTAAACTCGCGGATCTCGGCTTCGGTCATATCGAAAGCACGAATCTCAGAGAACACCCCACACTCGCGCACTCGACGGGCGATCAACTGGGTGTACTGGGATCCAAAATCAAGAATCAGAATACGCTGTGCATGAATATCTTGTGACACGGTCGTTTACTCCGCTTACGGCTCAACCCAGGTCGAACCAATATAATACTGCTGAAATAGAACGGGGCTGCAATCACAGCCCCAGTGTTTACTACTCGCGGCCAGCCTTAACCAACCCGATAATTCGGTGCTTCCTTGGTGATCGTCACATCGTGGACGTGACTCTCTTTCATCCCGGCACCGGTAATACGAACAAACTGAGGTTTGGTCCGCATCTGTTCAATGTCCTGGCTGCCGGTATAACCCATACTGGAACGCAAGCCGCCCATCATCTGATGGACCACTGCAGCCATCGGTCCCTTGCAAGCAACCCGGCCTTCGATCCCCTCTGGAACCAGTTTCTCAGCACCGGCATCGGCATCCTGGAAGTAACGATCGGAAGAGCCTGACGATTGCGCCATCGCACCGATCGACCCCATGCCCCGGTAGGCTTTAAAAGAGCGGCCTTGGAACAGTTCAATTTCACCGGGAGCCTCGTCGGTTCCCGCCAGCATGCTGCCGATCATCACCGCACTGGCACCGGCAGCGACCGCTTTGGCCAGATCGCCGGAGAAGCGAATCCCGCCATCGGCAATCAACGGTACACCGCGATCTTCCAGAGCCGCTGCGACATTGGCTACCGCCGAGATCTGCGGCACGCCGACACCGGCAACAATACGCGTGGTACAGATAGACCCTGGACCGATTCCGACTTTCACCCCGTCAGCACCGGCATCAGCCAACGCTATAGCTGCTTCGGCAGTGGCGATGTTGCCGCCAATCACCTGTACTTCGGGGAAGTTTTGCTTGGTCCAGCGAACTCGATCGATGACACCTTTGGAATGGCCGTGGGCGGTATCGACGATAATCACATCAACTCCCGCTTTAGCCAACGCAGCGATGCGGTCTTCAGTTTCGGGGCCGGTCCCAACCGCTGCGCCAACGATCAAACGCCCTTCGCTATCTTTGGTGGCGTTGGGGTAGGCCTTGGCCTTATTTATATCCTTAACAGTCATCATCCCTTTAAGATGAAAATCTGCATCGACGACTAGGATCTTTTCAATTCGGTGCTGACGCAACAGATTACGGACCTTATCAGCGTCTACGCCCTCTTCGACCGTCACCAGACGATCCTTCGGCGTCATGATCGATGCCACCGTGGCATCAAGATGCTGCTCAAAACGCATATCACGACTGGTCACAATACCGACCAGATCGTTGCCGACTACCACAGGAAAACCAGAGAAACCGTGTTCTTCTGACAATCGATGCAATTCACCAACGGTCAAATCTGGCGAACAGGTCACAGGATCTTTGACCACGCCGCTTTCATAGCGCTTAACCTTCAGTACCTCGGCCGCCTGCTGTTCAATAGTCATATTCTTGTGCACAATCCCGATACCGCCTTCCTGCGCCATGGCGATCGCCAAGCGCGATTCGGTCACGGTATCCATCGCCGCCGAAAGCAGCGGAATATTCAGTTCAATGGCTTTGGTCAAGCGAGTTTTAAGACTGACGTCTTTGGGTAAGACTTCAGAATAACCGGGGACCAATAACACATCGTCGAAGGTTAGTGCTTCCTGAGCAACTCGTAACATAGTGATAACCTCCAAGTTCGGCTGGAAAAAAAGGGCGGATTATATAACGACAAAAAGCCCTGAACAACACTGTTCAGGGCTTAACAAGCAGAATGTTAAGCGATTGAGTTTAGCAGGCCCTAGTCCATCTCGTCGATCCAGGCGGTCTGGATCGCTTCTAGGATTTTTTCACCGCAATGTTTTGGGTCGTCATCGAACCCCTCCAACGCCATCACCCACTCCATCAACTCGACAAAGCGGAGCTTGTAAGGGTCCACATCAGGGTGCTTCTCGACCAGCTCGATTGCGATGTCCAGGGTATCAACCCACTTAAGCCCCATCGTCTTCTCCCAACACAATATTAATAACTATCAATTTAGTGTCCTTCGGACACCTGATTGATGGTGTACTTAGGAATTTCGATTACCAGGTCTTCATCGGCAACAATTGCCTGACAACTCAAACGAGAATCCGGTTCCAAGCCCCAGGCTTTATCCAACATATCGTCTTCGAGCTCATCAGCCTCATCCAACGAGTCAACCCCTTCGCGCACAATCACATGACAAGTCGTACAGGCGCAGGATTTCTCACAAGCGTGCTCAATCTCGATCCCCTCCGCCAAGGCCGCATCACAGACACTGACACCGGGCTCAACCTCGATCACCTTACCCTCTGGGCAAAGTTCATGGTGAGGTAAAAAGATCAACTGAGGCATCTCAACTCCTTAACGTTATTCGACAATTTACACGAATCCGCAGATTCAAACACAAATACAACTCGACTAGATCTCATCGATAGAATGGCCCGACAGCGCCCGTCGGATGCCATCGTCCATGCGTCGGGCCGCGAACTCATCACTGGCTTGACTCAATACCTCGACACCCTTTGCAATAGCCTTATGATCAGAACCCTGACGAAGCCGCTTAAGCTGTTCAATGCCTTGGTTCAAGATTGTTCTATCCTCAACACTCAACAACCGCTCACCATCGGCAGCCAACGCACTCTCCAGCGCCTCAACCAATCGATCAGCATCGACCTGCTGCTCGCGCAGGGTCCGTGCGTCGAGGTCCTCTTGTGCATTACTGAAAGAATCCTTGATCATCCGGGCGATTTCACCATCGCTCAAACCATACGACGGCTTCACCTCGACCACACTTTCGACTCCACTGCCCAGCTCGCGCGCCGCAACGCTGAGCAACCCGTCAGCATCCACCTGGAACGTGACCCGCACCTTGGCATTGCCCGCAGTCATCGGCGGAATACCCTGCAACTCAAACCGAGACAGCGAGCGACAATCGTCAACCAGCTCGCGCTCACCTTGCAGTACATGGATCACCATCGCCGTCTGGCCGTCTTTATAAGTGGTGAATTCTTGCGCCCGGGCAACAGGGATCGGAGTATTACGATCGATCACTTTCTCGACCAGCCCCCCCATCGTTTCCAGACCCAACGACAGTGGGATCACATCGAGCAGCAGCATCTCAGCATCGGGCTTGTTACCCGCCAGCACATCGGCTTGAATCGCGGCACCGATCGCCACCACCCGATCAGGGTCGATCTCGCTATGCGGCACACTGCCAAAAAATCCTTCGACCAGCGTCCGTACGTGTGGCACTCGAGTCGAACCACCCACCATCACCACTTCGGCGATCTCATCGGTGCTCACACCGGCATCTTTCAACGCCCGACGACAGGCACGCAGTGTCTGCTTGATCTTCGACTCAACCAACTGATCAAACTGCTCCCGCGTCAATACACCCTGCCATGCTTGCCCGGCCAGAGTGATCGACATTTCGGCTTGATCTTGCGATGTCAGCGTCTCCTTGGCGGCACGCGCCAGATCCAACAAGCGGCGCTGCTCGCTCTGAGCCAGTTCGGTATGACCGATCTGCTGCAGTACCCATTGAGCAACCACATGATCAAAATCATCACCACCCAAGGCACTATCACCGCCGGTAGAAAGCACTTCAAACACACCGCGATTCAAGCGTAAAATCGAGATATCAAAGGTACCACCACCCAGGTCATAGACGGCAAAGGTTCCTTCGGCCGCATGATCTAGCCCATAGGCCACGGCTGCGGCGGTAGGCTCACTGAGTAACCGCAATACATTAATACCCGCCAGTTTAGCTGCGTCTTTGGTCGCCTGGCGCTGCGCCTCGTCAAAATAAGCCGGCACGGTAATTACCGCCCCCACCAGCTCGCCACCGAGGCTTTCTATGCCACGCGCCGCTAGGACTTTGAGAATATCGGCCGAGACCTGCACCGGGCTTTTATCACCCGCAACCGTTTTCAGGTAAGGCATACCCCCCTCACCCTGAGTAAACTCATACGGCAACTGATCGCCCAGCCGGCTGACATCCTCCAGACCACGACCCATTAAGCGCTTGACCGAAACGATGGTATTAAAAGGATCGTCTGCGGCCTGCGCACGGGCGTCGCTGCCCACCCGAAGTTCACCATTGTCTAAATAGCGCACCACCGAGGGCAGCAGATGCTGCCCTACCTCATCGGGCAAGGTATCCGCCTTGCCACTACGAACCGTCGCCACGAGCGAATTAGTGGTCCCCAGATCAATCCCGACCGCCAATTTATGCTGATGCGGTTTTGCACTCTGCCCGGGTTCTGCGATTTGAAGAAGCATTAAAGGTCCGCCAATTGGTCTTCTAGTAATTCGATTTCATACCGCAGTTTATCGAAAAACTGCAACTTACGAAGCGTCTGCAACGCCATATCCAGCGCCTCTGCAGCATCGCTTGCCAAATATTGTTCGAGGCTAGCACTCAGCTCGCGCTGAAAGCTTTCAGCACGGTCTAACAACTGCTCTAGCGCGTCCAAAGGCACTTCGGCCAAACGCGCCTCTTCAAGCTGTTCGCGTAGCGTCATCTGCTGAAGTAAAAACGCGTGATCGGAAATCGTTATTGAACGGGCATCCGTATCAACGCCCTTAAGCGTCAACAGGTAAGCGGCTCGCTTAAGCGGCGATTTGAGGGTTGCCAAGGCTTCATTAAGGTGGGCAGAGGCCTGCACCGCCAGCAACTGCTCGCGCTCACTCTGCTGAACATGACGATCAGGGTGGAGAGTTTTCTGCAGCGCTCTATAGCGCTCCGACAGCAGCGCAGCGTCAACCTGAAAACCTTGCGGCAACCCAAACAGGGCAAAGTAATTCTGTTCGATAGTCATGAAGAGATTCGATGATCAGTTCCGGCAGGCCGTATCAACCAACCTGCCAGATAGAATAGGTTTACGCAGAGATTAAACGCGGAACGCCCGACTCAAACGCTGAAGCTCTCGCCACACCCGCATTCGCTACGCGCATTGGGGTTGTTGAACTTAAAACCTTCGTTAAGCCCCTCTTTGACAAAGTCGAGCTCGGTACCATCGAGGTAGATCAAACTTTTAGGGTCCACGATCACGCGGATACCATCGACTTCGAATACCGTATCCTCAGGATCAAAACCATCGGCGAACTCCAGCACATACCCCATACCGGAACACCCTGTAGTACGAACAGCGACTCGAATACCAGCGCCGGAACCGCGATTATCCAGGAAACTACTGACGTGCGTATGCGCCGCCTGGGTCATGGTGATGGCCATAAAACTCCCTTATTTAACATCGGGTACCGCCCCAAACGAGACGACACCCGTAAAGATTACAAATTTTTGGTGCGGTAATCCGCGATAGCGGCCTTGATCGCATCCTCAGCCAATACCGAGCAATGGATCTTTACCGGAGGCAGTGCCAGCTCTTGAGAAATCTGAGTGTTTTTAAGATCTGCCGCCTCATCCAACGTCATCCCTTTAACCCACTCAGTCACCAACGAGCTGGAAGCGATCGCCGAACCACAACCGTAAGTCTTGAACTTAGCGTCTTCAATGACACCTTCGTCGCTGACCTTAATCTGTAGCCGCATCACATCACCACAGGCCGGAGCACCCACCATACCGGTGCCAACATGGGAATCCTGATCATCCATTTTGCCAACATTACGCGGGTTTTCGTAGTGGTCTAAAACTTCTTCGCTATATGCCATGATTCTTTACCTCTTGCGGGTCCTGCGTTGATATTCACAACAGCCAGATTAATGACTGACCCACTCTACTTTTTCCAGATCGACACCGTCTTGATACATATCCCACAACGGTGACAACTCGCGCAGCTTCATGACTGCGGTACGTACTTTTTCAATCGCAAAATCGACTTCTTCTTCGGTAGTAAAGCGACCGATGGCGAATCGAATCGAGCTGTGCGCCATCTCATCGTTCATCCCCAAAGCGCGCAGCACGTATGAAGGTTCCAGACTGGCAGACGTACAAGCTGAGCCCGATGAAACAGCCAGGTCTTTCAGCGCCATCAATAACGATTCGCCCTCAACAAAGTTGAAGCTAATGTTGATATTACCCGCGACACGCTTATCGAAATCGCCGTTACAGAACACCTGATCTAGATCGCTAACACCGTCCCAAAGCCGCTGACGCAGCGCCATCAAACGGCGATTCTCTTCGTGCATCTCCGCCTTAGCAATGGCAAAAGCGTCACCCATGCCGACAATCTGATGCGTCGCCAAGGTGCCCGAACGCATACCACGCTCATGGCCACCGCCATGGATCTGCGCTTCCAGCCGAACCCGGGGCTTGCGGCGAACATAGAGCGCCCCGATTCCTTTAGGGCCATAAACCTTGTGAGCAGAAAACGACATCAAGTCCACTTTAAGCCGATCTAGATCGATATTAATTTTTCCCGCACTCTGGGCGGCATCAACATGGAACAGCACTTTATGTTCACGCGTGATCTCACCAATCGCTTCGATATCGTTGATCACGCCGATCTCGTTATTGACCTGCATAATCGAGACTAAAATCGTGTCTTCGCGCAACGCCTGCTTGACCGACTCGGGGGTAACGATGCCATTGGGCAACGGATCCAGATAGGTGACTTCAAATCCTTCCCGCTCGAGCTGGCGACAAGTATCCAGCACCGCTTTATGTTCAATTTTAGAAGTGATGATGTGCTTGCCCTTCTTACTGTAGAAGTGGGCCACACCTTTAATTGCTAAGTTATCCGACTCGGTTGCACCCGAGGTCCAGACGATCTCTCTTGGATCGCAGTTAACCAAGTCCGCGACCTGACGGCGGGCAATCTCCACCGCCTCTTCCGCCTTCCAGCCGAAATGGTGAGAACGCGATGCAGGATTACCAAAGTTCCCCTCAAGAGTCAGACACTGGCACATTTTCTCGGCCACCCGAGGGTCCATCGGTGTAGTTGCTGAATAGTCCAGGTAGATCGGCAGCTTCATTCTATTCTCCGTACAGCGTAACCAACCATTAACCGGTTGCTTCAATCCGCTCAAATTCAATTGACTTAAAATGCGCCTTATCAAGCCGCTGTGACGCAGCCTGTACGTCTTTACGCGCTACCAGATCCTCTAAACTTATCCCGCTAAGAAAGTTATGAATCTGATCGCTAAGGTCACACCATAAATGATGCGTCAAACAGGCCTCGCCTTCATGGCAATCACCTTTACTATTACAACCCGTGGCATCGACCGATTCGTTTACCGCATCGATAACCTGAACCACAAATATCTCCGCCTTGTTCCGGCTCAATTGGTAGCCGCCACCCGGACCTCGAACACTTTTCACCAAGCCATTGCGACGAAGCTTGGCAAAAAGCTGCTCTAAGTAAGACAGTGAGATCTGCTGTCTGGATGAAATATCGGCCAAACTGATCGGGCCTCGGCCCTCATGTAAAGCCAGGTCTAACATAGCCGTAACGGCATAGCGTCCTTTGGTGGTTAAGCGCATCTGCATGATCCCCGTAATGATTGCTGCGTGAGCCGATTATCTATTAGCCGACTATTTTAGTCAATTATTTGTCCGACTGTTTTTGTCGATTAATCGTTAGCATTCCATACAGATCAAAAGACCCTCACTTTAGCACAGCTAAAACAGCCCTTAAACGCCCACTAATCAGTACCTATTCAGGCTTCTTGGCAGCCTCTCTAACAACCGGACGATCCTCTTCGACCGCCACAAAATCCTCAGCTTTCAACTTAGGCAACTGCTGATCGGGGCACTCCACCCCGACAGAGCGCATCGCCTGACTCATGGTTTCGATGCGGCTATCCACCGCCTGCATATGATCCAACAGCGATTGAATCGCATGCGCTACCGGATCCGGCAGTTCGCTGGTCACACCATAAGCATCAAAACCAATTTTATCTGCCATCTGCTGACGCTGCTTTACTTGCTCGACGCAATCGGCATCGTCATCACTGCAGCGCACTATTCTTCCGGGGATACCCACCACCGTGGCACCTGCCGGCACCGCCTTAGTCACCACCGCGTTGGAACCAATCCTGGCACCATTTCCGACCACAAACGGGCCGAGTATTTTTGCCCCCGCGCCCACGACCACACCATCTTCAAGCGTCGGGTGGCGCTTACCCTTACTCCAGGTCGTCCCACCCAAGGTCACACCATGATAGAGCGTAACATCGTTACCGATCTCAGCCGTCTCTCCGATCACCACCCCCATACCATGATCGATAAAGAAACGACGACCAATCCGCGCTCCGGGGTGTATTTCGATGCCGGTTAGCCAACGCGCGATAGTGGAGATAGTGCGCGCCAGCCACTTAAATCCCCGCTTCCACAAGCCATGACACAACCGATGGAACATTAACGCATGCAAGCCGGGATAATTGGTCACCACTTCAAACGCATTGCGAGCCGCCGGATCACGCTCGAATACCGACCGAATATCTTCACGCAGCTGATCAAACATCACTCTCTCCTTGCTGACTTACCGCTTTTTGCGTCGCCGTCAGAATCCCACGCAAGATACTCACTTCGATGCGATCTAAATGACCGCGCAGGTACAAGCGCCTAAGCCGGGTCATCAATTGGCGCGGGTTGTCGGGATTCAAAAATTCTATATCGATTAGCGTCTGCTCCATATGGGCAAATAGCCGCTCTATCTCCTCGGAGCTAGCCGAATCGATATCCCAAGCCGTCCCCCAATGTTCATCAGTGTCGGCACTATCCTGTGCGACATTTTGCGCCAAACTAGCCATCCGCAGCTCATAGCAGATCACCTGCACGGCAGCCGCCAGGTTTAACGAACCAAAATCGGGATTAGAGGGGATATGCACATGACGATGGCAGCGATGCAGCTCATCATTGGTCAGCCCGCGATCTTCACGACCAAACACTATCGCCACCTGAGGCAACTCTGCGGCCGCATCACTCAATACCGACACGACCTGTTCGGCCAACTGACGAGGATCGACCACAGGCCAAGGTATGTGTCGCCCGCGCGCGCTGGCACCGACCACTAACTGACAACCGATCACCGCCTGGTCTAGCGTTGAAACAACCTGCGCCTGCTCAAGAATATCGGTCGCCCCTGCAGCACGAGCAAAGGCCTGATCATCCGGAAACACTTTGGGCTCGACCAGAACCAACCGGCTAACACCCATATTTTTCATCGCACGGGCAACACCGCCGATATTACCGGGATGAGTGGTATTGACTAAAACAACACGTACAGAGGAGAGCATGCAAACCTTCTCCGAGAATTCAAAAACGGCAGATTCTACCAGATAACCTACGCCCGCAGTAAGTTATCTATTGATGTTAGATCAACCACACAAAACTGTAATTAGTTCCCGCTAAAACCACTAAAACACTTAGGCGACCACCCGCTTATTTGCTATACTCCGCGATCGTTTCAGCCCTACAGAATAGCGCTCATCATGCAACCCACATTAAACATCGCCCTGCGGGCCGCCCGGATCGCGGGCGAACAAATCGCCCGTGCCGTCGAACGCCTTGATATCATCAAATCAGAAAAGGAAGACGTCGCCACCTTTATTGTCGACACCGCTTCCGCAGCAGAAAGGTCAATCGCCTACCATCTGCTGAAGGCTAACCCCGGCCACCGCATCACGGGACTCCATAGCGGAGACCTTGGCGCCAAAGAGGCTAGTGATTTCGAGTGGTACATCAATCCGATTGATGGCCTCAATAATTTCGCCAACGCCCTACCCTCCTTTGCCTTGGCACTGGTTTGTAAGCAACAAGGCCGTTTCGAGCACGCCGTCATCATCAACCCCATTACCGGTGAAGAGTTCACCGCTAGCCGAGGCCGCGGTGCTCAAGTCAACGGTAAACGCATTCGCGTCAGCGACCTCAAAACAATACCGAAAGCGCTGATTGGCAATCATTACAGCCACAGCGATGAAGCCGGACTGGAATACCACCTCGACGGCTCTAAGCAACTATACCTCAACGAAGCTCGGATAAATTTGGTTGGCTCTGCGGCACTCACCCTGGCCTATCAGGCAGCGGGACGTACCGACGGCTGTTGGATCCAAGGGGCCGATAGCTGGGAGCTTCAGGCAGGCCTATTACTACTCCAAGAAGCAGGCGCGCTGATCAGCGACTTTAACGGCAACAACACAATGCTCGAGAGTGGCAACCTGATCGCCGCCAATTCCAAGCTATTCAAACAGATGCTAAAGCTGCTTCATTGATTCGATAAAAAGCAGCCACAAAAAAAGGCGACCCCCTCGGGTGTCGCCTTTTTTTATTGATCAAGCCAATCTAAACAAACAACAAGGAGGTAACCGCCTCCCCATTATCTATCTCAACGGCCCACCTCAACTATCGAACGCACTACGCAAAACGATCGTCTCGTTACGATCCGGACCGGTCGATACAATATCAATAGGCGCACCGGTTAACTCTTCCAGCCGCTTGATATAGGCCAGCGCCGCTGCAGGCAACTGCTCCATGCTACGGGCACCAAAGGTCCTTTCGCTCCAACCCGACAACTCTTCGTAGACCGGCACCACCGCTTCAAAAGCTTCGCTATCACCTGGCATAGACACCGAATTACCTTCAGCATCTTGATAAGCCACGCAAACCTTGATGGTTTCCAGACCATCCAACACATCCAGCTTGGTCAGACAGATACCCGAAACACTGTTGATCTGAATCGAATGGCGCAACGCCACCGCATCAAACCAACCACAACGACGATCACGCCCTGTGGTCGCACCCACCTCATGCCCTTTCACCGCTAGGTGCTCACCAATATCATCGAACAACTCGGTTGGGAACGGACCCGAACCCACCCGGGTGGTGTAAGCCTTGGTGATACCAAGGATGTAATCGAGATACAACGGACCAAAACCACTCCCCGTCGCCACGCCACCCGCGGTGGTGTTAGAGGAGGTAACAAACGGATAAGTACCGTGGTCAATATCGAGCAACGAGCCCTGCGCACCTTCGAACAGAATATTGTCACCGTTGCGACGGTATTCATGCAGCTTATCGGTAACATCAATCATCATCGGCCGCAGCTCTTCGGCCATCGCCATCGCGTCATCAAAGGTCTGCTGGTAATCGATCGCATCAACCTTGTAGTACTGGGTCAGAGCAAAGTTGTGGTACTCCAACACCTCTTTGAGCTTGGTCGCAAAGCGCTCGGGGTTCATCATATCGGCCAAACGCAGGCCGCGACGCGCCACTTTGTCTTCGTAAGCCGGGCCGATGCCGCGACCGGTGGTTCCGATCTTGGCATTACCGCGCGCCAGCTCACGCGCCTGATCGAGCGCGATATGGTACGGCAGGATCAGCGGACAAGCCGGACTCAAACGCAGCCGTTCGCGAACCGGCACACCGCGCTCTTCCAGCTCGGCCATCTCTTTCAGCAACGCTGCGGGTGACAACACCACGCCATTGCCGATCATGCACAGGACATTATCACGTAGAATTCCCGATGGAATCAGATGCAATACGGTTTTTTCGCCATCAATAACCAGCGTATGGCCGGCGTTGTGACCACCTTGGAAGCGTGCTACCGCAGAGGCCTGTTCGGTAAGCAAATCAACAATCTTGCCTTTACCCTCATCACCCCACTGGGTACCTAGTACAACAACGTTCTTGCCCATAGATCGTAAATCTCAATCAAGTTTCAAATTCAGATTAATTAACGGCCACTACACACCAGTCGCCGTCACGTAAAATCAGTTGTCGGTCGCAATCCATTTCAACCAAGTCTGGCTCGACACCCGGCAGCGCCTGTACCACTCGCTCGCCTTGCTGTCTCAACTCGGTAATCCTTGCTATCAAATTCGCATCGATCTCTGCAGGAGCCAGGATCGAACCCGACACAGCCGCATGATCGATAGCCAGCTCGGCCAATACTTTCAGATCGCCACTAAATCCAGTTGCCGGACGCGCGCGACCGAACACCTTGCCGATCTCATCATAACGCCCACCCTTAGCCAAAGACTGACCATAACTGGGGATATAAACGGCAAACACCACCCCGGTATGGTAGCTGTATCCACGCAGCTCGCCCAAGTCGAAATACAGCGACACCCCAGGAAAGCGCTGCGTTACTGCATCGGCAATCTGCTCGAGATCGCCCAACACGGCAGCCATTTCGGGATAATCTGCCACCAGTTCCTGGCGCGCCCTGGCAAGCGTTTCACTACCACCATTGAGACACGACAACAGCTTGAAAGCCTGGCACTGCGCTTCAGACAGCGGCAATGTCTCCAGCAAGGCATCTAACTCGGTTAGCGATTTCTTTTGTAACAATTGAAATAATTCAGCCTGATCATCGGCACTCAGCCCAGCTCGCTCAACTAGCGCACGATAGATGCCGACATGACCAAGATCCAGGGTCAACGGCTGATTCAACTGAGTCTGAGTCAATGTTTCCAGCATCAAGCTGATCACTTCGATATCGCTCGCCACTCCGGCATGGCCGTATAGTTCGGCACCGATCTGCATCGGCGAACGCCCGGTCAGCATATTGGCTGGGACCGTATGCAGTACCGAATTGGCATAGCAGAGCCGCGACGGTCCTTGTTGATTCAAGCTATGAGCATCGATACGCGCCACCTGCGGGGTGGTATCGGCACGCAGCCCCATCATCCGACCCGTTAGCTGATCGGTGACTTTATAGGTATTGAGCGCCAGATCGTTACCGGTACCGGTCAGCAGCGACTCGAGGTACTCGATCATCGGCGGCATCACCAGATCGTAACCCCAGCTATCAAACAGATTCAGCAGTTTGCGACGCAACGCCTCAATCTGTCGCGCCTCAGCCGGCAGGATCTCTTTAACGCCATCCGGCAGTAACCAACGATCAGCAATGGACATGATGTAACAGGCTCCCACTCAGAGCAGTAACAATAACGATATAAAAGGTAGAACCATGGCCGGCATCCAGCTAGTGCACCAGATACAACAAACCCGTTCCAATCAACATACTTACTAAGCCGATCGTGCGTAACGAACGATCATCCACGGTAGCCAGCTGCTGCACCAAGTTTCGCCAACGCTGCGGGTACAAAAAAGGGATAACCCCTTCGAGCACAAGCATCAGGCAAAAGGCGATAACCAACTCACGCCACAGCTCCATACAGCTTCCTCACCAAAGACCAAAACAGTGTTTTCGGCGACCCTGACACACAAAAACCGGGACACGTCCCGGTTTGCGAAATGATACACCAACGAACCGCTAAACGCAGCCCTATCCTCTCATCAAGAAGTAGCGCTACGCCGAGCCAGGTTTACTTTCTTCCTTGAGCAGAATTCAAGTATTTGAAGAAGTCACCATTGGGATCCAGCACCATCACATCACCCTTATTGTTAAAGGTTGATTTGTAAGCGTCTAGACTGCGATAAAAAGAGTAAAACTCCGAGTCTTTCTGGTACGCCTTGGCATAGGTAGCCGCAGCGATTGCATCACCCTCACCACGTGTGTTTTCTGCCTCACGGAACGCTTCAGCCAACAGAACTGTTTTCTGACGATCCGCATCGGCACGAATACCTTCAGCCAACTCGTTACCTTTGGAGCGCAGCTCGCGCGCTTCTCGCTCACGCTCGGATCGCATCCGGTCATAAACCGACTGACTGACCGAAGTCGGTAACTCAATCCGCTTAACCCGGACATCAACCACCTCGATCCCCAACTCGCCCTTAGTGATTTCGTTGAGTTCCTGAGTCAAGCTAACCATCATCTCTTCACGATCACCCGACACCACCTCGTTCAAAGTACGACGACCAAACTTGTTCCGCAACCGGGTATCCATCCGCGACGACAACAGGTCCGCAGCACGGAACTCATCACCCGAGGTGGCGGTGTAGTAGGTCTTAACGTCGGCTATCCGCCATTTAATGAAGGAATCAACGTTCAGACTCTTCTTCTCCAGCGTCAGGTAGTCCTGCGGCCGAGAGTCGAGCGTTTGTACCCGACCATCAAATTTGGTCACGGTATTGACTATCGGCATCTTCAGGTGTAATCCAGGCTGAATATCCGCATCAACCACCTCACCAAATCGCAACATCAAACCGCGCTCGGTTTCACTAATAATAAACAGCGACTTGGACAATCCGACCAGAACCAGCAACAGCCCCGCCAGAACAACAAAAGTACGTCCACCCATGTTAGCGCTCCTCCCTTACTGACGAGGCCTGACGGCGACGCAAACGGTTGATCACCTCATCTGCCACCTGATCAACATTGCTACCACTCACACCGGAACCACCGCTATAATTGGCCCCGCTCTGGCTACGATTGACGATCTGATCTAGCGGTAGATACATGATGTTATTACCACCTTCAACATCCATCAGCACCTTGGTCGAGTTGGACATCACCGCAGTAACCGCATCCAGATACATCCGCTCACGGGTCACCACTGGAGCCTTAGCATATTCAGTTCGCAGCTTATCGAAACGCCCCGCCTCACCTTCAGCCCGAGCTACGACCTCTTCACGATAGGCGTTCGCTTCTTCGAGCAACCGTTGCGCCTTACCACGCGCCTCAGGAACAATACCATTGGCGTAGGATTCCGCTTCGTTCTTGACTCGTTGCTCGTCTTCTCGCGCCTTGATGACATCATCAAAAGCCGACTGAACCTGGGACGGTGCTCGCGTACTCTCAACGTTGATCTTAGAGATCGCTAGACCGGTACCATAAGCATCCATATAACCTTGCAAGCGCGCCTGAACATCGCTACCCAGCACTTCACGCCCCTCGGTCAGGATGTAGTGCATCTCGGAAGTGCCGACCACATGCCGCAACGCACTTTCAGTAGCGTGGGCCAAGCTCACTTCTGGATCTCGGACTCTCAGCACGAAGGATTTAGGATCTATCACCCTGTATTGCACCTTCAACCCGACCTCGACGATATTCTCGTCTTCGGTCAGCATCAGCGCTCGGTGATCTTTGGAGCGCACTTGGGTCACATTAACAGAGAAGCGTTGATCCACCAGCGGCGGGTTCCAGCGCAGACCCGGCATCACTGTATCGTGATATTTACCTAGCCGCAGCACCACCACGCGTTCCTGTTCGTTGACGGTATAGAAACCCATCGCCGCCCAAGCCACCAGCAGACCAGCAACCAGCAACAGCACGCCGCCCACACCCAGAGAACCTCCCTTACCGGAGCCGGTACTGCCGCCTCCACCGCCGCCGCCAAAGATACCGTTCAGCTTCTCTTGCAGTTTGCGTAGCGCCTCGTCCAGATCTGGCGGACCATCCTTGCGCTTACCCCCACGGTCATTACCACCCCAAGGGTCCTGATTCTTCCCGTTGCCACCCGGCTCATTCCAAGCCATTAGCATCTCCGTCTGTGTGTATGTATGTATTGTTTATGCATGCGCATTGTAGGTAGCGACCTAGCCCCTTGCAAGACACCCTCGAGGTTCCTGAGCGAGATATCGATCACCAATACTCATTTGTTACAGGAGGTAAAAAGCGGTCGGGATCAATCCCCGCTCGCGCTAAGGCCTGCAACAGGTCTCGCTTTTGCAACCGGACCTCCAGTTCCAGACCACCTTGCTCATCGACCCGTTCGTGCAACACAGCACCCTGAGCATATAGCTGCGCTCTAAACGCCCCCTCACTAGGAACCAAGCGCAACGTCTGGTGGACCACTTCATCACCCAGTAGTTCAGCAATAGCTTGAAACAACAGTTCGATGCCAACGCCCGATACAGCCGACAGCCACACACGCTGCGGCCGCCCTTCATCGTCACGATCAATACGCGCGACCGACTCATCGAGCAGATCAATCTTATTGTAGACCTCAAGGGTAGGAATACTATCGGCCCCAATTTCGTGCAACACCGTTCCAACCTGAGCGATATTCTCATCACGCTCATCGCTAGCAGCATCAATCACATGCAGCAGCAAACTGGCTTCGATGGTTTCTTGCAACGTCGCCCGGAACGCTTCGACCAGTTTATGCGGCAGATGACGAATAAAGCCTACTGTGTCGGCCAATACTACCGGACCGACATCCTGCACATCGATCCGCCTGAGGGTCGGATCCAACGTCGCAAATAACTTATCAGCGGCGTAAACCTCGGCTTCGGTGATGCGATTGAATAGTGTCGACTTACCCGCATTGGTATAACCCACCAGCGATACCGTAGAGATCTCCGCCCGCTGCCGCTGGCGTCGTCCTTGGTCACGCTGCTTACGCACCTTGTCAAGCCGACCCAAAATCGACTTGATACGCGCACGCAGTAATCGCCGATCAGTTTCTAACTGCGTTTCACCCGGGCCACGCAAGCCGATACCACCTTTTTGACGTTCAAGGTGAGTCCAGCCTCGCACCAGTCGAGTCGACATATGCTCGAGTTGAGCTAGCTCAACCTGCAGCTTACCTTCGTGAGTCCGCGCTCGCTGGGCAAAGATATCCAAAATCAGTCCGGTACGATCCAGTACTCGACACTCGAACAGTTGCTCGAGATTACGTTCTTGACCCGGTGATAAGGAGTGATTAAACAGCACCAACTTGGCATCGTGCTGGCGTGCAACATCAGCAATCTCTTCGGCCTTACCCTGGCCGACGAAATACTGAGGACTGGGGCGATTTCGAGACCCGGTCACCAAAGCAACAGGATCTGCACCGGCCGACAAAGCAAGCTCTTCGAATTCCTTCGGGTCTTCCCGTTCGGATTCAGCGGCCAGATCGAGGTGAACCAATACTGCAATTTCGCCGGATTCTGGCCGTTCAAAAAACAAGAGCTTTCCTTAAATAGAAGCGATCCTTAAGCGTCGTCGCCTTCGGGTAGCTGGACTGGGGTTTTTACCGGGCGCGATGGCACCACGGTTGAAATGGCATGTTTATAAACCATCTGGCTAACAGTATTTTTCAGCAGGATAACAAACTGATCGAATGACTCGATCTGCCCCTGCAGTTTGATTCCGTTTACAAGAAAGATGGATACAGGAACCCGTTCCTTGCGCAACACGTTAAGATAAGGGTCTTGTAACGTTTGCCCTTTTGACATGATGTACTCCTTAAAGCACTGATTTTACAGTTAATTACAGCAAAGAGCGGTCGTTTTTGAAGCTGGGCGTTGTTTCAATTACAAAACAAACCGGTTCCAGCTCGAAAGTGCGCTATCGGCTCAGCGAACCACCTATATAAGGTAGTCATCCACGAATTTCAAGGTGTTGGAGACAATATTCGGGTCACAAGCGTCAATTCGCTGTGCTCCACTCCAGCTCCGCAGCCAGGTCATCTGGCGTTTGGCCAGCTGACGGGTGGCGATAATACCACGCTCGATCATAGTATCGGAACTGGTTTCGCCCTCAAGATAGGCCCACATCTGGCGATAGCCGACGCAGCGAATCGACGGCATCGACGGATCCAGGTCGCCGCGCTGATACAAAGCCCTCACTTCCTGCTCAAAACCCGACTCGATCATGGCATGAAAACGCTGTTCGATCCGACGGTGCAATAATGCTCGATCGGCGACTTCGATACTAAGCTGCAGCGGCGTAAACGGCAGTACCGCAGCCTGCTGCTCCTGCCACAACTGGGTCAGCGTTTTCCCGGTCAGCTCATACACCTCCAACGCTCGCTGCAACCGCTGCGGGTCATTGGGGTGAATCCGTTGCGCCGATACTGGATCAAGCTGCTGCAGCCGCCGATGCAGCACCGCCCAACCCTCAGTTTCGGCTTGTTCTAACAGCTGCTGACGAATAACAGGATCGGCTTTGGGTAGCGACGCCAGCCCCTCCAGCAACGCTTTGAAGTACAGCATCGTGCCACCCACCAACAATGGAATTCGGCCATTGCGATGGGTCGTTTCAATCTCATTTAACGCATCGCGGCGAAACTCGGCAGCGGAGTAACTCTCTATCGGATCGCAGATATCGATCAAACGGTGCGGCGCACGTGTTAGCAGCTCGACATCGGGTTTGGCAGTACCGATATCCATGCCACGGTAGATCAGCGCAGAATCAACACTGATCAGATCGCAAGGCAACCGCTCGGCCAACCTAACCGCCAGATCGGTCTTGCCGGTGGCGGTTGCCCCCATCAAGCAGATAACCGGCAACGATTGATCAGATAGGGACTGACTCATCGCTATTGCCCCCTCAAAAACAACTTATCGAGTGCGGTCATATCGAGCTGAGTCCAGGTCGGACGGCCGTGGTTACACTGACCGCTACGCTCGGTACGCTCCATATCGCGTAACAATCCATTCATCTCCGGCAATGTCAGCTGGCGATTAGCCCGCACCGAACCATGGCAAGCCATAGTGGCTAAGATATGGTCGTGCTGTGCCTCGACTCGGTCACTATCGCCCAACACTCGCAAGTCCGCCAACACATCGCGCAGCAGCTGCTCGACGTTACCCTGCTTGAGCAGCGCGGGCACCTGACGAATCACTAGCGACTCCTCACTCATCCGCTCCAGCTCAAAGCCCAAACGCTGAAACAGATCGGCAAACTCTTCGGCGCAATCGGCTTCGTGCGAGCTCACTGCCAGCGATTGCGGTACCAACAACGGCTGCGAGGTCACGCCCTGCTCGGCATAGGATTGTTTTAACCGCTCGTACACCACCCGCTCGTGGGCGGCATGCATATCGACCACCACCAAGCCCTGGCTGTTTTGCGACAGAATGTAGATCCCGTGCAACTGCGCTAGCGCATAACCCAACGGCGGCGCCTCGGTAACCGAATCAAACTCACCCTCATCGGCTGCAGAAACGATCTGGCCAGTCGATGACAACCCCGGCATGGCTGATTCTAAGCCAGCGGTCGGATGCAGCGCCGCGTAAGCCGCCACCTGCTCTTGCACCTCCCCCCTAGCCGGGGCACTCTGCTGGCGGGAAAAGGCCAGCGGCATCGGCTGCTGAGTCTGCATCTGCTCGGGCAGAAGCGGCGGCGCTTGCAGTAACACGCCGGTCGAGGTCGACACCAGCTCGGACTCTGCCAGCTGGTCACCAGGACTAACTTCAGCCAGGCCGCGATGCAGCGTACGGAACAGAAAGTCATGCACTAGACGACCATCACGGAAGCGCACTTCGTGCTTGGTCGGATGGACGTTAACATCGACATCGGCAGGATTGAGCTCCAGAAACAGCACAATGGTCGAGTGACGACCGCTGTACAGCACGTCGCGATAAGCCTGGCGAATCGCATGCGCGACCAACTTGTCACGGATGGCACGACCGTTGACGAAAAAGTACTGCAGATCGGCCTGCGAGCGCGAAAACGTCGGCAGCCCGACCCAACCCCACAACCGCAGCCCGGCAGCCTCAACATCCAGCGCTACCGCATTTTCCATGAAAGCGGGACCACACAACGACGCAACCCGGCGCTCCAGCTCGGCCGAGGTGGAGGAGGGACGCAACTGATGGATCACTCGGCCGTTATGGCGCAACGAGATCGCCACATCAAAGCGGCTCAACGCCAGCCGTTTTACCACCTCTTCAAGATGACCGAATTCGGTTTTCTCAGTACGCAAAAACTTGCGCCGGGCCGGGGTATTAAAAAACAGGTCGCGCACTTCGATCGTAGCCCCCTGCGGGTGAGCCGCCGGCGTCACCACCGAACTCATCTCCCGGCCTTCAGCAGACACTTGCCAGGCCTGATCCGCACCCTCCGCCTGGGAAGTCAGACTGAGTCGCGAGACCGAACTGATACTGGCCAACGCTTCGCCACGAAATCCCAACGTCTCGACGGCTTCGAGATCATCCAGGTTGTGAATCTTGCTGGTCGCATGCCGGCTCAACGCCAGCGCCAGGTCCTCTTTGATCACCCCGCGGCCATTATCGCGCAAGCGGATCAACTTAACGCCGCCCTGCTCAACATCGATATCGATCCGGCTGGCCCCAGCATCTAGGCTGTTTTCCAACAGCTCTTTAACGACCGATGCGGGACGTTCAACGACTTCGCCAGCGGCGATCTGGTTAGCAAGACGAGGAGACAGTAAAGCGATGCGATTCATCAGAAACTCTAAAGCAGGAGATATAAATGGCGAAGAAAAGGGGCTCAGGATGCGGGAATCTGCAGCACCTGTCCAACTCGAATCACATCTGAAGATAAGCCGTTTAGCTCGCGCAAACGTTTAACCGCGACCTTGTTTCGACTGGCGATAACCGACAGCGTGTCGCCCCGAGAAACGCGATAGGTTGAGGCTCGTCGATCCCCGCCATTAAGCTGGCTGGCCAGGTAGGTAGCTGGCGGCGGTTTACGACTAAAATGGGTCTTTATACCGCTAAAGATCGATTGAGCCAACTTGCGCTGATGGCCACGGTCCTGCAGTAAACGCGCTTCTTTATGATTGGAAATAAATCCGGTCTCGACCAGAATCGACGGGATATCGGGCGATTTAAGCACCATAAAACCCGCCTGCTGAACGCTCTTTTTATGCATATGAGCGACACGATTCATCCTTTTCTGGATATAGCCACCTACCTCGCGCGAATGACTGATGCTCGAATTCATCGACATATCCAGCAACACACCTTCGAGCAGATCGCTACTATTGTCCTTATTCAACGTCCCCACACCACCGATCAAGTCGGCGCTGTTTTCCCGCCCTGCCAGCCAGCGGCCCATCTCACTGCTAGCACCACGCGAAGATAGCGTCCAAACCGAAGCACCACGTGCTTTGCTGTTTTTAAAGGCATCAGCATGTATCGATACAAACAGGTCAGCGCTAGCCTTGCGCGCTTTGCGGGTCCGGTCTCGCAACCCCACGTAGTAATCGCTATCGCGGATCAATACCGGCTTAAATCCCGGCTCACGCTCAAACAACCGAGCCAACTCCTTGGCAATCGCCAATACCACCACCTTCTCTTTGACCCGACCCGGCCCTATCGCTCCCGGGTCATCACCACCATGACCAGCGTCGATAGCGATGACGATGTCTCGATTAGCAGGAAAGCTTTTATCGGCAGTTCTGACAGTGCTTACAGCAATAGGCTTGGTCGTATTGACCAGATCGACCACCAAACGGTGACCGTATTTATCATTGGGAGGAAGATGGAAGCTTCTTGGCTGGGTTTTGTGCTGCAGGTCTAGCACGATCCGCACATCTTTGGCGCCACGCTTGCCGCTACGAATATTTTTGATCGGACTCTTCGACAGATCCAGCTTGGCCAAGGCCGCCTTCATCTGACTGTTACCGATGTCGATCACGATCCGTTCAGGGTTCGCCAGGGTAAACAGGGTGTGACTAACCGCTCCCGACAGGTCAAATACCAGCCGTGTATGATCAGGCGCGGGCCACACCCGCACCTGCTCGATCGTCGCGGCCCAGCCAGACGAGGTCATCGCCAGCATCACCAGCACTGTCAGTAAGACTCTGTGCATGCCCCTTCTCAACACCTTCTCAACACCTACTCATCTGTTGATCGTACTGTTTATAATTCAACCTAACGTGGCGTTTTTACAAAAAACGTCATCACGCCTTCCGGAGCGCTTCTGCGAGCGTCTCGGCTATCAAACGGCCTCGATCGTTATAGGGTTTGACCGTTATACGACGGCCGGTTCCCTCTGTCTCAATCTGCAGTTCCAGATCTGGCTTGGGCAGTATCCCCTCTCCCCGGTCCGGCCACTCTATAAGCCGCAGTGCCGGTACCGAAAAATAATCGCGAATACCCAAAAATTCGAGCTCTTCGGGGTCGGCCAACCGGTACAGGTCAAAATGATAAACCAACCAGCCGCCGAAGTCATAAGGCTCCACCAGGGTATAGGTTGGGCTTTTAACCACACCTGAATGACCAAACGACTGCACCACCCCCCGGCAAAGAGTGGTTTTACCCATCCCCAGATTGCCCTGCAGGTACACGCTCGCTTCCGGGCGAGCAGCCAACCCTAACTGATGACCAAACGCGACCATCTGGTTTTCATCCGCCAGCGACCACTGAAACAACTCTGATTCAACCTGCAGTTCAGGCATTGTTACCGCTTTCCTCTACCACGCTCATCATCAACTCAGGATTAAGCAAACGTCGGATCTCAACGATCAAATCCGTCGCCGCCAGGCCGCGCTCTCCGCACGAACTCGCCACCCGATCAGCAGCCTGCGCATGCACATCCACACCGATCATCGCCGCATCAAACAAGCTCAACCCCTGCGCCACCAACGCGGCAATCTCGCCGGTTAACACATCGCCCATGCCGCCGCTGGCCATTCCCGGATTACCCCGAGCGCAGAGCCGCGTTTGCTGGCCGTCACTGATCAGGGTGCCGGCACCTTTTAATACTACCACCCCGCCATAGCGACGCTGTAACTGGTTAACGGCCTCAAACCGATCGGCTTGAATCTGCGCCACCGAGCAATCCAGCAGTCGCGCCGCCTCTCCAGGATGAGGCGTTAAAATCCAATTATCTCGCTGGCTCGGCTCCACCAGCTCTGCCTGACTCAGCAGATTGAGCGCATCGGCGTCGACCACCAGCGGTAGCGATTGGCTCTGAACCACTCGCAGCAACTGCCCCGACCAGCCACTACGCCCCAATCCCGGGCCTATGGCCACGACACTTGCACGCGCCAACAATGGTTCCAGCTCTTGCCCCGATGATACAGCATGACTCATCACTTCGGGGTTGCGTCCGGTCGTTAATCCAACATGTTCGGGCCGGGTCGCGACACTCACTAGACCCGCGCCGGACCGCACTGCAGCCTCGGTCGCCATCACCACCGACCCCGCCATACCTCGATCACCGCCAACGACCATGACATGGCCAAAATCCCCTTTGTGTGCTCCCCGCGAACGCAACGGCAACTGCTGTTGGCACTGCTTCTGACCAACAACCCGCAGCGGCGTCGGTACCGCTTGGTATACCTCAGGAGGAACACCCAGCCCTTCGAACAGCAGTTCTCCACAACACTCCACCCCATGCTGGGTCAGCAGACCGCGCTTCAGACCGATAAAACTGACTGTCAGGTCAGCGCGCACCGCACAGCCCAACACCGCCCCGGTATCAGCGCAGAGCCCCGAGGGGATATCCAAAGCGAGTACCGGCTTAGCCGTGCTGTTAATATGCTCGATCGGCTCGGCAAAATCGGTGCGTACCGCGCCGCTGAGGCCGGTACCCAACAAACCATCGACCAACACATCACCGCTCAACGCTACGGAAGACGAATAGGTCTCAACCACCACCCCGCGAGATTCAGCCCAAACTAAAGCCTCTAACGCTTCACCAGCGAGCTTACTACGTGTCACCTCGCCCCCGACCAACAACACTTGAATCTCGAGCTGCTGCTCCAGCGCCATCGCGGCGACCACCAACGCATCGCCGCCGTTGTTACCACCGCCACACAGCAGAGTCAGCTTTTTAGCATCGGGCCAGCGCTGTCTTAATGCACGGTAAGCCGCTCTGGCGGCACGCTTCATCAGCTCAAAGCCGGCAATCTGATGCTGTTCAATCGCACAGCGGTCCAGCTGTCGGGTCTGGCTAGCCGTATAGAGATCGATCCCTTCGATAGGTGGCAAATATGACATCTCAACTCCTGTTATCCGGTATCATGACCGATGCAAGCCCTCTGTATCTATTCATTATAGAATTCCAGATCGAGACAAAACCACCAACCCAGCCTTACCCATAACCGGCCATCTTTCACTATGCCCCTACCATCACCCGCACAACTCACCGAGCAGATCAAAGCCTGGGGCAAGGAACTGGGCTTTGATGCCGTCGGCATCAGCGGTGTCGATTTGAGCCAACATGGCGAGCGCTTAGACGACTGGCTGGCGCAACAATACCACGGCGAAATGGCGTTCCTGGCCAACCACCGTGAACTGCGGCTGCATCCCGACCAACTCCACCCCGGCACGCTGAAGGTGATCTGCGTGCGAATGGACTATTTACCGCCCGAAGTCGAAACGGTTCGGGTGCTGCAAAACCCGCAGCAAGCCTATATCTCCCGCTACGCGCTAGGACGTGATTACCATAAAACGTTGCGCAAACGGCTTGGCCAATTCGCCAAGAAAATCACTCAAGAAACCGAAGAGTTTAATTACCGCCCCTTCGTCGACAGTGCTCCGGTGCTGGAAAAACCGATGGCACGTCAGGCAGGACTAGGCTGGCAGGGCAAACACAGCCTGCTGATCAATCGCGAGGCAGGCAGCTATTTTTTGCTCGGCGAGTTGTTTACCGATCTCCCGCTAGTCGAAGATGAGCCCTACCTGCAAGACCACTGCAGCCGCTGCAGTGCCTGTCTCGATATCTGCCCGACCGCCGCCTTTCCCGAACCCTATGTGCTCGACGCAAGGCGCTGCATCTCCTACCTGACGATAGAACTCAAGGGCGCTATCCCCGAAGAGTTTCGCCCCTTGATCGGTAACCGCGTGTTCGGCTGCGACGACTGCCAACTGGTTTGCCCGTGGAATCGTTACTGCCATTTCAGCCAAGAGGATGACTTCAACCCCCGCCACGGGCTCGACAACATAGAGCTAGCACAACTGTTTCGTTGGGATGAAGCCACGTTTCTGAAGAAAACCGAAGGCTCACCGATCCGCCGAACCGGCTATCAAGGCTGGCTACGTAATCTGGCGATCGGGTTGGGTAATAGTGGCGGCGGGACCGATATCATTCAGACGCTACAGCAACGCAGCAATGATCCAACGGAACTGGTCAGGGAGCACGTCAGCTGGGCGATAACGCAGCTAGCAGAGGGCAAGGCAGCTGCAGCGCTGCCTTTAGTCGAAAAACAACCCAGGAAAGTCAGGCATCTACTCTGACAGCGGTCGAGCAATCTTGCGACGAGTCGCTCTGCTGCAGCGGGAACTCACGACTCAGGTAAGCGATAATATCGTTGGATTCATACATCCACACACTGCTACCGTCAGCCTTATCGATCCGCAAACAGGGCGCTTTGACGCGTCCACCCTGCTCAAGTAGCTCTTGCCGGTGAGGGCTACCTTGGCCGGCATCGCGCAGTTCTAGCGGCAGATTTAGGCGCCGCATGGCACGGCGAACTTTGATACAGAACGGACAGCCCGCAAACTGATACAAGGAATAGTTGGCAATCTGCTGCTCGACCTGAGCCTGGTGAGCCTCCGAACGCTGGCCAGCTTTAGGCATGGTTAACCAGCTGACCAACCGCACCAAGCCACCCACTATCAATCGAAAAGCCTTCATAAACGCCTCTAAGTGACATAAATCAAAGCCGCGCATTATTCCACAGTTGCGGGCGCGGATAAAGCCACCCCAACAACCTGCTATCCAAGATTCCTTGCAGAGCCCCCTTGAAGAGATCCCAAAATAAGCCAAGCAATGCTTCAACACCCCCGAAAAACAAAGGGGAAGGTGGTCAGGCATCTGCTGATTGCAACATCTGCGAAAGGCGCTGCATAAAGGGCTCAAACTCTCTTCCCAGATAATGATAGAGTTCAAGACTGGGGTAGGCGAAGCCAATGACGGGGACCGGCTGTAACTGATTCACTTCAACAAACGCTTGCTCGGAGCGGTAGCTGGAGAAAAAGCCTCTGATACGCCCCTGCTTATAAGCATCAAACAGCTCTTGTGAGCTATAAAATTGAAGCGTATTAGCCTGTTTAGCCGCTTCTCGCTTTTGCCATACCACCCCCCAACTGGTAACCAATTGGCAGATCTGCATAGCGCTGCGTGTCGGGATGCAGCCACAGCGCTCGGTTGAGTTCGACGACGGGATACTCTGAACGGCTAAAAGCCCGCTGGTACTCGGGCTCAGCCGCAACCATCCGCATCAATTCGCCATCAACCAAGCGCTGATTAAACGCCACGATCCCGCGCTGCCCAGGGTGCGCAATAAAATGGGTATCGCAGCCCAAACGGCGGTACAACACCTCAACCGTCTCATGCACAGAACGGGACAAACCATTCCCTGCAATCACCGCCACAGAGCCTGGGCAGGCCATGGCTGCCGCTTCAGGTTCGGCAGCAACAGCAGGGCAACCCAGCCCCAGCACTGTCACAGCCAGTGCCATCGAACTCCATTTCAACATCGCTTCTCTTTCCCCTATACCAGCGGTTCAACTGAATTTTTTTAATCCAGTTTAAAGAAGTGCTCCCGATAATGTGCCAGTTCGTTGATGGAGTCCTTAATATCATCCAGCGCCAGATGCGCGCCCTTCTTGACCACCGCATCCAACACGTCGGGACGCCAGCGCCGCGCCAACTCTTTAACGGTGCTGACATCGAGATTACGATAATGAAAGTACGCTTCCAGCTCGGGCATATAGGGCACCAGAAAGCGCCGATCCTGGCCGATGCTGTTACCACAGATCGGTGATGCCCCTTTATCAACATGCAGCTGCACAAACTCCAGCGTGGCAAGCTCGGCATCGCGCTCGCTGACCCGACTATCGCGTACCCGCTGCGTTAGCCCTGATTGGCCATGCTGGCGGGTACACCATTCATCCATCGCATCAAGCAACATGTCCTGTTGATGAATCACCAGGCTCGGGCCCTCGGCAATGATATTCAATTCGGCATCGGTCACCAGAGTCGCTATTTCGATAATACGCTCCTGTTCGGGATCGAGGCCGGTCATCTCCAGATCAATCCAGATCAGGTTGCTTTGTCTGGCGGGTGTTTGCGTCGGCATAATATTCTCAGTCATAGATAAAATACGCGGTAACAGCTCTGACTGCCGTTAACCATTGATAATGTGTTATGTTTAGCCCTTTCGCAGGTCGACTTCAAGCCCTTATACCGTGCTGCAGCAACAAACTTCAGGATATCCCCCCTTCTCATGAGCAAACGCAAACTTACCCGTCGTCAGTCCTGGCGTGTCAACAAAATTCAGGCAGAACGGGTCGAGCGCGCCGGCAAAAAAGATCACAACATCGATGAAAAGCTGCATTCGGGCGAGCTTGGAGTAGAGCAAGAGGGGTTAATTGTTTCTCACTTTGGCTCTCAGGTTGATGTAGAAGTGCTCGAAGGTGATGATCGAGGGCAGATCTGTCGTTGCCACATGCGTGCCAACCTGGGCGCATTGGTCACCGGTGATCGGGTAGTCTGGCGCAATGGCGAACCTTACGGCGTAATAGTCGCCACCCTTCCCCGCCACAGCTTGCTCTCGCGCCCTAACAGTCGCGGCGAACTCAAGCCGGTGGCCGCCAATATCGACTATATCGTTATCACCATCGCTCCCGAACCAACGCCTTTTGCCAACCTGATCGATCGTTACCTGGTGGCAGCCGAAGCGATCGGTATCGAGCCGGTGATTCTGCTCAACAAAACAGACCTATTGACCGACCCTGAACGGCGCGCCGAGCTCGATAAGATGCTCGATAGTTACCAACAGATCGGCTACCGGGTACTGCACGCTTCGACCAAGAGCGAAGACGGCCTGAGCACACTCAAGACGCACCTCGACCAACGCACCAGCGTCTTCGTCGGCCAGTCTGGAGTAGGCAAGTCATCGCTGATCAACGTCTTGCTACCCGGTGTCGATATTCGGGTCGGCGCCCTGTCGGAAGCGCGTCACAAGGGTACCCATACCACCACCACCGCCCGGATCTATCACTTCCCCGACGGTGGCGACCTGATCGACTCTCCCGGCATCCGCGAGTTCGGGCTATGGCATATCGAACCACAACAGCTACTCGAAGGCTTTGTCGAGTTTCGACCGTTTCTCGGGTATTGCCGCTTCCGCGACTGCAGCCATAAGCACGAGCCCAACTGTGCGCTACTTCAAGCCCTGGAGGAGGGGAAGATCGAGCCCCGACGGATGGAAAGCTACCGGCTGATTCGCCACAGCCTTGAAGAGGGAATCATGCCTCACTAAAGGCGCCCCAGTAGGCATACAGCCGGTAGTGGGCACAGCGCCATCAGAGTGCTATATTCCGAATCACAGTGAGCACTCAGCCCGAAGGAAGCCAATGGAGTCACCACTCGCCCCACAAGGAATAGAGCACTGGAGCAGCCTGCTGCAGGACAAGCTGCTACCGGTTCCAGCCTTAACCCTTGCCTTGCTTCGACAGCAGTTACAAGATCCGGGGGTGTCCCTCCAGCAGCTCCACCCTATTATCGGTCGAGACCCGGTATTGGCGATGCACTGTGTCAGCCTGGCCAACCGCCTCAACCGCAACCCTGACACCGACGTTTCCACCATCGAACTGGCCATTGCAACGCTGGGACTGGATCGCATCATCGAGTTAATCGGCCAACTCCCTGCGATCAAACTCAACACCGCCAGCGTGCCGCACAAGCAATATTTTCACAGCCTTGCTGACAGTTATCACGCCGCCACCCAAGCGCTATCTCTGTGCCGCTACAAAGACCGTTCGATTATCAACAACACCCGTACCGCAGCACTGTTTTACGGCATTGGTCACTGGGCACTGTGGCGTTACGCACCGCAGCAGATGAGCCAGATAAAAATCAGGATCTACGAGCAACAGCAGGACTCTGCGCTAGCCGAATACGAAGTCCTAGGCTGTACAATTCAGCAGGTATCAGAGCAACTGATCAGCCATTGGCGCCTATCTCGCCTTGCCTCCGAAGCGCTGCAGCATCAAACCTCACCCGACGCCGATTTACTGGACCAGATCCACCTCCAAGCCGAGCACTCAGCCGAGCTTTCTGACGAGCAAAAAAGAGAAGTCAAACAGCTACTTAATGCACCCTACTACCCAGTCAAGCTGGCTAACTGGTTAGCACTAACCGCTCCGATGGGCTGGAATCACGCCAAAACCCAGCGTATCGAGGCACTGATCAACGATCTATTGCAACAAGATCAAAGTGAGACCTCTAGCCTGCTACACCAGAACTGCGTCAAAGCCTCGCGCGAACACCCCATGCCTGGGCTGTTATCACCGGCTGCGTTGATGCTACTTCAGCCTTCCGAGCTGGTTCTGAACTATCGGATGGACACCACAGACATCGGCGGGGCAACGGCCAAAAAGCCGCTCTCATCCATGATCAGCCCGAAAAAAATCAACGCGATCAAACAGCTATCAGCCCAACAAAGCACCTCTCCAAGCCCGAGCGGAACGCCAGCTCCCACCTCGGCAACAGCCGCCTCAACGTTCCGCGACGAAGCACTATATCAGCAAGTCCTTCAACAGCTTATCAAGCCCTCTGCAGAGCTTAGTGAGCGCAATCAGGTATTAAACCTGCTCCACCGAGGACTGGTTAACGGCCTCGGACTGGAACGCGTGGTCAGCTACCACATCAATTACGAGATGCGTTTAACCCCTATCAGCCACCAAGGCTGCATCGGCGATGACCCGCTCATTCGCTTTACCCTGAACCTCAATATTCCCAGTTTGTTCAAGAAAATGACCCACAAACCCCTTGCTGTATGGGTTCACAACAACAACCGAGCCAGAATTTGGGAAGAGCTTCCGGAACGGTTTAAATCGGTCTGCCACCCGCAGAGCTTTGCATTAATTTCACTATTTCAACGCGACCAACCAGCATTGCTGCTCTACGCCGATATGCAGCAGCAAAGCTCGCTTATAAGCGAATTCCAATTCCAGAAATTTAAACAAATGGCGGTAGCCGCTAACCGCTGCATCGCCCAACTGGGCAAAGCTGGCGGCTAGACACGAAAGTCCTGCCACACCACTCTTGAAGGAATCCTCATGACGGCATTACCTGTGCTACTCGAGCCGAGCACGCTTAATCGGCATCTTGCCGACCCCGAGCTGTTAATCATCGATCTCTCAAGCGAGGAGCATTACGCCAACGGGCATATCCCCGGCGCGGTCCGACTCGATCCATCGCGACTACTGCGCGGCCAGGGACCTGTGCCCAACAAGCTCCCTAGTGCTGAGCAGCTCAGCGCACTATTTTCCGAGTTGGGCATCCAAACCGGCACCCGAGTGGTCGCCTACGATGATCAGATGGGAGCACTGGCCGGCCGGCTGGTCTGGACGCTGGATATCGTTAGTCACCCCCACAGCTCGGTGCTGAATGGCCAGTTGGCCGCGTGGACAGGTGCTGGCTTGCCACTGCAAAGCCAATCTAACGCAGCACAACCGTCAAACTTCAACGCCACCATCAATCCAGCATTTATCGCCGACAAAGCTTACCTACTGGAGCATCTGGGCGATCAAGACATCGCCATCTGGGACGCACGCTCAAGCGCCGAATACCGCGGTGAAAACATCGTCAACGCGATCAAAGGTGGACATATCCCCGGAGCCCTGCACTTTGAGTGGACCCAGAGCCTGCTCGGCTTAAACGACTGGCGGCTGCAGGATCCTGATCGCTTACGCAACCAACTATGTTCTTTAGGAATCAGCCCAAATAAAGAAGTGATTACTCACTGCCAAACCCACCGTAGATCGGGATTGACCTATCTGGTAGCTAAAGCTCTCGGCTATCCACGCATCCGTTGTTATGATGGCTCCTGGTTCGAATGGGGCAATGACCCCAACACCCCGGTGGAAGCCCCATAAAGATTAACCCTGACCCCATTCCTATTATCTGATTGAGTGATAAGCCTCTCCATGTCTCGTTTATTTGCCCTATTACAGTACCTACTGCCCCAGCACCTGCTATCCCGATGCGTTGGCCGCCTAGCCGATAGCCGAATTGGATGGATAAAAAACAGCTTTATCAGGCTGTTCCACCATATCTACGGCATTAACATGACCGAAGCCGTGGAAGAAAACCCCACCGCCTACCCCAGCTTTAACGCGTTCTTCACCCGCGCTCTCAAGCCCAATGCCCGCCCAATCGACCCCGATCCGTCGCTGTTAGTGTGCCCCGCCGATGGCGCCATTAGCCAACTGGGGAAGATTGATTACGGCCGTATTTTTCAGGCCAAAGGCCACAGCTACAGCCTGACCTCACTTCTCGGTGGCAATCAGGACCGCGCTAAGCCGTTTATCAACGGTCAATTTGCCACGATCTATCTGTCTCCCAAGGATTATCATCGCGTACACATGCCCATCGAAGGCCGTCTGCGAGAAATGGTCTACGTACCCGGCGACCTGTTCTCGGTGAACACGGCCACGGTGTCAGAGGTCCCTAACCTCTTCGCCCGCAACGAGCGACTGGTAGCCATTTTTGATACCGCCAACGGCCCCATGGCGATGGTGCTGGTCGGCGCGATGATCGTGGCCGGCATCGAGACAGTCTGGTCTGGCCAGGTTGCGCCGAAAATGCGGGCAATCGAAACCAGCCGTTACGATAAGCAGTCACCAGATCCTATCGTGCTAGCCAAAGGCGAAGAGATGGGGCGTTTCAAGTTAGGATCCACGGTTATTTTGCTGTTTGGTGAAAACAACATCGATTGGCTAAAACAGTACCACTCGGGCAACAACACCCGTCTGGGGCAACCTTTGGCAAACTTACTCAACCCAGCACAACAAGACCCCAGCAACGGCGAGGTTGAAGCCTGACAACCGATCCCCATAATGTCTGAACCGACCGACTGTTGCTGTCGGTTCAATCGCAGCGTTCACTCATTTTAAAGGTAGCCTTATGCCCCACCCTAGCTGGATCGACTTTCTGAACCAACAAGGCGTATCGCAAGACTCCACGTCTGCATCAGCGGCTACCACTGACCAGAACAACTCAACGCTACTTGTACCTCTATCCGATCAAACCCTCATCAGCGCCGAGGGTCCCGATACCGAAAAATACCTGCAGGGGCAGCTCACTTGTGATCTTAACCGGCTGAACACCGAGCAGAGTCTACTCGGAGCCAACTGCACTCCTAAAGGGATGGTCATCAGCGCGTTCCGTTTGTTTAAGCCCGCAGAAGGTCAGATATTGATGCGACTGCCGCTGGCCTGCGCCGATTCAGCGCTCACCAATCTGAAAAAATTCGCGGTGTTTTCCAAGCTCACGCTAGAGCTTGCCGATCAGCAATGGGTGGGCATCGGTTTGATAGGCGAATCAGCAGCCGAGTGTTTGCAACAGCTGGGTGTCACCCCACCCACCGACATCAATCAACAGGTTCTGAGCGACGACCTGATCGTCGTACGGGTAGCAGGCGCAACGCCTCGGTTCGAGCTCTGGAGCCCTCTGCCTCACGCCGAGCAGCTGTGGCAGCAACTGGCTAAACAAACCCAGCTTGGCAGCCACCAAGCCTGGCTCGCCGCCGATATTCAGGCCGGCCTGGTCCAGCTCGGCCCCGAAAGCCTCGATAGCTACATTCCACAGATGCTCAACCTGCAGGCCGTCGACGGTGTCGGATTCGACAAAGGCTGCTACACCGGCCAAGAAGTGGTAGCCAGACTGCAATTTCGCGGCAAGCTTAAAAAGCTGATGTACGCCGCCACAGTGGCCGTCAAGGAGCTAAACGAGCAACCTGTCTCGATATCGGACTCGCTCGTTAGCAGCAACGGTCGCGTGGTAGGCAAAATCCTCAGCTACGCCCACCAAGATCAGCACTTGGTGCTACAAGCCATCATCAACAAAACGGCTGCCGATAACAACGATCTACATCTGCACAGCGCAGAAGGCCCCACCGTCTCGCTGCTGCCGCTGCCCTATAGCATCGATCCCGAATTATTCGAACGGCCAGAACGGTGATAAAAACAACCCTTTGAGGTACGCGAATGCGCCGCATTGCCTTAATAACAGCCAGCTACCAGCAAGCTCTTGCAACCACGCAGCAGAGCAAGTCTAACCCGTCGCTCGAGGTTGCCGCTGTCAGTTTCCAACACCACCACGGCCAACAGCTAGGGGTGATCGTTACCCCCTGGTTTATGGGTTTACTGCTGTTACCAGTAGAGATCGAAGGCTGGCGAGACAACCAGACAGGCGATGCCCATAAAGAAACCTTTCCCGCCGGCGATTTCGAATTCACCCACGGCTGGGATTCAAAATTCGGCGCCTTTGGAAGCTACCCTCTATTCCCGTCGATGGATGAATTTACCGACCAGGCTGCCGCGCTGCAGATGGCTGAGCGAGTCATGCAACAACTGTTTGTTGAAGCCAAACCCAAGCCCGAAACCGTCGCCCAAAAAAAATCTGCGACAAGCAAAGCTACTATTAAAGTTAATAGTATCTCAGAAGCTATCGACACCAAACGACGCGGATTACTGACGGGATCTTTTTTGAATCGAAAATAGCCCCCAACAAGAATCATCAAATGATGATTCTTGTTGGGGGAAAATCAGGGCGCCATCCTTGATTGAGAAAGATGATACCGATCCAAGTCAACAAGACTCGATATAGCATTGACCAACACATCCAATAAAACACTGCTAAAACCTATCTGGGGCACTTCAAACGCTATATATTAGCAATGTATTAATTATCGATTGAGCCATGGAGGGTATATGCCCAAGGCTGCGATACATCAACTTAGCATCGCCATCACTGTGCTGCTATTAACGGCTGTCTGGCTATGGGGTGACTCTGCGCTACGCTACAGCCCCTTTGAAACCCTCACCGAGCATCGAGGCATTATCACCACTACAGGCCTGCTATTGGCGCTGCTGCTAGCCCTGTTATTAACTATCTATCTCAATTTTTCCCCCTCGCCCCCCCCACATGCGCCGCAAGCTACCCAACCCAGCCAACGCCCCTCGCTGCTAACTGGTATCGCTTTTTTTTGTGTACTACTGATCAGCACCGCGTTTATCCATATGGAACACCGTCGTGAAGCCGCCGAGAAGCGGGCTGATGCGATGGCTATCGCGGCATCTTATGCGGACTCCTTATCGAGCTTAATCGAGCAGTCCAAATCCACCACCACCGCCCTGGCCTATTTGATCCGTGCTGAATACGGCCAAATCTCCAACTTCGACACTATCGCCGCCGACCTGCTCGCCACAACACCCGGGATCACCAACCTACAGCTCGCCCCTGACGGCGTGGTAATGCAAGTCGTCCCCCTCAAGGGTAATGAGAAGGCGATTGGACACAACCTACTGGCCGACCCCAAGCGAACCAAGGAAGCGTTCGATGCAGTCAAAACGGGACAGTTAACCCTGGCAGGGCCTTTTACCCTGCGACAAGGCGGTGTAGCCGTGATCGCTCGGCAACCGGTTTTCATCGACTCGCCTCCAGGCAAACGAAACTTTTGGGGCTTTGCCAGCGCATTGATGCTGCTGGAGCCTTTACTGCAGCAAGCAAAAATTGAAAATCTGGAAGCTCAGCACTATGCCTGGACGCTGCACCGCGTTCACCCCGACACCGGCAGGATTGATATTTTCGCGGCTTCAAGCGCCCCGCTGTACGACAATACGGTTAGCCATCGGATCAAGATCCCCAATGGTGAATGGGTACTTAGCCTAAGCCCTATCGGTGGCTGGGTCGGTTTGGACAGTCTTGCTATCGACAGCATTTTGGTTTTGGCCATCACCGTGCTACTCACCATGCTGGCCTATAATATTTCGCTGCATCCACAATTACTGGCCGAGGAGCTAGTTCATCGGACCCAAGATCTAAATCAAGAAAAGGAACGTCTCAAACAGGCACAACAAAACTTGATTGAAAGCGAAGAGAGACTAGAACTAGCCCTGTCGGGTGCCGAATTGGGACTCTGGGACGTTAATTTCAACTCTGGGCAGATCAACCATAACGCTCGCTGGGCCGAGATGCTGGGCTATCACCCGCAAGACCTGCAAGCATCAATGGACCAATGGAAACAGCTCACCCACCCCGATGACCTAGCCATAGCGCTACATAAGCTCAACGAGCACAAGAATGGTAAAACAGATATTTATCAGGCCGATATTCGTATGCGCACCCGCTCAGGGGAATGGAAGTGGATTCAGACCACCGGCAAAGTGTTCGAACGGGATGCAGACGGGAATGCAGTCCGAGCACTAGGCACCCATCAGGACATCAGTCAACGCAAAGCCCTGGAGCTAGAGCTGGAAACCTTATCATCGGCGATTACGCATAGCCCCGTTGCCACGATCGTAACCACCACCGAGCCGAAGATCCTCTACGTTAACCCACAGTTCACCAAAAACACCGGCTATAGCCCAGCAGAGGTGGTGGGTAAAAACCCCCGCATCCTACAGTCGGGTGACACCCCATTAGAAACCTACCAAGCGCTCTGGGATACCATCAACGCTAAGCGTGTCTGGAGCGGCGAGCTGTGTAACAAAAACAAAAATGGCGAGCTGATGCTGGAGAACATATCGATCGCTCCTGTGCTCAATGAGTTTAACGAAATCACCAACTACATCGCCGTCGAACAGGACATTACCGAAAAACGACAGATGGAAGAAACCATCTGGCAACAAGCCAACTTCGATGCACTGACGGGGCTGGCCAACCGAGCCCACTTCGCTGAACGATGCAATCAGGCCATCACCCGCGCGGAACGAAATAATCAACGGGTACTGATTCTGTATCTCGATCTGGACAACTTCAAACCGGTTAACGATACCTATGGACATAGCGCAGGCGACACGGTGCTCAAGGCATTCGCCGAACGCCTCCAGAGCGCAATACGTAGCTCGGATACCGCAGCCCGAGTCGGCGGCGACGAGTTTACCGTCGTCATCGAAGACCTAGGCGAAGAGCAAGCGGTCGAGCAGATCATCGACACCCTGCACGACACGCTTGTCAGCCAGCCCTATCTATTTCAGCAGCGTGGCAATGGAGCCGAGGTTGCGGCTCAAGTTGGAGCCAGCATCGGCTTCGCGCTGTATCCGGACCATGGCACCGAGCTGGAAAAGCTACTCAGCCATGCCGATAGCGTCATGTATCTCAACAAAGAAACAAGCGCCCTAAAATCAAGCGATTCAAAAAAGGTTACAAACTAGGCTAAAGATTTGATTCTTGTTCTTTAGCCCGAAAAGAAACGCCGCAGCACCTTAAACAAAGAAAACGCATCCTCGCTACCCGCCAGTTCTCGAATCGAGTGCATGGCGAAGGTCGGCACGCCAATATCGAGTGTTGGCACGCCAATCTTAGCCGCAGTAAGCGGCCCAATGGTGCTTCCGCAGCCCATATCCGAGCGCACCGTGAAGGCCTGTACCGGCACATCCTCGAGTTTGGCCAGCTGGCGAAACAGCGCACTGGTCGCTGAATTAGTGGCGTAACGCTGATTGGCATTGATTTTAATGACCGGCCCCGAGTTCAGCAGCGGGCCATGGTTAGCGTCGTGCATATCGCTATAGTTGGGGTGAATACCGTGAGCATTATCGGCGGAAATCATCATCGACTGGGCCAGCATTCGCTGCCGATCTTCCACCGCAGGGGCTATCCGTTGCAGAACTTGCTCGAGAAACGGACCATCGGCACCGGCGTTGGAGATACTGCCCACCTCTTCATGATCGCTGCAAACCAGCAGCATCCCTTGATCAGCCTCACCAGACTCCAGCGCCTGCAGCAAACTCTGCAAACCGACGAAACAACTGAGCAGGTTATCCAGCCGTGCCGAAGCGATAAACTGCTGCTTGAGCCCGATCATCGCGGGCGGCTGAGTGTCATAACAACAGAGCTCAAAATCAAGCACCTCGTCAACCTCCGCCCCTTGCTGCTGCAGACGTTCGCGCAGTATCTGGCGCAACTCAGGAGCCTTGCCATCGTCGCTATCGGCGTCGGCCAGCGACAGTAACAATGGCAGATGTTGCTGCGGATTGACGGTTCGCTCCTTATTCGCCTCACGGTCGAGATGGATCGCCAAACTCGGCACCACCGCTACCGGATCGACAAAGTCGACCAGCGCATGCGCCAACTGCCCCTGGCTATCGCTATAACTGACTCGACCAGCCAGCGACAAGTCGCGGTCAAACCAAGGGTTCAGCAACGCGCCACCGTAAACCTCGACGCCGAGCTGAAAGTAACCGTTCTTGAGCCGCTCCGGCTGCGGCTTGACCTTCAGGCACGGGCTATCGGTATGAGCGCCCACCATCTTAAAGCCCGTCTCCATGAGCGGAGCTCGCTCGGGCAACACGAAAGCGATGATCGATGAATCGTTACGTGTAACCAGATAGCGTCCACCGGGCTCCAGCGACCATAACTGGGTTTCATCCAGCCGTTCAAAACCGGCTAACAACAGCTGATCAGCCAGCTCACGTGTAGCGTGAAAAGGGGTCGACGAACGCTGTAGATAGTCCAACAACGACTGATTGAATCGCGTCTGTTGCATCATTGCTGCTCCTCGATAGCTAACAGTTCCAATTCAAACACCAAGGTCGAATTGGGTGGAATACTCGGTGATGGACTGCGCTTACCGTACGCCAGCCCGGAGGGAACGAACAGTTTCCAATGATCGCCGACTCGCATCATCGGCAACGCTTCCTGCCAGCCCGGAATCAGCCCCTGAAGCGGGAACCGCGCAGGCTCACCGCGCGTATACGAATTGTCGAATTCGCTGCCGTCGATCAAGCTACCGCGATAATGCACCGCAACCCGATCGGACAAAGCGGGCAATGGACCAGCTCCGGTGCGTAGCACCCGATACTGCAGCCCGCTTGCAGTGGTAGCCACCCCCGTTTGCCGAGCGTTATCCTTCAGAAATGCCTGCCCCGCCAACATATTTTCCTCGGCCTGACCTTCGAGTTTATCCAACCGAGATAGCAGTTCGTTGTCACAGCCTTGCAAGATCAGCACTAGACTACAAAGCAAGCTAATTGATAGAAACCGACTAATAATTTTGATCACTGAAATTTACGCTCCATCCTAAAGGATACAGATGGTATCCTGAGATTCGGGAACCCGCCACCGCATTCCTTTGTCATAGCAAAGGACTACTCGCAAAAGCAGCGGCTCCCCACCCTAGTATTGTTAACCACAATTGGTTGAGTTTATGGTTTTTCAACGATTCAAACACTCTCTATTGCTCCTCGCTACCGCACTAGTGCTAAGCAGTCAGGGGATCGCCTACGGCATCACCAACCAGCTTGAGCAGCTCGAACCCGAGGCGATACATGGCGAAACCCTCAAAGCCCTCGCCAAAACACTTCGTTTTGGCCATTACAAGAAGCGCTATCTAGACGATGAACTCTCCGCGGAGCTGCTCGATGCTGAGCTCGAGCTACTAGATCGCTCAAGACTCTATTTTTTGCAGCAAGATATCGAAGACTTCGATAGCTATCGCGATCAGCTTGACGACGCCATCAGGAATGGTGATTCCGGGCCTGCCTTTGCAATCTACAACCGCTACCAACAACGGGTAGAGGAGCGACTTAACTATCTCCTTTCCCAGATCGAACTAGGGCTTGAACAACTCGACTTTGACCGTGACGAGGCGATGGATACCGAGCGTAAAGAGGTCGCTTGGTCATCGACGTCCCAACAACTGGACGAACTCTGGCGCAAACGGCTTAAGAGCACTGTGCTCAACCTGAAGCTCTCGGATAAAACCATCGACGAAGCCGCCGAAGTATTGGCCAAGCGTTACCATAACCAACTAAATCGGCTGCACCAGAACACCGCAGAGGACGCCTTTAGCCTGTTCGCCAACGCCTATGCCAGCCTTTACGACCCGCACACCCAATACTTTTCACCGCGTACCTCGGAGAACTTCAATATCAACATGCGGCTGTCGCTCGAAGGGATAGGCGCTGTATTACAGACTCAGGATGAACACACCAAGGTGGTACGACTCATCCCAGCAGGCCCTGCCGATAAGCAAGGCCAACTCAAACCGGCCGATAAGATCGTCGGGGTCGGCCAGGGCGAAACCGATGAGCTCGTTGACGTCGTCGGCTGGCGCCTGGACGAAGTGGTCGACCTTATCCGTGGCCCCAAAGGCTCGACCGTACAGCTGGGGATCGAACGTGACGGCGCCGAAGGCAAGAGCAGCCGCACCATTAGTATCGTCCGCAACGAGGTCAAACTGGAGGAGCAGGCTGCCCAGAAAAAGCTGATCGAACTCGAACGAGACGGTAAAACGCATAAAATCGGCGTCATCAGCATTCCGACTTTTTACATCGATTTCCGCGCGCTGCAAGCTGGCGATCCGAATTATCGCAGCACCACCCGCGATGTTGAAAAGTTGCTCGAACAGCTGGTCGACGAAAATATTGAAGGATTGATTATCGATCTGCGCAACAACGGCGGCGGTTCGCTGAAAGAGGCGGTCGAGCTGACCGGATTGTTTATCCCTCAAGGTCCTGTGGTACAGATAAAGGACACCATGGGCAGGATCCGTGTCGAGTCCGACCACAACCCCAAGTTCTTTGATCTTCCTCTGCAAGTCATGGTCAATCGTCTTAGCGCCTCCGCTTCAGAGATCTTTGCTGGGGCGATCAAGGACTATGATCGAGGTTTGATCATCGGCAGTCCCACTTACGGTAAAGGTACCGTCCAGGCGCTCTACCCGCTCAACCACGGACAGCTCAAACTGACCCAGCAGATGTTCTATCGTGTATCGGGAATCAGCACCCAGAACAAAGGCGTTCACCCCCATATCATGCTGCCGGAGGTCTATGATCCCGAAAAGGTTGGCGAGAGTACCGAGAAAGGCGCCCTCGAGTGGGACCAGGTCAAACCGCTACCGCATAACAATATCAACCTAGTTCCCGCCAGCCAGCTCAGCATGATGGAGCAGCGCCACCAGCAGCGAGCGGCCAACGAGCCAGACCTGATCGCCATAAAAGAGGAGATCCAGCACCGCAAAGAACGTCAACTGGACAGCCTTCCCCTCAACGAGCAGACCCTACGACAGATGCGAGAGCAGAACGAAGAGCTACAACTGGCGATAGAAAACCGTCGTCGTAACGCCAAAGATCTGCCCAAGCTGACCTCTCTGGCCGAACTGGAGAACGAGCGCACCAGCAAAACGGATCCGATTGATCTGGAAAATGACACCCTGTTACGCGAAAGCAGCGAGGTGATGCTCGACTACCTCAGCATTCAGACCACGGCGATGCACTAACCCTTTGATCATTGAGCCATTGAGCCAGAGCAAGCTAGATGTCACCTAGAGCCATCCTTCTCAGTGCCGTGGGCTTTATCGCACTGATCGGTATCAGCATCGGGGGGTATTTTCTATTCTTAGAGGTCGAAGAGGTCCACAAACAGAACGTCGAAGACCTTGCCGGTTTTGGCTCTAAAGTCGTCCCCATCAGCTCTCGCGAAGGGGGCAGCGGCGTTACCTTCGGTATGACCGACGGCACTATTCAACTACCTCCATCGATTCAAGAAAAAAAGCTCTCTCCCACCGAAAAGGTGATCCTGTCGCTCAGCCGTGACAAAGATGAACTGCAATACGAAGTCGCCAAATTCAAACAGCAGATAGACGAACAACAGCAACGATTAATTGAACTACGGGCCTACAAGGCCGAGAACGAACGCTTTGCCCCCGATCAACTCAACCAGGAACGTCAACGCGCCGAAGAGATGCTGAAGGAGTACTTCGACAACTCGTCAGACGTCACCCGCTTTAGTAAATTCCAGCAGCAGGCGATGAATCTAGCCACGGCCAACATCTATACCGAAGTGGTTCGTCAACACCAGCTGATGCTCAACGATGAAATGAAGGATGAGATGGTCAAGATACTGCCTCAATTCGGCCTCTGCCTTGGCGAAGGGTTACCCTTTATTACCAACAACCGAGCCGAGGAAGTATTCATTATCAAGGCACTCAGCAACGGCAACCTGAGTGAAATAAAAGGAGGCTTAGCCGAGGACTTTAATGCCATCCACGGCCCCTGCCTTAAGCAACTCAACCGTCAAGTTAACCGACTATTGAGCCAGCAAAGCAATCAACAACATGCTGCTATCTCCATCAACCTTACCGGGAATTCAGCCAGCAGTGCCGACAGCAACCTCGACGCACCGCCCGGCCCGGACATCGACCCTTCAATGTCGCCTACCGAACAGTTAATCCAAAGCCTTAGCTACGACAAAAAGATGATGCTGGCCAAGGCCAACCGGATGAAACAGCAACTGGATCAACAAATTCAAGAACTCGCAGAGCTCAAGGGCTATCACGATCAGACCGAACGTTACGCCCCGCTACCCGCCTTGGAGGAGCGCGATCGCGCCCAAGCCATATTAATCGATTACCTCGAAGAAACCCGTGATGCCAAACGCTTTAATAGCTTTGAGAAGCAAGCGATGAGTTTTGCCGCCGCCAACCACTACGCCGCGTTCAGCAAGCGTCACCAATTGGTGCTCAACGAAGCGCTCAAAGATCAGATCATCGAAAACCACCTACCCAGCTTCGGTTTCTGCTTCGGTGACGGGCTCAAGTTCGCCATCGACAACCGCCTGCAAGAACGCCAGCTGATCAACGCACTACGCGAACAGGATAGCGAATATGTTGATTCCAGTTTAGCGCAGCAGATCGATACCATTACCCTGCCCTGCGCAGAACAATTAGACCGAAAACTCCAGGCCTATCTATAACCCCGCCTAGCCGCCTATTTACCGAGTTCGGCATCGTACGAAAACGTGTGTTTTGGCAATTTCTCCTGTATAATTTCGCATCTTTTTATCTTTTCTTCGCTACCAAACTGTCAGCAGGGCGAGCTAAGGTGACTTTAAAATTGACCTGTATCGCTGACAATACAGGGTATTGCACGGTGCTGGCTTTAGTATCCGAAACGGTTACAAAGGTTAGCCCGATAGGAATAAACAATGAGCGAAAGCTTTGCTGAACTGTTTGAAGAATCCGTAAAAGAAATCGATATGAAGCCCGGTTCACTGGTAACCGGTACTGTTATTGATATCGATGACGACTGGGTTACGGTAAACGCCGGTCTGAAATCTGAAGCAGTTATCCCCCGCGTACAATTCCTCAACGCTACCAACGAGCTAGAAATTGCTATTGGTGACGACGTTGTTGTAGCGCTGGAAGCGGTAGAAGATGGCTTCGGTGAGACCAAGTTGTCTCGCGAGAAAGCCAAGCGCGCTGAAACCTGGCTCAAGCTGCAGAAAGCATTCGACGCTGAAGAAACCGTTACCGGCGTTATCAACGGTAAGGTTAAAGGCGGCTTCACCGTTGCGATCAACGACATCCAAGGCTTCTTGCCGGGTTCTCTGGTTGATGTACGTCCGGTTCGCGACGTCGATCACCTGGAAGGCAAAGAGCTGGAATTCAAGCTGATCAAGCTCGATCCAAAGCGCAACAACATCGTTGTTTCGCGTCGTGCCGTTCTTCAAGAAGCCAACAGCGCTCAGCGTGACGAGCTACTGGCTACGATCCAGGAAGGCATGGAAGTGAAAGGCTTCGTTAAGAACCTGACCAACTACGGTGCATTCGTAGATTTGGGCGGCGTTGACGGCCTGCTACACATCACTGACATGGCGTGGAAGCGTATCTCCCACCCAAGCGACATGCTGACTCCTGGTGACGAAATCACCGTTAAGGTCATCAAGTTCGATAAAGAATCTGGTCGTCTATCCCTGGGCCTCAAGCAACTGCAAGAAGACCCGTGGGCCGACATCAAGCTACGCTACCCAGCCAACTCCAAGATCAAAGCACGCGTCACTAACCTGACCGATTACGGCTGCTTTGCGTCTCTGGAAGATGGCGTTGAAGGTCTGGTACACGTTTCTGAAATGTCTTGGACCAACAAAAACATCCACCCATCCAAGGTTGTTAACGTTGGTGACGAGCTGGAAGTAATGGTTCTGGACGTAGACGAAGAGCGTCGTCGTATCTCCCTGGGTATCAAGCAGTGTTCAGGCAATCCTTGGGTAACCTTCTCTGAGAAGTTCTCTACCAACGACAAGGTTTCCGGCACCATCAAGACCATCACCGATTTCGGTATCTTTGTTGGTCTGGAAGGCGATCTGGACGGCCTGGTTCACATGTCCGATATCTCTTGGGAAGCCGACAACGAAGCTGCTCTGCGCAACTTCAAGAAAGGCGAGCAAGTTGAAGCGGTCATCCTGTCTATCGATTCCGAGAAAGAGCGTATCTCTCTGGGCATCAAGCAACTGGACGGCGACCCATTCGGCGACTACGCTGCGACCCACAACAAGGGCACTATCGTAAACGGCATCGTTAAGTCTGTTGATGCGAAAGCCGCTCAGATTGAACTGGCCGAAGGCGTTGAAGCATTCCTGAAGGTTTCCGAGCTAAGCGTTGATCGTATCGAAGATGCGCGCGACGTGCTGAAGGAAGGCCAGGAAGTCGAAGCCAAGATCATCAACGTTGATCGTAAGAACCGCTCGATCAGCCTGTCGATCAAAGCCAAGGACGTAGCCGACGAGAAGGAAGCTATCCAGCAGCTAAACCAGCAGCAGACTGCAGACGCCAGCGGCCCGACCACCATCGGCGACCTGATCAAGCAGCAGATGCAGAACAAGAGCTAAGCTCTGGTTCTAGCATCGCCGCTCTCTCGCATCCCTGCGACTGCGGCATACAGTACTTCCTGTACATAAAAGGAGCACTTCGGTGCTCCTTTTTCGTTACTGCCAATTACTTCTCTCTCCCAGTTTGAATCCATGCTAGATTGCCACTTATCAACCTCGATAAGATTGCCCGCATGTCACTCGAAAGCGCCCTATCCTTCTTCCTCGCCATCTTGATATTCAGCATCACACCCGGCCCCGGCGTATTTGCAATACTGGCCCGCGCGCTGACCCGAGGCGCTGCCAACTGTTTTTCATTGGCACTCGGCATGACTCTCAGCGATATCCTTTATCTGATAGCAGCCTGCTTTGGCCTAGCGGCCATCGCGCAACATTGGAGCGAGCTGTTCACCCTGATCCGCATCATCGGCGCGATCTACCTGTGCTACCTGGGCTGGAAGATGTGGACGGCACCACTGGATTTAGACTCCATGGATCAACGCGATAACCGAGCCGGTCAACTGATGAGTTTTACCCAAGGGTTCTTGATCTCCGCTTCAAACCCCAAGGTAATCCTGTTCTACATCGCCTTTCTACCGACCTTCATGGACTTAGGGAGCCTCAACAAGGGCGACATCGCTATCGCCTGCGGACTCACTCTGGTGGGACTGATGCTGGGCTTGATGCTGATCGCCCACTTCGCCGCCAAAGCACGACACTGGCTGCGTTCGGAAGTGGCGGTTCGACGATTGAATCGTAGCGCGGGGTCGATTATGGTCGCGGCAGGGGCTTATCTGATAAGCAGAAACTGATACTCAGGAGTTAATATTCAGAGACCGTTTTCAGAAGATATTCATCTGCGGGGCTGGCTGCGATAACCAAGCCAAACAGTCAGACCTCGACCCCCTCAAGGACATGATCGAACCACTCATCATCGCTAACATCCGCTTCACTGACCGCCCATTTAATAATCGATATATCGGCGTCGATAACCGACTGCGGATCGCCACTCATTAGCGGATGCCAATCGGGCAACGGCTGAGACTCCGCTAGCAACCGATAGGCACAGGAAACCGGCAGCCAACGATACTGCTCGACAGGCATATCCCGGACATTAAGACACTCAGGCACGGCCTTAAAACGCGCGCCATAATCTCGACAACGAACACATTCAAGATCAAGCTGACGACAAGCGATACGCGTATACAGCAACTCTTGCGTATCCTCGTCTTCGATCTTATGCAGACAACACTTACCACAGCCGTCGCAGAGCGACTCCCACTCTTCAGAACTCATCTGCAATAACGATTTGGTAAGCCAGAACGGCTGGGCGGGAGACATCTATGGCAACCTAGTAGCGGGACTCAGTCGGTGTCCGGTAGAGGTCAAGCATGTATGATTCCTTGGCGGGCGGCATCTGCAAGTAAAACCCTTTGGCACGAATCTCAGCCATCACCTTATCGACATCGGCACGCGCTAACTTCTTGGCCGGCGTGATCAACAGTGTCATCGCATCCTTGGGAATACCGAACATCTCTACCAGCGCCTCGGGCACACGCTTCAACCCCTCTCGCTTTTCGACATAGAGATACATTTCCGCTTTTTTGCTGCTTTTATATATCGAACAGATCATCTTCATGGCTTTCTCCACTACAACCCACTACCTCAATTGCCACCGGCAAGACTGTCAACCAATGCCCGCCCAATAACCGCCTCACGCCAGCCCTGCAAGCCATCCGGAAGCAGCGCCTCGCCCTGCTCTAACTGGCTGCGCACCAACGCTTCAAGATCTTTACGCCGTGCCAACAGTTCTGGCGCCATCTGTAGCGTTTCTGCACGCTGGGCTACCCGCTGTTTGAGCTGCTTAAGTGTCGCCGTGCAACTACTCGGCAACGGCCGAGGAAGAGCTTCAACCTCACCAGACTGCGCTTTTTGCAGCCCCTGCTTAACCAGCTTCAGCAACGTCGCTCCGTCTTTAGACAAGGCACGACCACGAATCTGCTCGACTCCCGACAACGCCCCCATGCTATCTGGCAATTTCGTTGCGATCGACTGCAGCGTGTTGTTATGGATCACAAAGTTACGCGGCATATTGCGCTCGCGTGCCTGACGCTCGCGCCAACTAGACAGCGCCTGCAGAACACAAAGCTGATTGGGTTTGAGCTTCCAGGCTTGTTTAAAGCGCAGGTAATAATCATCCATATCCGGAGCTTTGAGCGCCGCATCAGCCGCCTGCTGGCACTCTAGCAGCAACCAATCCAGCTTACCTTCGGCCTCTAACTTCGGTGCTAGGCGCTGGTAAATAGCCTCCAGGAACACCACATCCTCGGCAGCATAGCGCCGCTGCGACTCGGTCAACGGACGCTGCAACCAATCCGATCGGGTCTCGTGCTTATCCACCTCCAGCTCAAGCAGTGTTCCGAGCAATCGCTGGTAGCCCATCGACAACCCTAACCCCAAAAAGGCACAGGCGGTCTGGGTATCGAACAGCGGCCTTGGTGTCGCGCCGTAGCAATGCGCGAACAGCTCCAGGTCTTCACTGCCAGCGTGGATCAGCTTCAGCACCGAGCTATCGTTGAGCAATTCAGCAAACGGTGAAAAATCGTCGATCGCCTGCGGATCGATCAAGTAAGCGCGATTATCACAACCCACTTGAATCAATCCCGGTATTGGATAAAAGGTATCGGTTCGCTGGAATTCGGTATCTACCGCCACCATCGCATGCTGATGCCAGGACTGGCACAACTCAGCCAGCCGCTGATGGGTAGACACCCACTCCGCCTCGCCAATCGCCTGCTGACACTGCGCTAACTGATCCTGTTGTAACGGTCGATTGATCACAAGGCTTTACGTCCATTCAAGGCATGGGTCAAAGTACTACCGTCGACATATTCCAGCTCACCACCCAGTGGTACGCCATGAGCGATCCGCGTTACCTCAATTCCCATCGGTTTCACCTGTTCCATAATGTAATGCGCGGTCGCCTCCCCCTCTACCGTAGGGTTGGTGGCAATGATCAGCTCACCGACCTCAGATTCGTGCAGTCGCTCTAACAACAGCGGGATACCGATATCATCGGGCCCTAAGCCATCGAGCGGTGATAGATGCCCCTGTAGCACGAAGTAGGTACCGCGAAAGCTGCCAGTCTGCTCGATAGCCACCACATCAGCAGGGCTTTCGACCACGCACATCAGCAACCGATCTCGACTCTGTGAACTACAGATCCGGCACACCGGCTGTTCGGTCAAGGTCCGGCACTGCTGACAATGCCCCACCTCTGCCATCGCCAACGCCAACGCTTGCGACAACTGCTGACCACCTTGCCGGTCACGCTCTAACAGCTGAAACGCCATCCGTTGTGCCGATTTAGCACCGACACCCGGCAAACAGCGCAAGGCGTTAATCAACTGGTCGATTAAAGGGCTATAACTCATCAACGATTAACCTGGTCAGAATGGCATCTTAAAGCCGGGTGGCATCATCCCACCCGTTAAGCCCGCCATCTTCTCCTGGCTAGCACTCTCAATTTTGCGTACTGCATCGTTCACCGCAGCAGCAATCAAATCCTCAAGAATCTCTTTGTCCTCGCTCATCAAGCTGTCATCAATATTGACCTGCTTCACATCGTGGCGACCATTCATGACGATCTTGATCAACCCTGCGCCGGACTCACCGGTCACCTCGGCGTTGGCCACCTCTGCTTGTGCTTTTTGCAGCTGCTCTTGCATCTGCTGGGCCTGCTTCATCAGATCGCCCATTCCACCTTTCATCATCTCGTCTACCTCACAGGTTCGCCGTTTTCGACCGGTCTGATGGAGTCAGGATCGATACGGGCATCATAGTTGGCAATAATCGCCTGAACATTGCTGTCATTCTCAATCGCCAGAACCGCCTGTGTCTGGCGCTCCTGGCGCTTTCGCTCCTGATACAGGGCTGGCGTTTCGCCATCAGCGGCGGCTTCGACAACATCAACAGATACGGCTTCGCCCAAATGAGCAGATAGCGCTTGCGCTAAACGCTGACGATGGGTCGCGTTAAACAGATGAATCTGCTCAGCAGTCAGGGTAAAGCACCAATTATTGCCATCAACTGAGCGCAGCGAGGCGTTAGCAGCAATATTATACGTCATGCCGCTGAGTCCAATTTGATCGATCAACCCGACCCAACGCACCGCCGTCTCGCCGCCATACAGGACCTCTATTTCCGCGCTATCCGCTATCAGCGGAACAGGCTCGCCCACCGCGGCATCATCGCAAACCTCATCGTCTGCAACACCATCATCGACTGCCGGTTCAACCCTCGCTGCTGCGAGCTCCGCAGCCGGCACTGGTGGAACTTCGGCAGTGGTCGACTCGGCCATGACCGGCTCGGTCACTATCGGAGCAGGCACTGCGGGCTCTGGCGCAGCGGTATGAGTTAGCGGCGCAGCAGGCTCAGCCCTAACGACCTGCTTAGATTCCGGCTCGACGGCGGCCGGCGCCTCAAACTTTTTTGCACCATCCCCCCCGGCGGTAGGTTCTCCCCCACCCCAAGGTGGCGGATCATCATAGTTAGCCGCCAACCCCGCTGCCGTGACCGGAGCGGGTGTGGGCACAGCAGGTGCAGGATTTAACCCTGGTGACGTGGTCGCAACAGGTTCGGCTGCAACCGACTCAACGGCAGGTTTAGCGACCGCTTGAGAGGCTGGTTGCGCCGACGTTTCTGGCAGCGCCACCTCTCCGGCAGCCACTGGCCGGAACGCCAGCATCCGCAGCAACGCCATCTCCAGGCCTTCACGCGCGACCGGCACATGCGGCAGGTCTCGACGACCATGGAGTGCAATTTGATAGAACAGTTGCACATCTTCAGCACGTAGCTGGCCCGCCAGCACCAGCACCTCTTCGCGATCGCCTTGGCTATTATCGACCGCGTCGGGCAGCATCTGGGCAATACCCAGTCGATGCAACAGTCCCAGCAGCTCAGCCAGAATCGCATCGCTATCGGCGCCAAACTGCGCCATCTCGGCGATAGCATTGAGAATGCCCTGCGCCGACCCTTGCGCCAGCTGCTGCAACAAGCCCAGTACCTGGCGCTGATCGACGGTGCCGAGCATCGCCCGCACATCGACATCCAGCAACTGACCACTACCAAAGGCGATACCCTGATCGGTCAGACTCATCGCATCACGCATACTGCCGTTGGCGGCGCGCGCCAACAACCACAGCGCATTATCTTCGAAGGGGATCTGCTCCGCCTGTAGCACCAATTTCAAGTGCTCGACGATCTTCTCGGGCACCATATTCTTAAGGTTAAACTGCAGACAACGCGACAGGATGGTGACAGGCAGCTTTTGCGGATCGGTCGTTGCCAGCAAAAATTTCACATGCGGCGGGGGTTCTTCCAAAGTTTTTAGCAAGGCGTTAAAGCTGTGCGTCGACAGCATGTGCACCTCATCGATCAGGTACACCTTGTAGCGCCCCTGGGTTGGCGCATACTGGACGTTATCCATCAGCTCGCGGGTGTCTTCTACCTTGGTTCGGGAGGCTGCATCGACTTCGATCAGATCAATAAAACGTCCCTCACTGATCTCCCGGCAAGGCGAGCAGACACCACAGGGCTTCGACCCTACTCCTTGTTCGCAGTTAAGCGATTTAGCAAACAGCCGGGCGATAGAGGTTTTGCCAACCCCTCGCGTGCCAGTAAACAGGTAAGCATGGTGCAGTCGATTGCTGTCCAGCGCATTGACCAACGCCTGCAACACATGATCCTGACCCACCATCGCTTCAAAGGTCGACGGCCGCCATTTTCGTGCAAGAACCTGATAACTCATACTGAAACTGACCCGCTAGCTGTACAAAAACTGGTTAAGCACGTACCGAAGACCGGTCCGTTTTACCAAGCTCTCTATGCTATCGGGATGAGGGGCTGATGACCAGCCAAAGTCTACTGACAATGGCTGGTTAAGCGGGTTATTTAATGGCGTTTTGCAGCAGCATTTTGATCGAGCCGAGCAGATCCTTACTATCAACACCCGCGACGGTCATATTGATCGCAGCATGCGGTGAAGAGGACTTATCCTCAACAATTTTGACGGTCACCTGAGCTTGACCTTTTTTTAGCACAAACTGAGCCGCATCCACGGTCACGCTCTCATCGCCATTGGCCTGGCATAGCCGCTGCAACTGTTTGCCCAGTTCTTGATTGTTTAGCACCTTGAGCGTCTGCCGTTCCTTCGCCAGATACTCTTTGCCCAGATCGGTAACCATGTCGAACAACACCCGCAGGTTCGAACTGGACTGACCCAGCTCCTCCGGCGTTGACTCCCAGGCATGATTAGGCGGATGGGTGATTCGCACCGCTGTCGCGACGCCTGTCGTCGGCGCCATCTCTACCTCAACAAACAGGGTTAAAGTGTACTGTAGGGCCGACCCCGACTTGAACGGAATCTGCAACGTACGACTACAGATGCCCGAGGGTAGAAAAACGATGTCCGAGTATTTCGCTCGCAGTGCAACATCGAGCTGTTTGATCGCTTCTTCTGGAGACATGGGCAAACTTCCTGCTGCAACGGGGTAAGGATCTATGACGATCCATCATAGCCTACGGAATCAGACTCTTAACTAGCCTAGACAAGATACGACTATCCGCAAGTGAAAGCCTTGCGCTAGGGCAATAAAACGGCCGTTTCAAAAACACCGCCATCAACGGCTTATTCACTTGCATGAACCGCTAAACGGGCACAAAAAAGGGTAGGCCTTTCAACCTACCCTTACACCTACTTGTATCGCTGCAGGCTACACCTCGTCTGGCAACTCATGAGCAATACCTTTATGACAATCGATACAGGTCTCACCGCGCGACGCCATCCGCTCTGGACGGTGTTTCTTACGGGTGCGTTTATCTTGCATCTCCAGCGCCATCCGCTCTTCCAGATGACAGCTTCGACACTCTCTCGAATCGGTTGCTTCCATCGTCGCCCACACCTTGTCAGCCATAATCTTACGGCGCGCATTGAATTTTTCAGGCGTATCGATGGTTCCCATCAGGGTATGGTAAATATCGGCCGATGCTTTAACCTTGGCGACCAATTTCGGCAGTAGCGGCTTGGGGACATGACAATCGGGGCAACTGGCAATCACACCCGACCCTGTTTTGAAATGCGGCGACTGCTGGTATTCCTGATACACCGTGTCGCGCATCTCGTGACAACTGATACAGAAGGATTCGGTATTGGTCAGCTCAACCACGGCATTAAAACCACCCCAGAGCGCTATCCCCAATACACCTGCCAGATAGCCACCCAGTGGAATACCCAACGCGTACCAGCGCTTTGATGGCTGCCAGAGCTTCCCTTTACTCCATCCCAACGTTAGCGACCTACTGTTGACTAGCCCAATAATTAAGCAGCGACTCGATCTCGCTGTCGTCCAATTTTTTCACTAGCTTGAGCATCTTGGGTTCGGTCTCGCGCTTATCGTTGCGAAAGTTGGTCAATGCAGTGCGCAGATAGGGGCTCCACTGGCCCGCCAGCAGTCCGACATCGTCGTCGCGTGAGGTGCCACCATCTTCGTGACACTTAGTGCACTGCACCTTGTGAATCTTGAATCCATTAGCGGCTAGCGCCGGATCAAATGTTTGCTTTGACGGTACAAAGGTTTTGCTCGAGTAGTGCTCTGCCAGCTGTTCGATCTCAGCATCGCTCATCTCTTTGGTGATCTCGTTCATATTGGTTTCGGATCGCGAGGTATCACCGCCGCGAAACTTAGACGAGATCGCCGAACGGGAGCCATCACGGTAAGCGATCAAAATATCGCTGATCGCGATATCTGAAAAGCCCGCCATCGTCGGCACATCAGATTCCTGACTAACGCCACCCTCGCCGTGACAGTCTTCACAGAATGCTAGGGTTTCTTCAAACGATCGAGCCTGCACTGCACTACTAATACAAACCGCCGACACCAATGCGATCAAACGCGCTTTCATCATCTTTTATCCTTACGTTGGTAATTCTGCGAGCGCTCCATAAAACACTCAACATCCCACGACTGCCATCGCTTGCGCACATTAAACCGCATGAGGGGAATAATCCATGAGCTCAATCAACATCACTCCCATCGATCGATCGGTGGGAACATCCGGTCGTGACAGCACGCCACATCATCGCTGGTATGACAATCTAGGCAGGGGCGGTGTTTTTTCATCGCCTTACGGTGCTTTTTTTGCCGCCGGCGCGGCTGCTTACTGATCACCGCTTCCGACATCTCGTGGCACTCGAAACAGATCTGGACCGCATCCCAACGCTCAGCCTCGATCTGCTCTTCGGACAGCTCTACAGGCAGATTTTGCTCGACAACAGCGAGCGTAGCAGCGTTAGTCAGGCCACTGGCAAACAGACACGCTAGCCACAGCGCTATCACTATCTTGGTGCGATACCCAAAACCCAGCATACCCAGCAACGGCCCATTCAATACAATCAAAAATTGACGTCAGATGAACACCCACACCCATTGTTGTCAAGCAGCAGTGACATTGATCAACCAAGGTATAAGGTGTTTAAAGCGGGAACACGAAGCCGCTCAGCGCTCTCGCCAGTCAATTTCAATCGCCAAAGATAAAAGCCTGCAAAGATAGCGAAGCCAACAGCAGAAACAATAAGGAAAAGGCTTAATTCAGCATGGAACGGGGATAAAAGCACAAGCAACGACAGCAACTTGCGACTCAAGGATAAGCATAAAACGGGGACTTGATGCTAACAGCGTTAACCACTAACATCGTTATCCCCAACGAAGTATTGACCAGCACACCACTTCTGGCGCTATTCAGCCATATAGCGCTGAGCGATATCACAGGCCATTCTGATCAGCTCAGACGTCATCTCTTTAGCTGTTTCGGTTTCCTGCCGACTCTGCACCCATCCCAGATAGGTACAGCCTCGCGCAACCAAAAATAGAGGCAGTTGCTCTAACGCCTCGTCAGATAGCGGCCGATGATCGCGATAACCCGCGATCATCGCATCACGAGCCGTGTCGAAATAGGGCTCGTCCTGAATAAAATAGAGTGCGGTGGCAATTTCAAATAGGTGCCAACCGAACCCGGCATCGTCAAAGTCGATCAGCCGGACACAACCACCATCTACCAACAGATTGTCAGGAACAAAGTCTGCATGGATCAAACTGTACAAACCCGGCTCCTGACCCAGCTTTCTCAGATCACGACGGACTTGATCCCTTGCGGCGATCAGCAGCTGCCGTTGCTCAGAGGTCAACGACTCCAGCTCCCAGAAGCGCCCCCAGAACGGCTGTTCACCCACCAAGCCTTCCAGATCCCAGGCATGGCGCTGAAAACCCTCTGGCAACGGCCAGCTGGTCGCTTGATTATGCAATTTCGCTGCAGACTGACCTACCGTTCGATAGATTGAACGGATCTTGCCCTTATCCTCGGGAGAGCACTCCAGCTCAGCCGCCAGCGGTTGACCTTCTACCCAGGAGAACAACCCCACCTGACGAGGTTCGGGCACATCACTGACACTGACGGTAACCAGCAACTCCGCCTCTGTGGTCGGAATCACTTGAGGAACGTCGAATCCGTGGCGGTCCAGCGCATCGATCCACTGAAGCTCAGAACGCAGCGCTGGCTCGCTATGATAACCGGGGCGGTTGATTCTGACTGCAAATTCCTCTCCCTCGGTCGTTACCAACCGATAGACGGCATTCTCACGGTATTTGATCAGTTCCAGCGACAAGCACTCGATATCCCAGTGCTTTAATGCTTCGGCAGCCAACCCTCGCAGGCGCTGGGTTTGCTCGTCCGGGGTAGATTGGTAAAAATTGTTCATGACGCCATCTCCTGCTCAACCAACGCGAAAGCTTCATCCAAGGTAGCGATCAGCAGATCGGCATGCTCGGGCGTAAAGGGCATAGGGGGGCGTAGTTTCAAGGTGCAATCGTGCGGGCCGATCATACTGATCAACACACCTTTTTCACGCATGATATTGGTGATTCTTCGGGTCTCGACTGGAGCGGGGGTTTTGCTCTTGCGATCCAATACCAGCTCCAGAGCAAAAAACATTCCCAAGTCACGGACATCTCCGATGAGCGGATATTTTTCCTGCAGCGCTCGCAACCCCTTGACCACATAAGCCCCTGTCTCGATGGCGTTCGCCATCAGATTTTCCTGCTCCAATACATCCAGTACTGCCATCCCCACTGCGCAGGAGACAGGATTACCACCGAAGGTATTAAAGTACATCGACGATTGACCAAACTCATCGATCAACTCAGCCCGTGCCACGACTCCTGCCAGCGGATGACCATTACCCATAGGCTTACCCAGGGTGACGATATCAGGCGTGACTCCATAAGCCTGATGCGCCCACATGTTTTTACCGCTACGACCGAAGCCAACCTGCACCTCATCGGCGATATAGACGCCGCCTGCTTGGCGCACCAACGCGACAGCTTTTTCGACAAAACCGGCCGGGACGTTCAGCAAGCCTTCATTGGCAAAATCGGGGCAAATCAGCATCCCGGCAAAGGGAACTCCGTCGGCTGCGAAGGCGTCAATGGCCTTTTGAACTTCATTGGCATAAGCATCGGCCAAGTCGGCTTGGTCAACACCCTCAAGCCCCCTATAGCAGTCAGGAATAGGAATAGAGCGTACCCGCTTAGTTGTCTTGGCTTCGGCCATAAACGCGGTCCCCAACTCGGCAACCGCTTCGGTATTGCCATGATAGGCATAGCCAGAAACGATAATGCCTTGGCCTTGGGTACAGTAGCGGGCCATTCTCAGCGCCAGCTCATTGGCTTCGCTACCCGAGCAGGTCAACATCGCCATCGACAGACTGTCATCAAACGTGGCAGTTAACCGCTCGGCATAGTTCACAATATTTTCATGCAGGTAGCGGGTATGGATGTTCAACGTGCTCGCCTGTTGGCTCAAGGCCTGCACGACATGGGGATGACAGTGACCAACATGCGGCACGTTATTGTAAACATCCAGATATCGCTTACCGTCACTATCCGTCAGCCACACCCCCTCACCTTTTACCAAATGCAAAGGCTCGTCGTAGAATAACGGGGAGTGTTTCCCCAGCACATTAAAGCGTCGTGTCAGTAACGACTGATTTGCTCCGCTAGCCTTCATCCGATTAGCTCCTATCATTATTATTTGCGCGTAAGAAGGTGTATAAAAACCTGATGCGTCCAATGATATCGAGCAAGGCCAATGCAGAGCATCGACCGGAAGGATGAGTTCTAAAAACTAGCCGTTGAAGTTTGCTAGCAGGGTGGATAACAGCTCGCTTCTGGAGGAAACGCCCGTCTTACGATAGATATGCTGGATATGTGTTTTTACGGTGGGTAGCCCCAAGGCTAATTCGGAGGCGATTACTTTATTGTTGGCCCCGCCGACCAGCAATTCGACAACATCCAGTTCCCGCGCGGTAAGGCCAAATTTCTCTTCCATTAGTTGGCGCTGCCCGACACGCTTGGGCAGATACACTCTATTCAGGGTGTATTCCAAAAATGGCTGAAGGTTTCTTAACAGGGCTAGCTCTTCGGCGGTGTAGTCACCCATCGACTCTTCACGCAGCAGACTCATCACCGCAATAATCTCTCCTTCTGAACGAAAGAACATATCCGCCACATAGCGATGATTATTCGGAACCATGAAGTCCTGATAATAGATGGTCTGGCGCAACATCGACGGTTTGATCTGCGAATCGAGCGTCACCACCCTGTCGTCAGTAGCGGAAAATTTACTCGGATTGAGCGGATCCATCGAGCAGAAATCTTGCTGGTAGATTTTTTCTATATTGGGGTCCTGGTTATCAACAGCCACCGCTCGGTGCAACATATCGGGTGCGATCAGATAAAACACAGACGAGCTCAGATCCACCAAGCTTTTAATAAAACTTAAGCATTCCTGCTGAAACTGATTCGGAAAACTGTAGGATTTTTTGTACTGCTCCATACAGGCCTCATTGGTTATCCATTTCGATCGATCCTATCCATCTTAGCATCACTCAGATCCCATTCCGCAAACTCTGTAGAGGCCAGAAATAACAAAGGCCTGGCGATTTTGGGATCACCAGGCCTGTATACCACTACCTTTAATCAGGATTATGTTGTCGCTTAACGCTCCAACACGTTGCTCAGCGAGTCCGGCTCAAACAGTCCTCGTTTCATCACAAATTTGACCCAGAGCGCTCCGATTACGCACACCATCAACAATACAACACCTGCGATGGTATAGACCTGCTGGGTCATCTCCGGTGACGGTGAATTGTTCATTGCCGCATAAGCCATACCCAGAATACCGACCACTTGAGGGATTGGGTAAAACGGTGATTTGTAAGGCCGAGAGGCACTGGGGTAACGTTTGCGCAGCACCAACAGATCAATATGGGCGATTATGTAGGTAAGGAACCAGCAAGTAGATGCCGCAATCAACAGGGTAATAATTGTGTCCGGATCACTGCCCATCATGAAGAGAGGCACGGCGACAATCAGGGCCATGAAGACAACGGCCACCCAAGGTTCGCCCTTAGTATTGACGCGCTTGAACATCGGAAATACTTGCCCATTTTTCGCCATGCCATAAAGCATCCGGGGCACGGCAGCCAACACCGAGTTGACGGTGCTGCAGGTGCCAGTAATGGCGACCACGGCGATAAAGATTAGCCCCGACTCTCCGAATATCGCAGTAATCAGGTCTACATGGGGAAGCTCCGAGCTGCCGATTGCCTCGCTTGGCATGTAATACAACGCAGCCAGCATCAGTAGCATGTAAACGCCTAGGATTAAAAACAAGCCCAGGAACATCGCGCGGGGCAGGTCTCGTTCAGGCTGCCTGGATTCTTCGACCAGTGGGCAGACGAACTCGGCACCAACGAAACCCCAGATCGCCAAGGCAACCAGCGAGAAGATGCCTAGCCCTTCAAAATGCCAGTCGGCAAAGAGGTTGATCCCTACAGGTTGGGGTTGACCCAGGCCAAAGCTGCCGGAACTACCGACGATCAACAGAAATACGATCATAGCAACGGCCAGGATATTTTGCGCCTTGGCGAAGATGTCGATACCCATCAAATTAAGCAAGGTAAAGAATCCCAGAATAATGAAGGCGATGACCAACGGGGAAAACGTTCCAGGAAAGAGTTCTCCAAGTATCGCATCGACCAGAAACATTTCGGCGCTAAGGCCAAACATCGCTACCACCACGTAACCGGAGAAGACGGCAACGATGGCAGGAAAATGGCCGATGGCCACTTCGGTGTAGGTACTGATACTGCCTGCTTTGGGCATCATCAACGAGAGTTCTGCAAAGGTTGCTACATAACAGAGTGATAATATAAAAGCGGCGCCGATGGCGATATAGGCACCATAACCGGCGATCCCTACTGTTTGTAGTATGGAGATCAGCGGTCCTTGGCCAATCACCACGCCAACGGCGACGGCGATTAATGACCAAAGCCCAAGGACTCGCTTAAAATCTTTGTTTTTACTCTGTACGCCAGCACCCTTCACGGATCCACTCGCACTGTAAGTAGAATTAATAGTTTCCACGACCTGTACCTCTTTCTATTGTTTTTTTCAAAGGTTTGCGTGGTGCTAGCCCTACGCGAGATGCTCACACCACTTGGGTACATCAAATTTATGAGGGTAATTAGAAAGGAATGATCGCAATGATCTGGCCGTAGGTATTGGTATCAGCATTGCCTATCTGACTACCTCCGCCACTCAGAGTGCTGTTATCAGGCGAGTAGAAACCAATCAGCGGGCTGATAATCAGGTGATCATTGACGACCCACTCGGCGTACAGATCGATCTCCTGTGCATCCAAGGTGCCGGCACCCGAATCGGTATCATTGAAATCAAAGAACAACGCACCGAAGGTGAGCGTCTCACTTGGCGCAACTTTCAGCGCGATATGGTGAACATCGGTATCACTGTTAAAAGGACCCGCGAAGTTCGATGCCACCTCACCCTGGAACCAGGTACCGTAGCCTCGGTTGAAGCCGAAGAACAATGGATCGAAGCCTGTATCAAAGGTGCTGTAGCGATAGTTCAGGCTCGGCGACCAGGCTACGTCAGCAAAGGTCCAGCCCGCTTCAACGTAATAGGCGTCAGCATCCGGGCGGGTAGTATCGCCCTGATCCTGGGTGACCCATTCAGTCGACAGGAACAGATTCTCTACCCCTGCATTACCCTGGGCCCGCAAGCTCAGTGTTTCTTGACCGTCACGATGAGTCAGATCAAGAAAGTCCGCAGTCTCGGCATCGACGCCAAGCCCCTCAATATAGGCTGCCGCCAAGGTACCCTGCTCGGTCACATACTCAAGGTTGATACCGGCCAGCTCCATCATCCCTTGCGAAGCGTTATCGGATTCTAGCCAAAACAGGTCACCGCGAGCGCCCGAGTCGCCGCCGACACGCAGGACAACGGTCTGATCGAAGGCCTTACGCGCCGCTAGCCAGTAGGCACCACCCCGGTTGAAGTCGGGCGAGCCAGGAATCTGCTCAAAGCCTTCACCAAAGTTGAGTGCATCGCCATTAATAAGGAAGCCATCACCGATGGCTAAATTTTGCCGACCCACCGAGATCTCCAACCCATTTTCACCCAGCGCTTCGATCAGATTGCCCGAGCGCCAACCGATATAAGCATCTTCCAGGTCGGTTTCGAATTCATCACCGGTGGTAAAACCCGCCGCATCACCATCACCAAAGGTACCACCGGCAAGCACGCTAACCCCACCAAACACTTCTGAGCCTTTTTCGCCGAGTGCTTTATTACCGCTCAGGCCCAGTTTGATATAAGCCTCCTGCCAATCTGACCGCTCATCATCAGCGTTTAGCTGGGCATAACTTTTGTCACTGTGAAAGGAGCCTACAATGGCTTCTACATCAAAATTCAGCTGCGCTCCCTCTTCATCATGGATGCTCAAGGCGCTGGCCGGCATCGCAACCAAAGCTGTCGCGCCAGCCAGTACCGCAGAACGTAGCAACGTTCTTCTTAGGTGACGTATCGAATTCTTCATATCAGCCTTCCTTCAATCTTTTATAGTTATTTTTTGAATTTTCTGTGTGCTTTGTTTTGGCATCGCCAGCCCCCTTACAGGTGCTTAAAATCTAGCGACAACCTCAGCAGAGTTGATCCTGCGCCAACCTAAAACGAGTCTAGGCCTACCCCAAAAAAGCAGATATCAACCAAAAGGGTGAGTTGAGAAAAAAGAGAACAGCAAGACGGATGGGCGCGCTTATTCGATCACATCATCCATTCGGTTGATGGTCTGGTAGCCAGTAGCAGTTCTATGATGACCGCCATCACCGCATCTATTGGTGCGGATTCATGAATGAGACAAACATTGTTGATGATGCGATACAGAAGGTCATAGATAGGTCTTCTAAGCAGATCTCTAAATAAAAACAACGAGGATCGCAGCCATGGCCCAAGCCTACTCATTGATTATCGATGGTCAAAAGACGCAGGGAGAAGACGGCACCTTCGAGGTGATCAACCCTGCTACCGAGCAGCCGGTAGACGTCTGCCCTAAAGCCTCCCTAGGACAGCTGAACCAGGCCGTCGAAGCAGCCAAAAAGGCATTTGCGAGCTGGCAATACAGTGAGCACGCAGATCGCCAGCGGATGCTCAATGAGATTGCCGATCGGATCGAGCAGCGCGCCGACGAATTAGCTCGTTTGATCACGTTAGAACAAGGTAAGCCCTTAGCACTGGCGCATATTGAAGTAGGCGGTGGAGCGGCTTGGACGCGAGCCACCGCAGCCCTTGAAGTGCCCGTCGATATCATCGAAGACGGTGAAAGCAAACGGATCGAGATGCACCGCAAACCACTCGGTGTGGTGGCCTCCATCACCCCTTGGAACTGGCCATTTATGATCGCGGTGTGGCACATCATGCCAGCGCTGCGTGCAGGTAATACGGTGGTATCCAAACCCTCCAGTCTGACTCCTCTGAGCACCCTGTTGTTAGTGGAGATCATCAATGAGGTGGTACCCAACGGCGTGGTCAATATTGTTACCGGAGAGTCGGGCTTCGGCTCGGCAATGACTGCTCACCCCGATATCCAAAAGATCGTCTTCACCGGCTCCACCCCCACCGGTCAGACAATCATGCGCAATGCAGCCAGTAGCCTCAAGCGCCTGACCCTAGAGCTGGGCGGTAACGATGCCGCCATCGTGCTTCCCGATGCCGATGTCGACACCATTGCCGAGCCTATATTCCAAACCGCTTTTCTGAATATGGGCCAAACCTGCGCCGCGCTTAAACGTCTATACGTGCACGATAGCCTCTACGACGATCTGTGCGCCAAACTGAGCGATATCGCCAAGCAGCAACAACTCGGCGACGGGCTCGATGCAGGAGTAACCTTTGGTCCGATTCAGAACGCTGACCAGCTCAATCTGGTCAAGGAGCTGGTCGATGACGCACGTTCTCAGGGAGCTGAAATTTTGGCGGGCGGCCATGACCTAGACGGCCCCGGCTACTTTTACCCCGCCACCATCGTGTCAGAGATCAGCGATGGTGTTCGGCTGGTCGATGAAGAGCAATTTGGCCCTGTCTTACCGATCATTCGCTACACCGATGTGGAAGACGCCTTGCGCCGCGCCAACGCCAATGTCAACGGCCTCGGCGGCTCGGTCTGGTCCAGCGATACTGATGCGGCTAGCAAAGTCGCGGCTCGACTAGAGTGCGGCACAGCCTGGATCAACGGTCACGCCGAACTGCAACCGCACGCGCCTTTTGGCGGCTGTAAAATGTCGGGATTCGGTGTCGAATTCGGCCTGGAAGGTCTACTCGAATACACCACCCAACAGGTGCTAAATATCAACAAGTAATCCCCCCTCAGGGATACAGATCCCCTCCTCTATCCCTGGGATGCGCTGGTAGCGGGTGCAATACCAGCGCTTAAATTAAGAGGTCCAATCCGCTTGGTCTCTTTCTCTTCGGGCCCCTCGTGGGCTCGCTTTTTATTCCATTGACATGGAGATAGCGTTAAACAACAGCTATCTCCATGTCGGTCAACACCTATTGGGAGTCGAACATGGCAGCAGCTAGATTGAATGGCAAAGTAGCGCTGGTCACCGGCGGTGGTACCGGCATCGGTGCGGCAATCGCCCGACGGTTTGTCGAATCGGGAGCCTCAGTCGTCATTACAGGACGCCGACTGGAACCCTTAACCCAGCTATCCGATGAGATTGGCTGCACGGCTCTGAGTTGCGATGTCGGCGACATGGACGACTGTATCGCAGTGATCAGCGAGACTGTCCGGCTGCATGGCGGGCTGGATATCCTGGTGTCTAATGCAGGCATTTTGTGCGAAGGCAGTGTCACCGAGCAAGACCTTGGGGAGTGGCAAAAAACCTTAGACACCAACGTCTCTGGCGTCATGCATATGGCACGAGCCGCCCTGCCGGCGCTGTTAAAGCGCCCCTCCAGCGCCATCATCAACATCTCCTCGGTATCGGGTATCTCCAGCGGTACCGGCATGAGCAGCTATGTCACCAGCAAAACGGCTGTCGTCGGATTGACCCGCTCACTGGCTCTGGACTACGGCCCCAAAGGTGTGCGCGTCAACGCGCTCTGCCCGGGCTGGGTCCGAACGCCGATGAGTGATGATGAAATGATGATATTGGCCATCAACAAAGGCATCAGTGTTGCCGAAGCAACCGAGGCTACCACGCGCCACCTGCCGTTAAGACGGATGGCCGAGCCCGACGAGATCGCCAGCTGCGCCGAATTTTTGGGATCGGATGATTCCTCGTTTATCACCGGCTCGGTCCTGGTTGCCGATGGCGGAGGCGCTGCAGTAGATGTCGGCACGTTGGTGTTTGATAGCTAAGGACTTGTCCACCGGTTCGCTAAACCCTAGAATCCCGGTGCTAACCCTAACCGCATCGGGATTTTTGTATGAGCCAATTTTGGAGCCCTCTGGTCAAACGCTTGCACCCTTATACACCGGGCGAGCAACCCAAAGAGGCCAACTTAATCAAGTTGAACACCAACGAAAATCCTTATGGTCCGTCGCCCAAGGTGCAGCAACGCCTGCACGACACCATATCCGATAGCCTGCGACTTTACCCCGACCCCAATGCGGTCGAGCTCAAAACCGCCATCGCCAAGTATTATCAGATCCCCGTGGAGCAGGTCTTTGTCGGCAACGGCTCTGATGAGGTCTTGGCGCACGCTTTTCAGGGACTGTTAAATCACCAGCAACCGCTGCTGTTTCCCGATATCAGCTACAGTTTTTACCCCACCTACAGCAAGCTGTACGACATCGAGTATCAACAGATCCCGCTGACCGATGCGTTCGAGATCGATGTTAACGATTACGCCCGGGAAAACGGCGGCATCATCTTCCCCAACCCCAATGCCCCAACCGGGATACAACTGCCTCTTGCCTCGATAGAACGCCTGCTGGCGGCTAATAGCGGGTCGGTAGTGGTGGTAGATGAAGCCTATATCGACTTTGGCGGTGACAGCGCCATCGCGCTGGTTGAGCGCTTCCCTAACCTGTTGGTAATCCAGACCCTGTCCAAATCTCGCTCATTAGCCGGAATACGCGTCGGTTTTGCTATCGGCCAGCCGGAACTAATCGAAGCCCTGGAGCGGGTCAAAAACAGCTTCAACTCGTATCCGCTAGATCGCTTGGCAATAACGGGTGCAGTCGCGGCCATCGAAGACCGCGACTACTTCGATGCAACCATCGCCAAGGTGATTCACACCCGAGAAACGCTGACCGAGCAGCTGAGCCAGCTAGGGTTTGAAGTGCTGCCCTCGAAAACCAACTTTGTATTTGTCCGCCACCCGCAGCACGATGCGGCCGAGATAGCCCAGCTCTTACGCAAGCAGGGTATTATCGTGCGCCACTTTAACAGCGACCGGATCGATCAGTTCCTGCGCATCACCATCGGCACCGACCAGGAGTGCAACGCGCTAAGCAGTGCTTTGGCTGCGATTTGCCAGCCTGCGCAGTAACCCCTGCACGCAGCATCATGCGCCAAAATCTCTTGGCGCAGGTTGCTCGGTGACAATCAGGTAGTTAATAAAGCGGAGAAACAGCTCCGACTGTGATGCGATCCCCAGCTTGGCGTAGATACTCTTGCGGTGGTTTTTGACCGTCCCTTCGCTGATATGAAGGCGTAAAGCGGCGAACTTGGATGAGTGCCCCATCAAGATCAACCGGACGATCTCGCTTTCCCGCGCAGTGAGTTGATGTTCCCCAAAGTTCAGAAAAGCCGCTTCAATCTGCTGTTTCAAGTTTCCGCTGCGGCCTGCATGCTCCGGGGAGTTAGACAGCTCCCCTGTTTCCTTTTTCCAGTGCTGCAAACAGCAGTGCTCGATGATCGGGTAGATATCGCGCAATCGAGCCAAATCATCGGCGCTCAACTTGCCACACTGCCCCAGACTTCCTAGAAAGATCGCAACAGTCAGATCATCGTTGATGTTAACAATGAGACCAACCTCATCTTGCCAGCCGGTATTAGCGTAAAAAGCTTGGTAGTACTCACTTTGTTTAAAACGATCCGGTGCCAATTCCGAGAGCAGATACACGCTGGATTTGGCACCGTCTAAAAAAGCGTTGTAAAAAGGGTCCAGTTGATAGGCACCGTTAAGGTAAGCATCGAAGATCATATCCCGATGCTCGGCGACCGAGTCGTACAGGTAGATCGGCTTGTGATGGCGGCCATAGCCCAGCATCAAGGCACAATCGAACGAAGTGGCCTGCTCGAGCAGTTTGACCAGTACACGAGGTAATCCAGGTGTGAACAAAGCGCCGATAGCCTCGGCCACTAACGCATTCCACTGAGTCGATTGATTGGGCACTAGTCCCTCCCTTAGCACTTTGCTCTGCGTTCTGTTTAGCCATCTCCAGAGTGCCATTTTATCGGGCAACTCGGGCCTTTAGAACAGCTTATTTAACCGTTATCGGTTTACACACTTCTTCGCTTTCTATCCCTTTCGGGACATGTGAACAGATGCCCAACTCAGTAATGATAGAGATGGTCATCAACACGCTGTTCGCCCCTATTTTGGAGACAAGCATGAATAATAAAAAAACTGAGACGCAAAAATTCTGGAACCCCATGGCGCACCCCGGCGATCCCAGATCACGAAATGGTATCGTAATCGTTAAAGGTGACGGTAACCGCGTACAGGATCAACATGGCAACTGGCTGGTCGACGGGGTGGGCGGGCTGTGGAACGTCAATGTCGGTCACAACCGAACCGAAATGAAGCAGGCGATCACTCAACAGATGGATGAGCTGGAGTATTTCCAGACCTTCGATGGCATTTCACATCCGCGTGTCCACGAGCTGTCCGACATCTTGATCGAGCTGCTCGGTCAAGAAGATATGGCCAGGGTGCTGTACAGCAGCGGCGGCTCCGACGCGGTAGAAACAGCCTTGAAGATCGCCCGTCAGTACTGGAAGGCCATAGGTGAAGCCCAGCGTTACAAGTTTATCTCGCTCAAACAAGGCTACCACGGGGTTCACTTTGGTAGCGCTTCGGTCAACGGTAACACGGTATTTCGCACCAACTACGAACCCATGTTGCCAGGCTGCATCCATATCGACACGCCCTGGTTGTACCGCAACCCATGGAATTGCGAAGACCCCGCCGAGTTGGGTCGCCTCTGCGCCAAACAGCTTGAGCAGGAAATTCTATTCCAGGGGCCTGAAACCATCGCGGCATTTATCGCCGAACCGATCCAGGGAGCGGGAGGCGTCATCGTACCCCCAGAGAATTACTGGCCGCTGGTGCGAGAGGTGTGCGACAAATACGGCGTATTGCTGATCGCCGATGAGGTGGTCACCGGCTTTGGCCGCAGTGGCAACCTGTTTGGTAGCCGAGGCTGGGGCGTTGCACCCGATATCATGTGTCTGGCCAAGGGCATCACCGCCGGTTACATCCCGTTCGGTGCCACCGTTCTCAATCAGCGCATTGCCGACGGCATTGAACAGTGTCAGAACTTCAGCGGCGCGGTGATGCACGGCTACACCTACTCGGGGCACCCACTGGGTTGCGCAGCAGCCATGGCCGCCATCAAAATTGTGCTCAATGAAGACCTGCCAAACAATGCTGCAAAGCAAGGTGCCGATCTGCTCCAACGTCTCGCCCCACTGGCCGATCAGTTCCCGGCAATCGGAGAGGTCCGAGGCAAGGGATTGATGCTGGCGCTAGACTTAGTGACCGACAAAAAGACCCGCCAACCGGTCGACCCGATGGACGGTTTTGCCAACCGCGTTGCCGCCGTAGCGATGCGAGAAGGCGTTATCGTTCGCCCGGTCGGCACCAAAATAATCCTCTCACCGCCGCTGACATTAGGCCAGCAAGAGGTGGAACAGATTGCCAACGCCCTTAAGCGAGGCTTTGAAGAAGTCGCTCAATAAAACGAAGACAGACGAGACAGCATCAGGACATAGCTCCTTCACATGACCTGATGTTAGCTAGCAGCTACTTGCATCCCGCTTAGGAGCCCTCAAAGGCTCCCTTTTTTGTTTAATTTCTAACTAACCAGAAGCGATCAGCAGGGCTGCCTAACCAGCAGATGAAACTGCTTTTTGCCTCGTTTCAGCAGATAGAAACGTCCAAAAAGCGCTGACTGTAACCTCAGACATGCCTCAGAATCGGTGCACGGTTCGGCATTTACCGTGATAGCCCCCGCGCTGATCATTTCGCGCGCCCGCTTATTGGACGTTGCCAGCCCCGTCTGAGTAAGCACCTCAGCCATCGCCATCGATGCAGCCCCCTCACCAACCTCTGTCGAAGGCAAGCCATCTTGCTGTAGCTGCTGAATATCCGCCTCGGTCAACGCTTTGACATCACCACTAAACAAAGATCGACTGATACGCTGCGCCGCCTCCAAGCCAGAGTCGCCATGAACCAATCGGGTCACCTGCTCGGCCAAAACCTGCTGAGCAAGAGGGCGCCCCGCTCTCGCTTTGTCCTGCTGCTCAAGTGCAGCAATCTGTTCGATCTCCATAAAGGTGTAAAAGCGCAGGAAACGGTAGACGTCGGCATCGGCGGTATTCAACCAGAACTGGTAGAACGCGTAAGGGGAGGTCCGAGATGGGTCTAACCAGATGGCACCCGATTCGGTCTTGCCGAACTTAGTGCCATCTGACTTGGTAATGAGCGGCAGCGTCATTCCAAACACCTCATTCTGGTGCATTCGCCGAGTCAGATCGATGCCGCTAACGATATTACCCCACTGGTCATTGCCGCCAATCTGCAGAGTACAGCCATAGCGCTGATTGAGTACCGAAAAATCATACGATTGCAGCAGCATATAACTAAACTCGGTAAACGAAATCCCCTGGCCTTCGCGATCAATACGCTGCTTAACCGACTCCCGGGCGATCATCGCATTGACCGAAAAATGCTTTCCGACATCCCGCAAGAATGCCAGGGTATCGAGCTGCTTCATCCACTGAGCATTATCGACAATCACTGCCGAATTAGCCGACTCGTCAAAGTCGATAAAACGGGCCAATTGAGCCGTTAGCTTATCGACCCAGCTCAACACCGTCTGCTCGGTATTAAGCACACGTTCGGATGCTTTAAAGCTGGGATCACCTATCATCCCTGTTGCGCCGCCGATCAACGCCAACGGTTTGTGCCCCGCCAACTGAAACCTTTTGAGCATCAGCAAAGGTACCAGATGGCCAATATGCAAACTGTCTGCGGTCGGATCAAAACCACAGTACACGACACGTCCTGATTGGGTTAAATGGGACTGCAACGCTGTCGCGGCCGTGGTTTGGGATATGAGCCCGCGAGCTTCGAGGTCTTCAAAGAGCGAGCGGTCATGATTAGCCATAGGTCTTGAGCCAGCAGGTAAGGATAAGGAGTGGCGCCAGGTACAACTTGGAGCCAGTCAGGTTAATAGCAGTCTGGGGAATTGCGCAAGTGCAAACCATGTCCCTTTAGGGATAAAGGACGAACTCCGTTACCGCAGCTGCTATGCGGTAGCATCAGCGTTAACTCTCGATAACACCGCTATAGGCCATATCGGACTGGAGGATATGACTAATCAACCAACTGCGCAGGTAAGCATTTACACTGTCAGCCAGCAGAGGGGCCGACACCCCGCCTTCACCAAACGACCGGCGCACCGCCCATAACCACTGTTCGAACACTAGATGCTCGGCTTTATGCGCGGCAAAATCGGAATAGCGGGCCTGGTCCAATAACTGTTCTTCGAAACGAAAGTGCTCTTTAACGTAGAAATCGAGCTCGTCAAACACATAGCCGATCGCACCGCCCTCTAAGGTGGCTTGAGTCAACGTGTTGATCAGTACAATCAATCGTTGGTGCTGCTGATCTAACTGGGAATGATGAACGCTGTATTCATTTTTCCACTCGATGACATCCACCCCTTAATCTCCTATATAGCAACTAGCCAACAAGGAGACTAAAGCAACAATAGGGGGCTGACACTCAACCAAAATGATTAACTGAAAAGATTACGTAAGAGTAGAAACCAAACAATAGCTAGACCTGAACATGATGCCACTAGCCTATAAAAACTGCCCAAGCCTTAACCGCAGCAAACTTAACCAACGTCTAGGATAATAAAAAAATAAATAAATTTACGTTATATGTAATTTAACAAACACAAAACAGATATCATAATTCGGATGACACAATGGGGGGTAAGTAGCCTAGCTGGGCAGAAATCTCACCGGCAGTCTGGCGCAGCAACTGGGCATTACGTCCGTCCCAATCTGCATCAAAGCGGGACTTAAAGCCAAACAGAGCCAACGACAACACCAGCTCTCCGCGGTAATCAAAAATAGGTGCGGCCAGCGACGAGACCCCTTCAACGCTATGCCCCAACACTCGCCCAAGCCCGTACTGGCGGGTTTGCTCGATAATCTCAGCGATCTCCTCCCAGTTAGCCGGAGCCAGCTTGTGCGGCTTCTCCCTAAAGGAGATCAACTCTTGCTCAACCAGCGGACGCGTCAACTCTCTGGGCAGGTGTGCCAGAAACACCCTCCCGGATGCCGACATAATGGTAGAGAAGTTAGTACCAGGGCGTATACCCACCGAGATCGGACGACGCGATTGAAACCAGCGAATAACGGTTGTTCCCGCCGAGCCCCAGACCGTCAGAATCACCCCCTCCTCGGTCTGATCGCGTAGCGATTCGATCATGTCATTGGCGACTGCGGTAGGGTCCAAGCGCGACAGAAACAGGGTAGAAAACTCCAGCCCATAAGGCCCCAAGTCGTAGCGCCCATGCGCGGTATGGGCCACAAAACCGGTATTGACCAGACTGGTCAAGTAACGGTGCGCCTTGGCGGGATGAATAGAAGCGGCTTCGGACAGTTCATTCAACGTCGCCTGCCCACCCATAGACGCCAGCGCCTTAAGTAATCCCATCCCCACCTCTACCGACTGAACGCCGCCTTTAGCTGGCTCTTTCACGGTTCAACCCTCCTCTGCTTCAAACCAACAACAAAACACAAATTACGTAAAACGTAAATACAAACAATCCAAAGACCGCAACCTTTGCATGATTATAAAACTAGTGCTTGAATGAGATATATCAAATTTACACAGATTACGAATAACGTAATAGACATACATAGCAGGAGTTAGCATGAGCAACAAATTCGCTTCACAAGCCGATCTAGAAGAGAAGAAAGTCACCTTTACCCAGTTGTCAGAGCACTGCTGGGCCTACACCGCCGAAGGCGACCCTAACACTGGCGTCATCATCGGTGATGACTCGGTAATGATCATTGATGCCACCGCAACACCTGTCGCGGCTCAAGAGCTGGTTCGCCAGATTCGCGAAGTCACCGACAAGCCGATCAAGTACGTCACCCTGTCGCACTACCACGCCGTTCGGGTGCTGGGTGCTTCGGGTTATAAAGAGCACGGTCTGCAGCAGGTCATCGCCAGCAAAGACACCTACGACCTGATCGTCGAGCGTGGCCAGCAGGACATGGACTCTGAGATTGGTCGCTTCCCACGGTTGTTCCAATCGGTCGAAAGCATCCCTGGCCTGACCTGGCCAACACTGGTATTCCAGAAAGAGATGACCCTGATGATGGGTGGCTTGGAAGTCAAGATCATGCAACTCGGTCGAGGTCACACTAAGGGCGATACCGTGGTTTGGATTCCTAGCGAGCAAGTACTGTATTCCGGCGATCTGGTTGAGTGCGACGCGGCCTGCTACACCGGCGACGCATACCTGACCGACTGGCCACAGACGCTGGACAACATCACCGCGCTCAATGCTCAAAAACTGGTTCCGGGGCGCGGACCCGCACTGGAAACGCCCGAACAGGTCGCCGAAGGTCTGAGCTATACCCGTGCGTTCGTCACCACCTTGTTCCAGAGCGCTCAGCAAGCTGTTGCTAAACAGATGAACCTAAAAGACACCATGACCTTGACCCGCGAGGCGATGGACCCGCAGTTTGGCGAAGTCTTCATCTATGAGCACTGCCTGCCTTTCGATGTGACCCGTGCGCACGACGAAGCCTCTGGTGTCCGTGACCCACGCATCTGGACAGCAGAGCGCGATCAACAGATGTGGCACGGCCTGCAGCAAGAACAACCACAGTCATAATCAGCTGATCTGGAGCGGGCTCGAACCCTGCCCGCTCCTAATCGATAGCTGTAGCCATATTGAACACAGCCCCTCAATAACGATAACAACGAGGTCACCATGTTTTTAACTTACGAAAACCCGGTCTACGACTACATTAAGTCTGCCGATCAGCAGTCTACAGAGATCGCCCACCACCCACTGGTCATTGTCGGCGCCGGACCGATCGGCCTGGCGTCAGGTCTTGACGCGGGTGTACACGGCATCCCTGCTGTCATTCTCGACGACAACAACACCGTCAGCGTTGGCTCGCGTGCAGTCTGCTACTCCAAGCGTGCCTTAGAGGTGCTCGATCGACTCGGCTGCGCTAAGCGCATGGTCGACAAGGGTGTGACTTGGCAAGTAGGCAAGGTCTTCTTCAAAGATGAACTGGTCACCAGCTTCGATCTGTTACCCGAAGAGGGGCACGAACAACCCGCGTTCATCAACCTGCAGCAGTACTATCTCGAAGAGTATATGGTTGACCGTACCAACGAGCTGGACAACATCGATATCCGCTGGAAAAACAAGGTCACCGGTGTTGAGAACAACGGCGATATCGTCAAGGTCACCATCGATACGCCAGATGGCCCCTACCAGATCACCACCGATTGGTTGATCGTCGCCGACGGCGCCAACAGTGCTGTACGCTCGATGCTGGGACTGGCGATGCGAGGCAAGGCGTTCGAAGATCGCTTCCTGATCGCCGATATCATCATGAAAGCGGACTTCCCGCCCGAGCGCTGGTTCTCTTTCGATCCGTCTTACCACAAAGGCCAATCGACGCTACTACACAGCCAGTCGGATGACGTTTGGCGGCTGGACTTCCAGCTGGGCTGGGACAAAGACCCCGAAGAGGAGAAGAAGCCGGAGAACATCATCCCCCGCGTTAAGGCGATGATGGGTGACGACGTCGAATTCGAACTCGAATGGGCCAGTGTTTACACCTTTATGTGCCGCCGGATGGATCGCTTCCGTGACGGTCGCGTCATCTTTGCCGGCGACGCTGCCCACCAGGTCTCCCCGTTCGGTGCTCGTGGTGCTAACTCAGGCTTCCAGGATACCGACAACCTGCTTTGGAAACTCAAGCTGGTGATGGATGGCAAAGCGCCCGATGCGCTGATCGACACCTATTGCGACGAACGTGAATTTGCCGCCGATGAAAACCTGCTGAACTCCACCCGTTCAACCGACTTCATCTCACCCAAGTCCAAGACCTCTTTGCGCTTCCGTGATGCGAC
>JBALWS010000111.1:0-14960 GCA_036960405.1 Halopseudomonas sp. | reverse complement strand
AATGGTAAAGGGTTACCACTGGCTTGAGAGGAACTAGGCTGCTGCCCTAGCGCGGTCCCGACCAGGTCCCACTTTTTATCAATCGAGCGATACAGCGACAAATCCAACTGGTCCAATAACACCTGTTCGAAAATCGCTTCGCCATACCACAGCGAACGTAAGGTATCGAACTGTAGCGCCATCCTACCGACGTCGATACGCCGACCGCCTTGCAGCGTTAGCTTGACCGAGGTGGCTTCTATACGAGGGGAGAACACCACCCAACTGCCGCTAATGTCACCGAAACTGACCTGAAAATGCGGCGCATCACTGATTAACTGCTCCAGCTCAGCCTTATAGTCCATCAGGTTTAACATCAGCCAGCGGCCCGCTGACAACGTCGCGGCAATACTAAAGATCAGTACGACGCAGCTAACGACAACCCCGCGTCGCAAATGATGAATATGGCGCCTGACCATCTGTTTTACCGCAATATCACGTCAAACTGCTCGGTGGTATAGAGCGAGTCCACTTGGTACTGAATCGATTTACCGATAAACGCTTCGAGTTCAGCGACATTATCGGAATCTTCATCCTGCAACCGATCAATTACCAATTGGGCAGCAATCACCATATAGGCATCGGCCTCGTAGGCCCGCGCCTCACGTAATATCTCGCGAAAAATCTCGTAGCACACCGTTTCGGGTGTTTTAATCGTACCCCGGCCCTGGCATTGGCTGCATGGTTCACACAGTAGCTGCTCCAGGCTTTCGCGAGTACGCTTGCGCGTCATCTCGACCAGACCCAAATCTGAAACACCGGTCAACTTGCTCTTCACATGATCCTTATCGACCACCCGCTCTAAGGTGCGCAACACCTGACGCCGGTGCTCAGGGTCTTCCATATCGATAAAATCGATAATAATAATACCGCCAAGATTACGCAGTCGTAACTGGCGCCCAATAGCGGTGGCGGCCTCTAGATTGGTCTTAAAGATGGTCTCTTCCAGATTACGATGGCCGACGTAAGCACCTGTATTAACGTCAACAGTGGTCATCGCTTCGGTCTGGTCAAAGATCAGATAGCCGCCCGATTTGAGTTCCACCTTACGTCCCAAGGCCCGCTGGACCTCCTCCTCAACACTGTAGAGATCAAAAATCGGCCGCTCGCCCGGGTAGTATTCAAGCCGGTCGGAAATCTCGGGCACCAGACTCGCCACAAACTCACTGGCTTTCTGAAAGGTCTCTTTGGAGTCGATACGAATCCGCTCGACACCTGGAAACGCGACATCACGCAAGGTACGCATATGCAGCGGCAGATCTTCGTATATCACCCGTGGAGCTTGAAGACTTTTCATCCGCTCCTGAACCTTACTCCAGAGCCTTCTGAGGTAAGCGATATCGGCCTCTATATCCTCCGCACAAGAACCTTCGGCAGCGGTTCGTAAAATAAACCCGCAGTCACCCTGCTGATCGACCTCTAACGCATTGACAACAAAATCTTTCAGTCGCTGGCGCTCCTCTTCACTCTCGATCCGCTGTGAAACGCCGATATGATCGCGGCCAGGCATAAACACCAGATAGCGTGAAGGGATAGATAACCGAGTCGTCAGCCGCGCGCCCTTGGTACCAATCGGGTCCTTGGTCACCTGAACCACCAGCGATTGGCCTTCGCGCAACAATGAGCTAATCGACGGTTCCTGAGTACGCTCTTCGGCGTAACCACCAGCAGGGCTTAATTCAGCCACATGGATAAAGGCAGCACGTACCAAGCCTATATCGACAAAAGCGGCCTGCATCCCCGGCAGCACTCTGACCACCTTCCCCTGGTAGATATTCCCGACGATCCCTTTGCGCTCGGCCCGCTCAATATAGACCTCCTGCAGCATGCCATTTTCAATCACGGCAACCCGGGTTTCCATCGGGGTAAAGTTGATCAGTATTTCCTCACCCATAGTTTCTGTCCCTACCTATTCGATTGTTAGCTTGCCACGCTATCACGGTTCAATCCCGCTGCCAGATTGGCATACCTAGCTGTTGTAATAACTCAGCGATTTCTTGTAACGGTAAGCCGACCACCGCTGAATAGCTACCCTCAACCCGTTCAACAAAAACCGCCCCTAGACCTTGGATTCCGTAACTTCCGGCTTTATCTTGCGGCTCACCGGTATCCCAATAACGCTCACATTCTGCTTGGCTCAACGATTTGAACACCACATCGGTTGAGACCCGCAGCGATCGTTGACGTTCCCCCTGCACCAACGCCACCGCAGTCATCACCTGATGACGACGTCCCGACAACTGTTGCAACATCGCCACCGCATCGGTTTTATCGGTCGGCTTACCAAGCACCTGCGCATCACAGACGACGGTGGTATCGCTACCCAGCACCCAATGATCAGGAAAGTTAATCGCCACCGCCTGGGCTTTCTCCAACGCTAAACGACTGACGTACTGCGCTGGCGTTTCACCATCGCGCAACGACTCATCGATATCGGCGCTGGCGCACTCAAACTTAACCCCTATTTGAGTTAGCAATTCGCGTCGTCGCGGAGAGCGCGAGGCCAGAACCAGCAGTGATGTTTTCATCCGCTTAGCTTACCGACAGCGCGCGTCGAATGCTGCGCAACAGCACAAACACCCAAGGCCAGATAAACGCACTGACCAGTGACGGCAACAAAAACAGCAGCGAGTCCGAGCGCGCGCCTTGCAACGATTGGCCCCAATTAAGTAGCTGCTGATAAAGCCCCACCATCACCAACACCAGCAACGCTTGTTGCCACAGTGGATACATCCGAAAACGCTGGTGCAATGCCTGAATAATGGCTGCAATCAACGCCAGCGATATGGCATGGATGCCGAGCAAACTACCTTGCAGGATATCGAGTAACAAGCCAACAACCCAGCCGTACCAAGGCCCGACACGATGCGGCAACGCTGCCACCCAATAAATCAATACCAACGCTGCCCACTGTGGACGGCCCCACTCAAACACTTCGGGCATCGGAATTTCGGTCAGCATTAATGCCAGCATAAAACTCAGCAGGATCAACCAACTTCCGCGGGCCGGGGGCGCAACCATCAGGATTCCTCCTCGGGCGGGTTAAGAGTGCTGACTTTAGGGCTAGCTTGTGGAGTCTCTGGCGCTAACACCGGCGTGGCGGACTGAGCAAAGATCAACAATAGATAACGACTAGTATCGAGCTGCGCCGTCGGTTGGCAGCGAACCGTAGCAAACGGCTGACCGGGATCATGGATAACCTCCACCACCTCTGCCACTGGATACCCTTTAGGGAAGCGAGCTCCCAAGCCGGAGCTTAACAACCGGTCACCGACTTTGATATCCGCCGTATCGGGTACATGGTCGAGCAGCAATTCCTGATCACTGCCCCGTCCTAATAACAGCGAGCGAAACCCGCTCCGATTTACTTGAACGGGAATGGCATGCTGGGCATCGGTAATCAACAGCACGCGAGAGGTATAAGGACCCACCTCAACCACCTGGCCCATCACTCCGCCTTCATCCAATACCGGTTGGCCCAGATAAACCTGGTCGCCGAAGCCCTTATTGATAACGATCTGATGCGAGAATGGATCAGCACTGACGCCGATCAGCTCGGCTAACAACACCCGCTGATCAAGCTGCTTGCTAACCCCCAACAGCTTACGCAGCCGGCCATTCTCATTATCCATCGAGTCAAGACGCTGCAGCTTGCGCGCCATCAACAGAAGGTCAGCACGCAAATTATCGTTTTCGACCTGCAGCTCGTCACGCTCGCTCAGGGACTGGTCAATAGAGGTGAGTACACGAGGCGGCAAGTCCATCAGCCAGCGTAGCGGCGTCACCGCCAGGCTCAGATAACCTCGGTAGTATGCCATCGGTGACCAGAACAGGTCGGTCAGCATCAACCCCAACGACAACACCACAATCAGAGTCATCCGGGTACGCGAGGAGCGCCCCTTAAAAATCGGCTTAATGGCGCACCTCCTGGCCCGGAGACGGCCGTAGCAATAGCTGTTGCCATTGCCAACTGCTCAATGCCCGGTACACCATCGTAAATCTAACCTTTATTCGACAGCCAACAACTCGAATGAGTGCTTATCGATCATCTCTAAGGCCTTGCCGCCACCACGTGCTACACAGGTCAGCGGATCTTCGGCCACAATAACCGACAAGCCGGTCTCTTCGGCTAGCAATCGATCAATGTCTCGCAATAACGCGCCACCACCGGTTAACACAATACCTGACTCGGCAATATCTGACGCCAGCTCTGGCGGACACTGCTCCAGTGCACTTTTAACCGATTGCACGATCGCCTTAAGCGGCTCCTCCAGAGCTTCCTGGATCTCTCGGCTATTAAGGGTAAAACTGCGCGGAATACCTTCGGCCAAATTACGACCACGCACATCAATTTCACGCGCCTCGGCACCCGGATAGGCCGAACCGATCTCCTGTTTAATCCGTTCAGCGGTCGCATCACCGATCAAACTACCGTAATTACGCCGCACGTAAGCGACGATCGATTCATCAAAACGGTCACCACCCACCCGTACCGACTCGGCGTAGACAATACCATTGAGGGAGATGATGGCGATTTCGGTGGTACCACCGCCGATATCAACCACCATCGAACCGGTCGCCTCTTCAACCGGCAAACCGGCACCGATCGCAGCAGCCATCGGCTCATCGATCAGATACACCTCGCGGGCTCCTGCCCCCATGGCCGATTCTTTGATCGCACGGCGCTCGACCTGAGTCGATTTACAAGGCACACAGACCAGCACCCGAGGGCTAGGGGTCATCCAGGAGTTTTCATGCACCTTATTGATAAAATGCTGCAGCATTTTTTCGGTGACGTGGAAGTCCGCAATAACACCATCCTTGAGTGGGCGGATTGCGGAGATATTGCTGGGCGTTCGCCCGAGCATCCGTTTAGCATCAGTACCGACTGCGACCACTGATTTATGATTACCCAATTGGCGAATAGCGACTACCGAGGGCTCGTTCAAGACTACATCTCTATCGCGAACGTAGATCAGGGTGTTAGCCGTACCCAGATCAATAGAAAGATCGCTGGAAAACATACCACGTAATTTTTTAAACATTGACCGGCTTCGCCCAATTTTTGACTATGATCAGCGTGCATCCAGACGCCCTTGACGCGTTAACTGGCAGCCTGTGCACATAAACGGCTAACTCTAGCAATGGCGGCACTTTTCAGCAAGGAGCAAAAGCCGGATAAGCACATTATTCGCACCATTTCAGGTTTACTCCCCCCTATTCGACCCTTATCATTAGCCGGTCATCATTTTCGTTACTTAAATCAGGACTATCTCATGTCTCTCGACTCCACCGATGTGCAGAAAATCGCCCATCTGGCTCGGCTTGAAATCAACGATGCCGACATTCCTGAATACACCCAAAACCTTTCCAATATCCTCGATCTGGTCGACCAGATGCAGTTGGTCGATACTGCCAACGTCGAGCCTCTAGCCAACCCGCTGGATGCCGTGCAAAGACTGCGCATCGATGAAGTGACCGAGACCAACCAGCGCGACAAGCTACAAACGGTCGCCCCTGCGGTGGAACTAGGCCTGTTTCAGGTCCCCAAGGTTATTGAATAAAGCGCCGAGCAATCTCTTCCAAGGATATCGATCCCATGTTTGACAAGACTCTCGCCGAGCTGGCCAAAGGGCTAGACGCTGGTGACTACAGCAGCGTCGAGCTGACCGAAGCCTATCTCGGACGCATCAACGCCGAAGATAGCCGCTACAACAGCTTTATCAGCGTTACCGAAGAACAGGCGTTGGCTCAAGCCAAGGCCGCCGACGCCCAGCGCGCTGCCGGCAACGCCGGTGCCTTTACCGGGCTGCCGATGGCGCACAAAGATATCTTCTGCACCGAGGGCGTCAAAACCAGCTGTGGTTCAAAGATGCTGGATAACTTTATCGCTCCGTACAACGCCACCGTGGTGCAGAAGTTTAACGCTGCTGGCGCGGTCTGCCTCGGCAAAACCAACATGGACGAGTTCGCGATGGGCTCCTCCAACGAGAACAGCTTCTACGGCCCGGCCCGCAACCCCTGGAACACCGACTGCGTCCCCGGCGGATCATCGGGTGGTTCAGCTGTTGCTGTAGCCGCGCGCCTGACCCCGGCTGCGACCGGCACCGATACCGGCGGCTCGATCCGCCAACCAGCCGCGCTCTGTGGCATCACCGGCATCAAACCAACCTACGGCCGCGTGTCGCGCTTTGGCATGATCGCCTTCGCCAGCTCGCTCGATCAAGGCGGACCGATGACCCGCACCGCCGAGGATGCGGCGATGATGCTGAATGTAATGGCCGGCTTCGACCCTAACGACTCCACCAGTCTCGACCGTGAAGTCCCCGACTACACCGCCGACCTAAGCCAGCCGCTCAAAGGCCTGAAGATCGGCCTACCCAAAGAGTACTTCTCTAGCGAACTCAATCCAGCCATCGCCGCCAGCGTTGAGGCAGCGATCAAAGAGTTCGAAGCACTCGGTGCCACTACAAAAGAGATCAGCCTGCCCAATACCCATCTAGCCGTACCCGCGTATTACATCATTGCGCCATCCGAGGCATCGTCTAATCTGTCACGCTTTGACGGTGTACGTTACGGTCACCGTTGCGACGATCCAGTCGACCTGGAAGATATGTACAAGCGCTCGCGCGGCGAAGGCTTTGGGGACGAAGTAAAACGCCGGATCATGGTCGGCACCTACGCGTTGTCCGAAGGCTTTTACGATGCCTATTACAAAAAAGCACAACAGATTCGCCGACTGATTCGCCAAGATTTTATCGACGCACTACAAGAGGTCGACGTGATCATGGGGCCAACCACCCCGCACCCAGCGTTCAAACTGGGCGAGAAGACATCCAACCCGATCGATATGTATATGGAAGATATCTTTACCCTGTCGCTGAACCTGGCGGGACTGCCCGGCATGTCAGTCCCTTGCGGCAACACCGAAGGACTACCGATCGGCCTGCAGATCATCGGCAACTACTTTGCCGAGTCCAAACTGCTCAACGTAGCCCACCAGTTCCAGCAAGCCACCGACTGGCACACCAAAACACCCAATGGCATCGCAGGGGAGGAATCTTAAGATGGAATGGGAAACAGTCATCGGGCTAGAGATCCACGCCCAACTATCGACCAAATCAAAGATATTCTCCGGAGCCAGCACCGCTTTTGGTGCCGATCCCAACACTCAGGCCTGTACCGTTGACCTGGCACTGCCGGGCACACTGCCGGTGTTCAACACCGAAGCGTTGCGCATGGCGGTGATGTTCGGTTTGGCGATCGACGCCGAGATCGGCTACCGCTCGGTGTTCGATCGCAAGAACTACTTTTACCCAGATCTGCCCAAAGGTTACCAGACCACCCAGCTATTCCACCCGATCGTCGGCCTCGGCCATATCGATGTCGAGATGGAAAATGGTACCCACAAACGAATCGGCGTCACCCGCGCCCATCTGGAAGAGGATGCAGGCAAGTCACTGCACGACCAGTTCCCAGGCATGACCGGCATCGACCTCAATCGTGCCGGCACCCCACTACTGGAGATCGTCTCCGAACCCGACATGCGCAGCGCCGAGGAAGCGGTGGCCTACGTCAAGAAGATCCACGCCATCATCACCACGCTAGGGATCTGCGACGGCGACATGTCGCAAGGCTCGTTCCGCTGCGACTGCAACGTATCGGTTCGCCCCAAAGGCCAGCAAGAGTTCGGCACCCGTACCGAGACCAAGAACATCAACTCGTTCCGCTTTATTGAGAAAGCGATCAAGGGCGAAGTCGAACGTCAGATCGATCTGATCGAGGACGGCGGCAGAGTGATTCAGGCCACCCGCCTGTACGATGCGGAAAAGAACGAAACCCGCTCGATGCGCTCCAAAGAGGAAGCCAACGATTATCGCTACTTCCCCTGCCCTGACCTGCTGCCGATCATCATCGACGAAGATTACGTCGAAGCGATCCGCAAGACCCTGCCCGAACTACCCGACACCAAGCATGCCCGCTTTATGGAACAGTACGGCCTGGGCGATTACGACGCCAGCGTACTGTCCGCCTACCGCGAAACAGCCGACTACTTCGAGACGGTAGCCAAAGCTTGCGGTGACTCCAAACTGGCAGCCAATTGGGTCATGGGCGAACTGTCTAAGTTCCTCAATAGCAACAATATTGAGTTCAAAAACAGCCCTGTCAGCGCCACCTCACTTGGTCAACTACTGGCCCGGATCAAAGACGACACCATCAACGGCAAAGCCGCCAAGCAGGTGTTTGAAGCGATCTGGAACGGCGAAGGCAGCGCCGACGAGATCATCGAAGCCAAAGGCCTGAAGCAGGTTACCGACAGCGGTGCGATCGAAGCGATGGTCGACGACGTAATCGCCACCGCCACCCCACAGGTCGAACAATACAAAGACGCCGAGCCCGACAAACGCGGCAAGATGCTCGGCTTCTTTATGGGCAAGGTGATGCAAGCCAGCAAAGGCACCGCAAATCCGGGCCAGGTGAACAAGCTACTGAAGACCAAACTGGATGCATTGTGTGATTGATTAGTGCATACGCACTGAGATTAAAAAAGGCAGCCGATTGGCTGCCTTTTTTGTTGCCTCTAGCAAAAGCCCGACAGATCGGAATAAGTACGAGTAGGCGCAAGATATCCGTTCAAATGCCAAGCATTACCCGAGCACACCCACAAAAAAAAAGCCCGCACTGTTATCAGCACGGGCTTTTCAAGCGCTAGCACCGTTAAGTGCCAGCAGGCTATCAGGCGTTTACAGCACTAAGCGGCGCACATCGCTTAACAGCTTGCCTAGCGTGGTCATAAACATGCCTGCATCGACACCGTTAATCGCACGATGGTCGTAAGACAGTGACAACGGCAGCATCTTACGTGGCACGAACTCAGAGCCATTCCAGACCGGCTTGATGTCGGCACGGGACACACCCAGGATCGCAACCTCAGGCGCAGAGACGATAGGCGTAAAGCCTGTTCCGCCGATACCACCCAAGCTGGAGATGGTAAAACAACCACCCTGCATCTCGGCAGGCTTCAGCTTACGCGCTTTGGCCTTGGCACCCAGTTCAGCCGCTTCTGCCGCCAACTGGTAGATCGACTTCTTATCGACATCCTTGATCACAGGAACCATCAAGCCAGCCGGTGTATCCATCGCCACACCGATATTGATGTATTTCTTGCGCACAATATGCTCACCGTCGGCATGCATCGACACATTAAAGTTAGGATGCGCCTGCAGTGCAGCCGCAGCCGCCTTGAGCAGGAATGGCAGCGGCGTGACTTTAACCCCCGCCTTCTCAGCATCGGCCTTGATATCGGCACGGAACTTCTCCAGCTCGGTGATATCGATATCGTCGAACTGAGTCACGTGAGGAATATTGAGCCAGCAGCGACTCATATTGGCCGCTGTCAACTTCTTGATCTTGGACATCTTCTCCAGCTCGATCTCGCCGAACTTGGAAAAATCGATCTCTGGAATCGCAGGGATGCCAGAACCGCCAGTGACCGCAGCAGCCGCCTTAGGCTTGGCTGCATCGACCAGGGCCTGTTTAACGTAGGCCTGCACATCTTCCTTGAGGATACGCCCTTTAGGGCCCGTGCCTTTCACCAAGGTAAGATCGACACCAAACTCACGCGCGACATTACGTACTGCAGGACCGGCATGCACATTCTTGTTCGCTTGATCCAACTTAGCCAGATCGGCGCTGGCCGCAGGAGCAGAGGCTGGCGTACTCGCCGCTGCAGGAGCACTGGCTGCTGGAGCGGACGCAGGTGCCGCAGCTGAAGCGGCGACAACCGCACCGCCAGCGACTTCCAACTCAAGGATCAGATCACCTTCGCTGGCAGTATCACCTTCATTAATCTTAACCGACTTAACCACACCGCCCTTAGGGGCAGGAACTTCCATCGACGCTTTGTCAGTCTCAAGTACGATCAGCGAATCACCCTCGGCAATAGTATCGCCGACTTTGACGCAAACCTCGATGACATCAACGTTCTCACTGCCACCGATATCGGGAACATTAACGGCCTCAACGCCACCAGCAACAGCTACAGGAGCGGCAACCGGTGCCACGACAGGAGCAGCTTCAGCAACGGGAGCAGCAGGTGCCGCCGCCGCGCCAGCCGCAGCGCCTGAGGTTGAAATTTGGGCAAACTGATTGCCTTCGCTGATGGTATCGCCTTCGTTGATGGTCAACGCAGTGATCACGCCGTCAAACGGCGACGGTACTTCCATCGACGCCTTGTCGGTTTCCAGCACGATCAGCGAATCGCCCTCGCTGACGCTATCGCCGACCTTGACACAGACTTCGATCACATCAACGTTCTCGTGGCCACCGATATCCGGCACCACAACTGCTTGCGCAGCAGCTGGAGCAGCAGCTACAGGTGCGGGCGCTGCAGCAACCGGAGCCGCCGCAGGGGCAGGCTCAGCAGCAGGAGCAGCTGCGGCGCTAGCACCCGCTTCACTCCCTACCTTAAATTCGGCGATCACGTCGCCCTCTTTGCAGGTATCACCTTCGTTGATCATCAACTTGGTAATCACACCACTCTCAGGCGCAGGTACTTCCATAGATGCTTTATCGGTTTCCAATACGATCAACGAATCACCTTCGTTAACCGTATCGCCTACCTTGACGCAAACCTCAATAACATCAACGTCGTCATGTCCGCCGATGTCAGGCACAGTAATAGATGTCACACTCACTGTATATTTCCTCTCGTCATTTCGCGTTCAATCCCTGACCGTTAAACGGTTATTGGATTCGGCTTCTCAGGGTTGATGTTGAACTTCTTGATCGCTTCGCTTACGACAGCAGGCTTAATAGCCCCCTCATCGGCCAGCGCCTTCAGCGCAGCAACCACGACGTAGTAACGGTTCACTTCGAAGAACTCACGCAGCTTCTCACGAGTGTCAGAACGACCGAAGCCGTCGGTACCCAGCACGCTGTATGTGGCCGGTACGAACTCACGGATCTGATCAGCGTAAGCCTTCATGTAATCGGTTGAGGCGATAACAGGCCCCTTGCGATCTGCCAGGCACTGCTCAACATACGAGGTACGTGGCTTATCTTCAGGGTGCAGCATATTCCAACGAGAACAATCCAGCGCTTCGCGGCGCAGCTCGTTGTAGCTGGTAGCACTCCAGATGTCAGACTCGATGCCGTAGTCGGCACGCAGGATGTCGGCCGCTGCACGCACTTCGCGCAGGATCGTGCCGCTACCCATTAGCTGAACCTTCTTCTTGGCGGTCTTCTTACCCTCTTCGAGCAGGTACATCCCTTTGATGATGCCCTCTTCAACGCCCTGCGGCATCGCCGGCTGTGGGTAGTTCTCGTTCATCACAGTGAGGTAATAGAAGATATTTTCTTTATCGACGAACATGCGCTGCAAGCCGTTCTGCATGATAACGGTCAGCTCATAGCCGTAGGTCGGATCGTAAGAAACACAGTTCGGAATCATCGCTGCCAACAGGTGGCTGTGACCATCTTCGTGCTGCAAGCCTTCGCCGTTCAGCGTGGTGCGACCAGCAGTAGCACCAACTAAGAAACCGCGCGCCTGGATATCGCCGGCCGCCCAGGCCAGGTCCATGGTGCGCTGCAGACCAAACATCGAGTAGGAGATATAGAAAGGGATCAGAGTACAGTTATTGTTGCTGTACGAGGTCGCTGCGGCGATCCAGGCCGACATCGAACCAGCTTCGTTGATACCCTCTTCCAGAATCTGACCCTGCTTGGACTCTTTGTACCACATCATCTGGTCACGATCGTGCGGGGTGTAACGCTGACCTTCGGAGGTGTAGATACCCAGCTGACGGAACATCCCTTCCATGCCGAAAGTCCGTGCTTCGTCGGGTACGATCGGTACGACGCGAGCACCAACATTCTTGTCTTTTGCCAAGGTCGACAGGGTCCGTACGAACGACATCGTGGTCGACAGTTCACGCTTGCCGCTGTCTTTGAGCTGACCACCCAGATCTTCCAAGCTAGGAATCTGCAGCGCTTCAAAATCATTACGACGCTGCGGATACACACCACCCAGCTTCTCACGACGGCCCATCATGTACTTCAGTTCGGGGCTGTCCGGTGCAGGGCGGTAGTAAGGTGTCGTCTGGAGCTGTTCATCGTCCAGCGGAATGTTGAAACGGTCACGGAAATCGACCAAATCATCCATCGCCACTTTCTTCATTGAGTGAGATGCGTTCTTGGCTTCGCCCGATTTACCGGTGCCGTAACCCTTAACAGTCTGCGCCAAGATAACGGTAGGCTGACCTTTATGGTTAACCGCCTCGTTGTAGGCCGCGTAAACCTTGTACGGATCGTGACCACCACGGTTCAGGTTCATGATGTCCTCATCGGACATATCCTTAACCAGCTCCAACAACTCAGGAGAGGTGCCGAAGAAGTGCTCACGGGTGTAAGCCCCACCGTTGGCCTTACAGTTCTGCAGCTCGCCGTCACAGATCTCATTCATCCGCTTAATCAGCAGACCTTTGGTATCCTTCTCAAACAGCTGATCCCAATGACGCCCCCAAAGCACCTTGATAACATTCCAGCCAGCGCCACGGAATTCACCCTCGAGCTCCTGCACAACCTTGCCGTTACCGCGAACAGGACCGTCCAAGCGCTGCAGGTTACAGTTAATCACGAAGATCAGGTTTTCTAGATTCTCACGACCGGCCAGCGCGATAGCACCCAAAGATTCCGGCTCATCACACTCACCGTCGCCGAGGAATGCCCAAACTTTACGGTCACCACGATCGATCATCTCGCGTGCAGACAGGTAACGCATCACGTGTGCTTGATAGATAGCTTGGATCGGCCCCAATCCCATCGATACGGTCGGGAACTGCCAGAAGTCAGGCATCAACCAAGGGTGCGGGTAAGAAGAGAGTCCGTTGCCATCAACTTCACGGCGATAGTTATCCATCTGCTCTTCGGTCAACCGACCTTCAAGGTAAGCACGGGCATAAATACCGGGAGCGATATGACCTTGGAAAAAGACCAGGTCACCTTCTTGCTCACCCTCAGGCCCACGGAAGAAGTGGTTAAAACCGATATCGTACAAGGTGGCAGAAGATGAGAAGCTAGCGATGTGCCCGCCTAGGCCATCATCGTTGTCGTTGGCACGCATGACCATTGCCATCGCATTCCAGCGAATTAGCGAGCGGATACGACGCTCCATAAATAGATCGCCTGGCAACGTCGGTTCATCTTTAGCAGTGATCGTGTTGCAGTATGGCGTAGTAACCGAATTGCTAACCGAGGCGCCGATTTCACGCGCCTTGTCGCCCAGTTTCGCCAACAAATATTTGGCTCGATCAGAACCTTCATTCTTGGCAACAGATTCAAGAGCATCAAGCCACTCTTGAGTTTCGATGGGATCGATATCTTCGATTCTTTCGTCTAGCACTAGTGTGATCTCCATAAAAAAGGCTGTCTGCTGGTATTAACAAGCATCGAGCCAGTAAGCCGTTAAGCCTAGATAAAGCCGGGCCAGCATTCCCGCTGCAACGCAGCATTTCTGCCCCCTAAAAAAGGTGTAGGGATACTACAAAAACAACCGCTCTTTGTCTATAAAACAATCAATAAACAGGCTACAAAAGCACTTTAGGTAGTAAAACTACATAGAAACACCTACCTAAAAATCTCAACAAAAGACCCTGGAATACAGATGCGATACAAAATTACGAGCTACCCAGTTCTGAACGCCTACGCGAGCGCTCCTGCCTGGCCTCCTCCTTACCGTAGTCAGACACCACCTCTTCAACATAAGCAAGATGAGCATGGGCGGCCTGGCGAGCCAACTCTGGCTTGCCATCAAAAATAGCCTCCATCAGCTCTTTATGCTGGCCGTGGATCTTGGACCGATGACCGCGCTGCGGATAAATATGCTCAAGGTTATTCATGATGTTCTTCTCGACCAGCCCCAACAGTGCCCGCATGGTATGCAGCAACACCACATTGTGCGACGCCTCAGCTATCCGCAGATGAAACTCCACATCAGCCTTAACTTCCTCAACAAAAGCCTTGGACTCATGAAACGCCTCCAACTCATCGTATATGTTACGAATCGCTTTACGATCTGCCTCGGTGCTACGTAGCGCCGCATAGTAGGCCGCCACCCCCTCTAGGGCGTGACGAAACTCCAATAGATCGGCCTGAGCCTCGGGATGGGATGAAAATAGCGTTAACAGCGGGTCGGAATAACCGTCATCAAGGGTTTCCGATACATAGGTGCCTCCACCCTGTCGGCTGGTCAATAACCCCTTTGCCACCAGCTTCTGCACCGCCTCGCGCAAAGAAGGCCGAGACACTTCAAACTGCACCGCCAGGGTTCGCTCTGACGGTAATTTTTGCCCCGGCTTTAAGCTACCCTCGAGAATCATGCTCTCCAACTCATCCATGATGACATCGGAAATCTTGGGCTGCTTAACTCGTCTATAATTCATCGAAACAATCTCTAACCATTGGTATTACCAATTCCTGATCGGTCATTTATAGCACGGATGCAAAATTATGCAAAGCCCACCAAAACCATTACCATCATCTCTAATTGAATATTCTTCAATTAAAAACATGTTAATTATTTATCATTAATTACATACAGTTACACCAGCACTAGACTAAAGTTTAATCAATTATCAGCGCTTTAGCTTGACAGCCTAGGCGGTTCAAAACTAGGGTAACAAGCCCAAGCAGATATTGGTATTACCAATTTACCACTCGACTTAACCCAAGTCTGAGACTTATAACAACAATGAACTCTCGAGGACCCACCATGAGAAAGTTTGCTCGTACTGCCGTCACCGCTGTAGCCATGACCGCCGCTATCTCAGCGACTTTGCCCGCCAGCGCCGCTGAAAAGACCCTGCTTAAAACGCCTATCGCTTTTGGCTCTCACCTGCCAGCCCTGGGTACCCCGATCAAGT